>JAYOTP010000005.1:8307-66179 GCA_038150465.1 Flavobacteriia bacterium | reverse complement strand
GCGTACAGGGAAGGGCCACCAAACACAGGGCGCTTGCCCCGCCCGGTACGGACCGATTCAAGAGTGCCATGCAGCGTGTGATCACGGGAAACCGGATCTCAAAACGATGAACTCGCGAGAAGACTGAAACCTTCTAAAATGTAATTTGTGCTGAAATCAACGACCATGCGCACCTTCATCTTTGCAGCCTTTCTCACAGGCCTGCTCAGCCCGATAGACTTAGAAGCACAGAAAAAATGCAAATACGACTTCGATGAGCAGGATCCCATGACCGAGGTCCGGGTTCGAAGAAACAAGGTCAAGGTCAAGCGCTTTTTCCTGGTCAATTTTTATAGAAAAGCAGACGAATTCCGAGTAGAAGTGGAGATCGCAATGGCCGGAGAGCGAAACTTTATCGTACCCAAGGGCAACGAGCTGCAGCTGAAACTGGGAAATGGAACGATTCTTCGCTTTCCGGCTGCCGAAGACGCCTCCCCCGTTTCATATGTCGCAGCTAATCAAGTCGCCACCAATTTTGCCATTTCCCATCACTGCACTCGCGATCAGATGGAACTCCTTGCAGCTCATGGCTTTCGGGTGGTGAGCATACCTGTAGGTGATCAGACCTATACCTTGGAGATCAAGGAAAAGAAGGTGAGCAAAAATGCGCAGGATGCAGCCTGCATCCTTGTCGACCCCTGAGGAAGGAACAAGCTGCCCAATGGCCGCTTCACTTGACTAACTTTGACCAAACCCACGGATTATGATCCTTTCCATGACCGGATACGGCAAGGCCGAAAAAGAAACACCGGACTACATGCTGACCGTGGAGGTGCGCAGTCTGAACTCCAAGCAGCTCGACCTGCACCTGAAGATCCCTTCTCTCTTCCGACCCTTTGAGCAAGAGCTGCGCCAGCTCTGCCAAAAGATGCTGCAACGCGGAAAAGTGGAGCTCTCCATGAACTTGCGGGAGACCACACAGAACGCGGCCTACGTGATCGATGAACAGCTTTTTGATCGCTACCACAAACAACTCCGGGAACTCGCCCAGCGCATCGGTTCCACTCAGGATCTTTTGGGTCAGTTGCTCCGCATGCCCGATGTATTGCGTCAGGAAGAAAAGGTCTTGGACGAAGGCTACAAAAAGGATGTGCTGACGCTCACCGAAGAGGCGCTCCAAAGGCTGAGCGGACACCGGGAAAAAGAGGGTCAGGCCATGCACGCCGACCTGATCGCCAACGCGACTTCCATCGGCAAGTTACTCGATGAATTGGCGCCCTTTGAAGAAGAGCGCAACCAAAAACTAAAGGACCGTCTGCAGGGTCAACTCGAACAGTGGAAGAAGGAGCTCGATGCCTCCCGATTCCACCAGGAGGTGGTCTACTATCTGGAGAAATGGGACATCAATGAAGAGCGGGTGCGGCTCCGTCATCATCTGCAGATGTTCCAGGAGGTGATGGACGGCGAAACCCGACAGGGACGAAAATTGCAGTTCGTTGCTCAAGAGATCGGCCGGGAGGTCAACACCATTGGATCCAAGTGCCAGAATGCACAGATGCAGCAGCGGGTCGTGCAGATGAAGGACCATCTGGAGCAGATCAAGGAACAACTCGGAAACATCCTCTAATGAGTGGAAAGTTGCTCATATTCAGTGCGCCATCGGGAGCCGGAAAGTCGACCATTGTTCGTCGGCTGCTCCAGGAACTCTCTCAATTGTCATTCAGCATTTCGGCCACCTCACGTGCGCCACGGGAGGGAGAAGAAGATGGCACTCATTACTACTTTCTCTCCGAATCGGAATTCCGCGAAGAGATCGAAAAGGATGCGTTTCTCGAATGGGAGGAAGTGTATTCCGGTGTATTCTATGGAACCCTTCGACAGGAAGTGGAACGGCTCTGGGCCATTGGCAAGCAGGTCGTCTTTGACATCGACGTTCAGGGCGGACTGAATCTCAAGGCCCAATTCCAAAACCGAGCACTGGCCCTCTTCATCCAGCCACCAAGTCTGCAGATCCTCGAAGAGCGCCTCAGAGGAAGGGGAACAGAATCTGAGGAGCAGCTGAAGATGCGCATCGATAAAGCGGAAAAGGAAATGGAACTGGCGGATCGATTCGATGGCATCATCCTGAATGACGATCTGGAAAAAGCTGTGGAACAGGCCTTGGAGCAGGTGCAGAATTTTCTCCTCCAGTGAAAAAGATCGGTCTGTTCTTCGGTTCTTTCAACCCGGTACACACCGGACATATGGTCATTGCCCAGCACATTCAGCAGCACTTCCCTCTGGACGAGGTCTGGCTGGTGGTGAGCCCGCAGAATCCATTCAAGGAAAAGAAGAATCTGCTGCCCGAACGAACGCGCTGGAACATGGTGGATCTGGCCATTGGTGAGGCCAGCGGACTTCGGGCTTCCGATGTGGAATTCGCGCTGCCGCGCCCCAGCTATACGGTGGCTACCCTGGCCCATTTGAAAGAGAAACACCCTGAACACCTCTTCCACCTGATCATGGGCAGCGACAACCGGAAGAATCTCCACAAATGGCGGAATGGAGATTACATCGAGGCTCATTTCCCCATCATTGTGTACCCCAGAGGAGCAGATGTCGCACAGCCCATGACCAATACTCATTGGGTGGATGCACCACGTATGGAGATCTCTTCGAGCCACATCCGCCAGGAATTGAAGGCGGGCAAAGAGGTGCGCTATCTGCTGCCCGAAAAGGTCTGGGAATATCTAACAGACAGCGATCTGTACAGATAAAAAGCGGCTTGTAAAGCCTGGCCTTCAAAGGTCCCTGATGCTCTTTGGGACATCTTGCTTCCCACCAATTTTTAACGGAGATTGTTGCTGAAGTGGGAACCCAAATGAAGACCTCTGCACACTTTTTGGATCACCTGGCCGACCGGATCGCTGAATCTCCTGAAGATCAGTGGAAAAGCCATCTGGTCATTCTGCCTAGCCAGCGTGCAGGACTGCACCTGCGCCATGCGCTTATCCGGCGTGCGAACAAGGCCTTCATCCACCCGCACATTCTGACAACAGAATCTTTTGTGCGCGAGTTGAGTGGTTCCCGTCGGATCGATCCCGTTCGGGAACTGAGCATGCTCTTTTCGGCCTATTGCGCCACACATCATCGGCCCGAGGGCTTCGATGCCTTCATGAAATGGGCGCCTCTGTTTCTGAGCGATCTGAACGAGGCCGACCGGCACCTTGCGCCCATGGCCGAACTCTACCGCTTCACTTCGGACGTCAAACGACTTGAGCGCTGGTCTGCTGAAGAAGAAGAGGACCGCACAGACATGATCCGCTCCTACCTCCACTTCTGGGAGCGTCTGGACGATATGCGCTGCGCCTTCCAGGAACTCTGTCAGAAAAGCGGACTCATTCCGCAAGGACTCGCCTACCGAATGGCCGCCGAAGGCTTTTCTCAGCTATGGCCAGAATGGAAAAAAAGTCAGGGGGTGGAGCGCATATGGATCGCCGGACTCAATGCCTTGAACAAGGCAGAAGAGGAGATCTTCGCTGCTTTGCGCAAGGAAGAATGTGTATTCCTTTTCGATCTTCCAGAGATCCTTGGCGCCGGTGGACAAGAGGCCGGACAATTCATCCGGCAGTACCTGAAGTGGGAAAAGACCAGCACACAGCAGATCACCCCTACTGACCACTTTCGGGAATGGACCATCAGCTCGACTCCTGGCCAGCAAGAACAGTATGCACTGGTTCGGGAGATCCTGGAGGAACTCATCGAAGAAAAGGGCATTGCTGTGCTCGAGCGAACAGCCCTCGTTCTCACTGAAGAAAGTGATCTGTTGCCTGCACTGAGCGCACTTCCTGAGGCGGTGAAAAAGGTCAACATCACCATGGGCCTCCCGCTGAAGGATCACCCGATGACCCAGATCATCTCACGGCTCATGCAACTGCTCGCCTCCGATTGGCAGACGGGCGCATCTGCCGATCTGCTCCGTGATCTCGTTCTGAGCCTGCATCCGCTTGTGGGACCTGGTGTATTTACAGAGCCTGAATGGGCCCTGGGCAGCCGAATAGACCGTTCTGAATGGAAGCAATTCTGGACCAATGGAAAAGCTTCAGAGCTGAATATGGAGCCTCCGCCAGAGCCCGTGACTGGCGCCCTTGAACTAGGCAGCTGGCTGGTTGCCCGCCTGCCCGACGGGATGAACAAAAGCTGTCTGGAGGAGATCCTGCAGCAGTTGAAAGAGCTGCAACGACTGCAAAAAGAAATTTCGCAAGAGAACGGATCGGACATCAAAGATGCGGAACGTCTGTTCCGACTTTTGATGAAGGATGCCCGACTCGACTTCCGGGGCGAACCGCTTGAAGGTTTGCAGATCATGGGCATACTCGAATCCAGGGCACTGGAGTTCGATCATGTGCTTTTCACCTCCCTGAACGAAGGCTGCCTGCCCAAGGGACGGCCCGTACAATCAATGTTTCCCTACGAACTTAGGAAAGCACACGGCCTGCCGGACCACGGAGAAAAGGACAGCATCTATGGCTATCATTTTCTGCGGCTGCTCGCACGAAGCAAGCGCGCCTGGATGATCTACAGCATGGGTTCGGATGGCGTTCAGGCCGCTGAACCCAGCCGATTCCTTCTGCAGATCAGGCACGAATGGACCAAGTGGTATGACAGCCAATTGCGGTTGGATTCAGAAGTGCGCATCGCACCGCCTTCTGCGCCACAAGCGGAGGAAAGGATCGCCAAGACACCCGCCATACTCGATTCCTTGGATCGCCTTCGGGAAAGAGGATTCAGCCCAAGCGCACTGAACAGATACCTGAAAAACCCGATCGATTTTTATTTGAACTACTGCAGCGGCATCCGAGAACCAAAAAGAAAGGGGCGCCTCGACTCCCTGGGGATGGGTCTGGTCTTCCATGAAGCGATCGACCGCTTTTTCAAGCCCTTTCTCAAGCAGGAATTGAATGCGGACCTGCTGGAGCTGGAAAAGAAACGCATCCCTGCCTGCCTGGAAGAAGCCTGTGAAAAATATGAGGTGAGCGCAGAGCGTCTGAGTGGCACGGAACGGCTGGCCTTCGATCTGTTGCCGGTACTCGTCGAAAAGAGTGTCAACCTGGACATTGCCCTGCTCAGAGAAGGGCATACGATCGAGCTGCTCGCACTTGAAGAACCACTCTCCGCTTCCCTGAATGAAAGGCTGACCATCGAGGGGAAGGTGGATCGGATCGACCGGGTGGATGGGGTTGTCCGGGTGATCGACTACAAGACGGGAAACATTGGGAAGATGGGCATTACAGACGCCGAGCAACTGACCGATGGGGAGCATGCAGCCGCCTTCCAGCTGATGATCTATGCCCTCATGGCCCAAAGTCGATTCCCTGACGAAGAGTTCAATGCCTGCATCTACCTGACCAAGGAATGGTCGAAGGGACCCAAGAATCTGAGTTTCGGAGAAAAAAAAGAGAAGACCTATTTGATCGATGCAGACCGGCTCCTGGCTTTTAGAAAACAGCTCATTGACCTGATCGAAGAGATCCTCGATCCGACGGTGGATTTTGTCCATCTTGAACTGCCCGAGGAATCCGAAGATGAATCCAGAGAAAAGGAAGAGCGATGAAGGCCGACGAATACCCTGACCTGAAAAAGGCAGCCGAGCTTCTCGACGGGCAGATCCACCGCAGCCCGATACTGCGCAGCCAAACGATCGACAAGGCTTTGGGATGCGAAGTGCACTTCAAATCGGAGCATCTGCAAAAGACCGGATCTTTCAAGGTTCGGGGCGCATGCTATACCCTGCGATCCATGACGGCCGAGGAGCGCAGCAAAGGCGTGATCACCCACTCGAGCGGCAACCACGGACAGGCACTGGCATGGGCCGGAAGAGCCCTTGACACAAAGGTGCATGTGGTCGTTCCTGAAGACGCGCCGAAGGTGAAGGTGGAAGCGATGCACGCTTATGGCGCCCGGCTGCATTTCTGTGCCCCCGGACAGGCAGCCCGTGAGCAGTTGTGCAGCGAATTGATGGATGCGCACGGTTTCAGCTTCGTTCCGCCCTACGACGACCCGCGCATCATTACGGGTCAATCCACCATGATGCAGGAATGCATTGAAGACATCAGCGGTCTGGATGCCGCATTCGTTCCCGTGGGTGGAGGAGGCCTTTTGGCAGGAGCTCTTGTGGCTGCCAGGCAGCTTCAACCCGACCTGAAGGTATTCGGTGCAGAACCGCTCAATGCAGACGATGCCTTTCGCTCGCTGGAATCCGGTGTACGGCAGGAACAGCCCGCACCCGAGACCATGGCCGACGGACTGAGGACGGCTCTGGGCATACACAATTTTTCGATCATTCAAGAGGAATCAGAAGGAATTGTTACCGTGACCGAGGAAGAGATCCTGGAAGCCTTGAAGTGGATCTACCGCTATTTGAAACAGGCGGTTGAACCCAGCGCAGCGGTTTCGCTTGCTGCGATCATCAAGGAAAAAGACAGATGGAAAGGACGGAAGCTGCTTAGTGTATTATGTGGGGGTAACTCGGATCTGTCGTCTCTCCCTTTCTAGGTACACATCGACTAATTTTGAAGCAAAATCTGATTCATGCACTTTGGCGTTGTCCGCTTCCCCGGTTCGAATTGTGATCAGGACATGATCGATGCGCTTGGCAGCATCCTTGGTCATCAGGTGAGTGCCATCTGGCACAAAGACCGTGACCTGAAAGGTGTGGATGCCGTGGTGCTTCCCGGAGGCTTCAGCTATGGAGACTACCTCAGGTCCGGAGCCATCGCCCGTTTTTCGCCCGTCATGGAAGAGGTGCTGCGATTCGCTGAGCAAGGCGGTTTTGTGCTGGGTGTCTGCAATGGATTCCAGGTGCTTTGCGAGAGTGGTTTGCTCCCCGGCGCCCTTCTGGCCAACGACAACCAGCGCTTCATCTGCAAGAACATCGAACTTGTCGTGGCTTCCTTCAACAGTCCGATCACCGCGGAGTTGGAGGCCGAAAAGACCTACACCATTCCCATTGCACATGGCGAGGGCCGATACTTCGCCGATGCAGAGACCATCGAACGGCTCGAAGACAATGGACAGATCCTCTTTCGCTATGCCAACGAAGAAGGAGAAGCCAACGAGCAGACCAATCCGAATGGTTCCGTAGCGAACATTGCAGGCGTCTGCAACGAAGGACGCAATGTGATGGGCATGATGCCCCATCCGGAGCGCGCCGTTGACCCCGCCTTGGGAAATGTGGACGGAACGCCGCTGCTGCAAAGCATGATCACTTTCATGCAGGAGCAGACCGCGCTGAGTTGATCACAGACTTCTGAGAAAAGAGAGCGTGTCGACCCCGTCGGCATAATCGTCCAGTGCCGGTTGCTGACCGGCGCCGAGCGCTGCTTGCCTTGGGAACAGATCCGGCACATTCCCAACGACCATCTGAAGTTCTTCCTGCTGGGCAGCGAGCTCTTCCTTTACTTGCTCGATGTCGGAATAGAAGCTGTAGTTCAAGGCCGCCACAGGAGAGTGCAGGGAACCCTCTTCGCGGAGCAGCATGAAGCCGTTTTCGTGGAACGGGATCTGGTTCATCATCCACAGCGAGCGATGGTAGTCATAGTTGTCCGCAAAGGGCTTGCAATTCAGATAGTCACGGTATCGGTAGAGCGAACCAAAGATCCGGTCGATGTCGAATCCTTCGGGCAAATAGACTTTGGTCACCGAGCGGCAACCCAAACCGAAGTAGGCCATCACATCATCGGCCAGACCATCGATCTCCTCCGGGGTCTCTTCACCGGTCAATACGGCCACCGAAGTCCGGTTCTTGCGGATGATGTGCGGATATTTTCCAAAGTAGTGCTCAAAGTACCGGGCGGAATTGTTGCTGCCCGTCGCGATCACCGCATCAAAGGCCGACAGTTTTCCATCGGCAATGCGGATCCGTTCGTGAAAAACAGGCTCGATCTGTTCCAGCATCAACAGGAGCATTGGGATCAGGTCCGGATCTTCAGAAGACGGCCGAAGCAAGAGGGAGTGACCGGAGATCAGAACACTCAACACGTCATGAAAACCCACCAAAGGAATGTTGCCGGCTGGGATCAGTGCAACGGTCTTTCCTCCGCATTCTTCTTCAAGCTCCTGGGTCCACCCGCTCAGTTTTTCCGAAGACAAAAGGTCGATCCATTCCTGAAGCGCGCGATCGACCTGCTGCTCAGTGAACCAGGGATTGTTGTTCACCTGGTCAGCGATCACACGGCGTACGGGATCGGCAGCGGCTTCCGCCTCGCTCAAACGCAGTGCCCTGAGTCGATCCGCCAACTCTGAAAAGGCCTCAATACGTTTTCCGATGCTCAACTCGGACATGTTCTTCTATTTTTGACAAAGAAAGCAAGAAGCATGGCGATAAAGATCACGGATGAATGCATCAATTGCGGGGCCTGTGAACCCGAGTGCCCGAACAATGCGATCTATGAGGGTGCTCAGGAATGGCGGTTCTCGGACGGCACCTCGCTGAGCGGCTCCATCGTGCCGCCAAGCGGAGGCAAGGTCGATGCAGGCGAAGCGCAGGAACCCGTGGACTACGATGTCTACTATATCGTCACCGACAAGTGCACAGAGTGCAAGGGATTCCACGAAGAGCCCCAATGTGCCGCCGTTTGCCCGGTGGACTGCTGTGTACCCGACGAGGATCATGTGGAGACCGAAGAGCAGCTGCTGGGAAAAAAAGACTTTCTGCACCTCTGAATACCATGGCTTTTTTGCCTTCGTTTTCGTGTTCATGAAGCCTACCTCCTTTCGATCACTCATTGGCGTTTTGTTGCTGGGTCCGTTGGCCTTTGGTCAGCACCTGGGTTCGGAAGGGCGATCGCTCGACATCGACTCGGTGGCTCAGAGTGTGCTCAGTGCGCCCTATGACTCTCTGAGGCTGCAGGCCAATGCCCTGCTCCTGGACTTCCTCATCGACACACTTTCCCATCCATCATCCTATCAGCAAGACTTCGACTCGTTCAAGAGCATTTCAAGGCTGCGTGCACCCGACGATCGATTCGTGCTCTGGACCTGGCAACTGCCCAGGAAAGGCGGACGATTCCATCACCAGGGCCTTGTTGTCCTGCCCGGCGAGGAAGCGAACCGCGTGATCCTGCTTTCCGATACCGGAAATCATTCCGTACCGCCTTTGTACCGACCGCTGCGTCCCGGCCAATGGCAGGGAGCTGTGTATTACCATATCGAGAAGGTTCGGCACAAGAAAGAAACACACTACATGCTCCTCGGCTACGACCAACACGACCTCAGGACCCGTCGAAAGTGGATCGATGTGATCGTCCTGGATCCACAGCAGGCCGGAGGGATCATCTTTGGTGCGGATATCTTCCGCATCGATGACTTTCAGGGACGGGTAATGCCCCGCAAGCCCTACCGTTTGCTGCTCGAATACTCGGCCAAACTTTCCGCCTCTCTTCGCTGGTCGGAAGGACGGATCATCATGGACCACCTGGCGCCACAAGACGCCTCCATGAAGAGGATGTATTCCTTCTATGGCCCGGACTTCACCTACGATGCATTGTACTGGAACAAAGGACATTGGAAACTGGAGGAGCAGATCGAGGCCCCTTCGGACATTCCTGCCCGGATCGCCCCGCCCGACAGAGGTACCGATCTCGCCCCTGGAGAGCAAAGAAAGTGAACTGAAAGGCCGGCATACGGTTCACCAATTGAGTATTTTTGCTCCAAATACAGAAGCCATGACAGTCCACAACTTTTCAGCTGGCCCATGCATCCTGCCCAAAGAGGTTTTGCAACAGGCCAGTCAGGCCGTTCAAGAGTTCGACGGACTGGACCTCTCACTGATCGAGATCTCCCACAGAAGCAAGAGTTTCATCGGCGTCATGGACCGTGCGATCGAACTGGTCAAAGAGCTGCTCGAAGTACCCGAAGGATACAGCGTGCTCTTCCTTCAGGGCGGAGCAAGCCTGGAGTTCACCATGGTTCCCCACAACCTGATGAAAGCCGAGGGCGGAAGCGCTGCCTACTCTGTAACGGGAACCTGGGCAAAGAAAGCGCTGAAGGAAGCGCAAAAACTCGGGGCGGCCACAGCCATCTCAGATTCTTCCGACAGGAACTTCTGCTACATCCCCAAGGATCTGTCCATTCCCGAAACAGCCGACTACTACCACTGCACCAGCAACAACACCATATTTGGTACACAGATCAAGGAATTTCCTTCGAGTCCTGTGCCCGTGGTCTGCGATATGTCCTCTGACATTTTCAGTCGAAAAGTGGACGTAGAAAAGTTTGGACTCATCTACGCAGGCGCCCAGAAGAACATGGGACCTGCCGGAGCCACGGTGGTCATCGTAAAGGATGAGCTCCTTGGGCATACTGGCCGGGACATTCCCACCATGCTCGACTACCGCACCCACATCGAGAAAGAATCGATGTTCCACACGCCCCCAGTGTTTGCTGTATACGTCAGCATGCTGACGCTTCAGTGGCTCAAGGACCGGGGCGGCATCCAATGGGTATCCGAGCGGAATGCCAAAAAAGCTGAGATCATGTACGGGGAGATCGACCGGAATCCGCTTTTTGAAGGAACGGCCGATCGCGAAGACCGGTCCACGATGAACGCCTGCTTCTTACTGAAGGACGACGCGCTCAAAGGGCGCTTCGATGAAATGTGGAAGGCTGCAGGGATCAGCGGGATCAATGGACACCGTTCCGTTGGCGGCTATCGGGCCAGCATGTACAATGCACTTCCGCCGGAAAGTGTGCAGACCCTGGTGGATGTGATGAAGGAACTCGAACGAACAAAGGGATAATTCATGAAGATTCTTGCCAACGACGGAATCAGTCCGTCCGGAATAGCGCCCCTCGAAGCAGCCGGTTTTGAGGTGCAGACAACCAAGGTGGCTCAGGAACAGCTGATCGATTATATCAACACAGAGGGCATCAGCGTACTTCTTGTCCGCAGCGCCACCAAAGCGAGAAAGGATCTGATCGACGCCTGCCCGGATCTGAAGATGATCGGTCGGGGCGGCGTAGGCATGGACAACATCGATGTGGAATATGCGAAAAGCAAGGGAGTGGAGGTGATCAATACACCCGCTGCCTCCTCTGATTCAGTGGCTGAACTTGTCTTCAGTCATTTGTTCGGCATGCTCCGCTTTCTCTACACAAGCAACCGTGAAATGCCCCTGGAGGGAGACAGCCGGTTCAAGGAACTGAAGAAAGCCTACAGCAAGGGAAGAGAATTGCAAGGCAAGACATTGGGCATCATCGGATTCGGGCGCATTGGACAAGCGGTTGCAAAAAGGGCATTTGGCTTGGGAATGAAGGTAGTAGCTGCAGATGCCAACTCCTTTGAGCTGCCCATCGAACTGTCTTTTCCCAACGGGGCCCATGTATCCATCCCCGTGGCCACCACCTCATTGGAGGAAGTGCTCAGTTCCGCTGATTTTGTGACCATCCACGTACCCGGAGGCGGTGGAGAAGCACTGATCGGGGAACGCGAACTCACCCTGATGAAACAAGGCAGCTGCCTGATCAATGCAGCCAGAGGAGGTGTGGTAGATGAAAAAGCCCTGCTTGCTGCCCTGGACAGTGGCCAATTGGCCCATGCCGCCTTGGACGTATTTGAAAATGAACCAGACCCTGAAGTCAAATTGCTGATGCACCCCCAGATCAGCCTGAGCCCGCATATCGGTGCCGCCACCTTGGAGGCACAGGAACGGATCGGTGAAGAACTGGCCGCTCAAATAATCAGTTCACTGGGATGAATCCAATAATGACAGAATACCTATGGACCTGCAGGGTGCAAAAGACGACCAGGGGCTCAACGCCAGCCCAGTGCTCCCCGAGCACATCAAGAATTTTTTGATCGATATCGACGGAACGATCACCGAAGATGTACCGAACGAGGAACCCGAGCGAATGAAGACTTGCGCTCCCTTTCCCGACGCACTGCGTACGCTGAATGGCTGGTACGATGAAGGCCATATCATCTACTTCTTCACCTCACGTACAGAAGAGCACCGTGCCGTTACCGAAGCATGGCTGCAGGAGCATGGCTTCAAGTACCATGGAATGCTCATGGGCAAACCGCGGGGCGGCAATTACCACTGGATAGACAACCATGTGGTCCGGGCCACGCGCTACCTCGGAAAATTCACAGAATTGACCACTGCTCAGCGAGAGATCGAAGTCTTCAAGAGCGAATAAGCGCTGCGCAGTACATTTAGCCCATGAGTGATACGCCACTTGTACGGCTGCAGGATGTGCACATCCGCCAGGCAGAGCACCTCGTGCTCAGCGACGTCAGCTTTTCCATTGAGAAAGGAGAATTCGTTTACCTGATCGGAGCCACAGGAAGTGGCAAGTCCAGCTTGCTCAAAACCCTCTACGGCGACCTGCCGCTTCACTCCGGCAGCGGATCCATTGCCAAGCAGGATCTCGGAGCGCTCAAGGATGCCGATATCCCCACCCTAAGGAGAAAGCTCGGCATCGTCTTCCAGGACTTCCAGCTCCTCACCGATCGCAGCATCGCCGACAATCTGAGCTTTGTGCTGAAAGCCACGGGGTGGAAGGATAAAAAGAAGATGGAAGAGCGCATCTCTGAAGTGCTCGAAAAAGTGGGCATGGTCGATAACAAGGACAAAATGCCCTACCAGATCAGTGGGGGCGAACAGCAGCGGGTGGCCATCGCCCGAGCGCTTCTGAACGATCCAGAGGTCATCCTGGCAGATGAGCCAACAGGCAATTTGGACCCCTCCACCTCAGAGGAGATCATTTTCCTGCTGAAAGAAGTCTGCAAAAAAGACCGCTGCATTCTCATGGCCACACATGACTATGCGCTCATCCTCAAATTTCCGGGAAGGACATTGCGCTGTACGAATGGAACGCTGGAAGAAACAGTGCAGAAGACGCTCTGAGCCCTTTCTGCTCAGTAGATCAGATCGATGAACTCGCCGTCACCACCTGCACTTACGGGGATCCCGCACGGACTGCAGATGACCGTATCGCCGATCAAAACAAAGGAGACCTCATTGAATTCCTGGCAGTTCTCCTGATCGGTCACCGTTCGGTAATAAAAGACCAAAGAGTCGATTCCATTCAGAAAAAGGGTTGCCTTGTTCTGGTCTGTGACAGACGGCAACAAGGGAAAGGACACATAACTGGGAGAGAACAGGTTGCGCACCACCGAGGTGCCGACCGGAATCCGCAAACTGTCCACAGTGATCACCGCAGTCGCCTTGTCCGGGTTGAATCCAACC
Organism: Flavobacteriia bacterium; assembly: GCA_038150465.1. Taxonomy (GTDB): domain Bacteria; phylum Bacteroidota; class Bacteroidia; order Flavobacteriales; family Schleiferiaceae; genus RFXV01. Next base: position 52,971 of record JAYOTP010000005.1, on the reverse strand, counting down.
CCCGGATTGAACCAAAGGTCATTGCCCGCCTGATCGAACAAACGGAACCAACTGTCAGTCTGAGGAGCCTGGACCACAGAATCACACTCATCACAGGCCGCTGAAAGCAACAGCAGAAGAAAACTGAGCGGAATTAATACCTTACTTTTCACACTGATGTACTGGAGCACGATTCACCGGAATTAGACCAGAGCGAAAATAATGATCTCCTTTTTAATCGCCTGCTACGAGCAAGATATCCGAGCGCTGGTCCATAGTCTTCACCTGCAGGGAAAGCAACGACCGGAAGCCTTTGAGATCATCGCCCACGACAATGGATCGGATCCACGCATTCACGAAATGCTGCAGCGTGAACTCCAGGAATTTGAGGGTGTTCGATTCGAAGCAGGAAAAAGCAGCCCAAGTCGTTCGGCCAGCAGAAACTGGCTGGCATCTCAGGCGCAATTCCCGTATTTGGTGTTTCTCGATGGAGATTCTGCGCCGCCCGATGCACGGTACGTGGAACGCTACTTCGACCTTCTGCCCACTGATTCGGTCTGGGTGGGTGGAACCGCCTACCGCCAGGAAGCACCAGAGAAAGGCAGACGGCTGCGCTGGGTCTATGGCAAGGCCCGCGAGGAACGATCTGCCGTAAGCCGTTCTTCTGCGAAGGAATACGGTTTTTCTTCTTTCAATTTTTTGATCCCTGCCTCCACTTTCCAAAGCATCCAATTCAGGGAGTCCATCATGCACTATGGCCATGAAGACACCTTGTTTGGAGTAGAGCTATCCGCTCATGGGATCGTTTTGTCCCACTGCGACAATCCCCTGCTTCACGAGGGTCTGGACAAGGATCCTGTTTTTCTTGAAAAGACCCGAACAGGCATTCGAACGCTTCTTCAACTCATCGGGGAAGGAAGGCTCAAAAAGGGAACACGCCTTTATGAGCGGTATCGGCGCATACAAAAGCTCGGACTGACACCTCTGTACAGACTGCTTTTCAGCATGCTGCGTAGTACTTGGGAACGCAACCTTAAAAGTGCGCGTCCCAGTCTCATCCTCTTTGACCTTTGGCGGCTGGGCGTACTCTGTGAATTGGACAAAAAAAAGACCCCGTAATGCAACGGGGTCTTCCATCGAAATCCAACGATTAACCATCGCAATCATTCGCAGTCCAATTTTAAAAAAATCTTCGGAATGCGAGAAAGGGCGATGTCTACATGTTCCGTATCAGCTTGAGCAGCTGTTCTTTTTTCCGATTCGCCACGGGAATGCGTGAGTCATCTTCCATGATCATATAGCCTCCGTCAGAGGGTACATATCGCTTGACGTAGGCCATATTGATGAGATGCGATTTGTGAATGCGTTCAAAATTGTGCGGGCTGAGCATGATGTCGTATTCCTTCAACGTCTTCGAAGCCAGGATGGGCTTGGCATCTTTGAGCAGGAAGTTGGTGTAGTTGCTGCTCGACTCACAGCGGATGATGTCCGAAACCTTTAGAATATGCATGCCGTCGTAGGTGGGAACAACGATCCTGCGGGGCATTCCACTGCCGCCCCGAAGATTCTCGATAAGCACACCCATTGGCATTCCCCCTGGGTTCTTCTGCTCTTCGAGCTTGCGGATGGCGCGAACGAGTTCTTCTGGATCGATGGGCTTGAGGAGATAATCCAATGCGCTGAACTTGATGGCGCGGAGGGCAAATTCGTCGTGTGCCGTGATGAAGATGATGGCGGGTCTGTTCTCCTGAAGCAGTTCGTCCTGTTCCAGCTTTTCCAATAGTTCGAAGCCGTTCTCGCCGGAGAGGTTGATGTCCAGGAAGACCACATCAGGAGTCTGTTCGGCGATCTGACCAAGCGCCTCGTCCACCGATCCGGATTCTCCTTTGACTTCTACTTCTGGGGTGAAGAGTTCGAGTTTGCTGACAAGGGCCTTTCTCGAAGATTCCTCGTCGTCCACAATGATGGCCTGGATCATAGGATCGGTTTTTCTCAAATTTAACCATTGCCCGCTACGCATTTCAGGGAATGAGTCTGCGGAGGCCCCATCCGATTCAACTCATTCGGCCCATTCGTCCTCAATGAGTGGAAGGCGGAGATGAACGCTTGTTCCCTTTGCATCTCCCTTTTCATCCACGAGATCGCGTACCTCCACACGAATGTCCTGACCACCCTTCTCCCGCAAAAGACGGATGCGCTGCTGGATGATGCTCATGCTCATGCTTTTCTTATCCGGGGCGCCAAATGAACGCTCGAGAAGTTGCGCACTCGCCTGACGTCCAATTCCATCGTCTCTGATCTCGACCGCCAGCGCAGCTTCTTCCAGTCGGAAATGCACATCGATCCGTCCGGCTCCTTTTCTGGCTTTGAGGCCGTGCTTCACGGCATTCTCCACATAGGGTTGCAGCAGCATGGGTGGGATCCGATACCGCTCCAGCCATTCTTCCGAGCAGTCGATCGAAAATTCGAGTCGCCCGCCGCAGCGCATCTGCTCGAGTTCGAGATAATTGCGCAGCACACCGATCTCCTGATCCAAAAGAATGGTCGGCTCGTGGGCACTTTCCAGGGTATTTCTTATCAACTTGGCAAAGCTGGCGAGGTAGTGGATCGCCTCTTTCTTCTTGTTTCCCAAAATGAAATTGGAAATGCTTTCCAGCGCATTGAATATGAAATGAGGATTCATCTGCATGCGCAAGGCGGTGGCTTCGAGCCTCCCCATCTCTTCACGGATCCTGTTCTCTTCACGAATCCGCCGCACCCTCCTGCGTGCCCATATCCAGACGAAGGATCCCACAAGGAAGGCAAGCAAGAGATAGAACCACCATCTCTGCCAAACCGGGGGAAGTACTCTCAGGTCAATACGGATGGTTTGTGATTCACGACCCGTTCGGCCATCCATCGTATACAAAAGCAATGTGTGGTCTCCCGGTCCAATGGATGGAATGAGTACCTCCGCCCCCACTTCTTCTCCCGAGACCAGTCGGTCGCCGCTGAACAATCGATAGCCGAAGGACCACAGACGAGAATCTGAAGTTGGCGGCACACCCAGTCTCAAGCGGAAGAAACTCTTGTCGTAAGGAAGCAGATAGCGTGCGTTCCCATCATTCACTTCGGATACCTCCACGGCTTGCTGCTTGCTTTGGGCCAACTGAACTTCCTGAATGATGGGTTTGGGCGGTTGCGGCAGACGCCCAATATCCCAGGAAGCCCAGCCTGTCCAGGACTCGAGAGCGAAGCGCCGTTCGTCCAGCCAGAGCGGCTCGGGCACTTCTGTTCGCTGCACGTAGTGAATGTTCCTGCTGAGGCTTCCCAAGGGGAACAGGCTGTCCCCGATATCAAAGAACAAAACGGCAGAGTTGGTCACCAAAGCCATTCGACTCCCGAATACATCCATCTTTTGAACGTTTCCGACCGACTTTGGAACCAATGGCCGTGCCGAAGAGGCGTCGCTCAGATCGATGAGTTCGCCCTGCTCGGAAACAGCGTGTACCCGGCCATCCACTTTTAGCAGACCTGCGAGGGCAGCACTCACTTCAACCTGCTTTATGGCTCCGTCCAAGCGGATCTGAAAAAGGGATCCAGACAGATCGACGCACCAAATGCCTTCTGGCACAGGCTGCAGATCGACAACCGCAGGCAGTTCCCAACGCTTCCAGTCCTCTCCCTCTTCCCGGCTCAGCAGTGCCTCACCTGTTCCTACCCACAATTCCTGAAAGGGACGCACGCAAAAGACAAAGGGATCACGCACAGGCAATTCCAAACGCTCCACGCCACGGACCCCTGCATGGTAGAGCCCACTCTCGGTACCTATCCACCAGGAGCCGTCCGATCCAGCCGTACGGTCAAGGACCACTCCTGCTTCATCGGGTAGTGCCACACGATCGTCCGGGAAAGAAACAGAGAGTGGCCACTTACGCTCCATAGCCGCCTCCCGATAGGCATGCCAAAGACCACTGCTGCTGACCGACCAGATCTGATCCGGTGCAAACTCTGTGCTCTTGGGATCCGGTCGTATGCCGAATGAACGCAGCACATCTGCATATTTAAAAACCTTGGAACGCCTGCCCTCAACGGTCCGCTCGCTATCCAGTTTTTGCCACCGACCGCTGCGAAAGTTCCACTGGTCTTCTTCCGTCTCGGCAATAAGTCCCCGACCTGCTGCATGGAAAAGATCCAGTACGGTCTCATTTGTTGGAAATACGGCTGAATGCTCGTGGCCCTCAAGGTCCAGCAATTGGCCGCTGGCCGACAGGAAAAAAAGGGATGAATCCGTAGGGGCCATCAATGCAGGAAAATCCGGAAGCAGATCGATCCGTTCTGATCGGAATGGCCAGGAAGAAAGGGCATAGACCCCTTGGTCTGTGGAGAGATAGAGCTTACCCTGATAAAAGGCCAGATCGCTGACGAATCGAGATTCAAAACCGGTGACAGCTTCCAATTGACTCCCGTTCCAACTGAATACGCCCTGGCCCTCTGTTGCGATCCAAAGCCGACCCGACGGACCAATGGCCAGTTTGGAAACCTCCACTTCGGGCATCTTTCCATTCCAGCTGATCAGCTCGAGAAGCCAATTCTCATCGGGCTCCGTCGCCCTTGCCTGCAGATCCCACCCGCATAGGTATAGCAAGGCAAAACCGAGATACAGAATGTGTCTGATGTAGGCCAAGGTGTTCAAGTAGAATTGCGCAGAAAAAATGCACAGATGAAGGTAGCGGTATTTGCCCTCTTTCCCTTGTTCCTTTTTGCTTCGCTCTCAGCTCAGCCTTCAGAGATCCTCGGTCTTGGTGCGCAAAACCTCGCTCTGGGCGGCTGTCAGCTTTTCAAAGAAAACCCCTGGCGGTCTTATCAACATCCAGCTGTCCTTGGACGGAAGCCAGTAAAAAACTTCATGCTTTCGCTGTATTCATCTGCGGCTCAAAATGGACTGGGCATCCATGCGCATGGTGTGGCCACTCACTTCCAATGGAGCAAGCAGGGAATCGGACTAGGTCTGCAAAAAAAGGTGCAGCCGGGTGTGGAAGGCCTCGTCTTTCACTTTGGCTACGGAAGAAAGATCTTCAGCACGCTCTATCTCGGGATCTGTTTCGAACGAAACAGCCTCAACATTCCCAGCGAAACGATCCGATTCGAACCCAGCTATTCCACTTCCTTTTCGGCACATTACACATTTTCCTCACTGCTCTCGGCGGCCATCAAATGGCGACAGGACCATCATCTGGGCTGGCGGAATGATAGATCTTCTTCCTTCCGGATCGGGCTGGATTGGAATATTAGCCGTTCCACCCAAGTGCTGACCGAATGGGGGGCAGCACCGCCGGATCGGACCCAGTGGCATTTCGGCCTGCTGCACAACTTCCGAAGCGGATTCACAGGGCTATTCGGTTTGGGCGGCATGCCGCTTCGGCTGGGCTGGGGCCTTCGATGGGAAGAAAGAGATCTATCCATTGGCATCTTCGCCATGTGGTCGCCTGTACGGCCCGGAGCTGGAGCCGTTGAGATCGTCTATGGCCGTTGAATTCCATCCGGCTGTCTTTGGATTCGCCGTCTTTTTTTGCGCGGCAGCTGGGCCCATTTATGCACAATCCGACAGTTTATGGGCGCAGCCACTCAGCGATCGGCCTGCGAGCGAGATGATGACCTTGGAGGACCAATGGGCATCTTGGGACACCTCCTCATTGACTGCAACTTATTCGTCCATAGAAAGCTGGAAGGCCCAGCAATTGGACACGATCGCACGACACACGGGGACGGATCTGTTCGTGGCTTCGCGGATCCGCAGGCTTCTGCTGCGGCACCCCTTTCCCAAGAGTCCATTGGAATGGAAGGCCTACGACTTTCTGACCAAAAACGAAATGCAGCGCCTAATGGCCATCGACCCAAAGGTCATTGGATCGATCAGCGCATTGGGAAAGAGAAGGAGGAACAACATCCGTGGCCGGACACTTTGGAGGTGGACGAGAAAGTGGAGGTCATCCGATCAGAGGTATGCACTGTCGCCGCTCAGCCATCCTGGGAGCGCCTACCTAGGAGACCCGAACCATCTGCTGGTCCAGACAAGACTGCAGCAAGGACGCGAATTGGTATTGGCCCTGTGCATGGAAAAAGATGCAGGAGAACCTTTTGATGATCAACTCTTCGATCATTGGTCTGGATTCATCGCTTGGACACCGAAGAATGGCCTGCTCCGACGGCTGATCCTCGGGAGTTTCCATGTCCAATGGGCACAGGGGCTGAGCCTCTGGAGCGGAAGCCAAATGGACTTTCGGTCGGCCTCGGACCCCATGTGGAACGGCCGGGGCGTGACGCCGTACTCTGGAGCCATGGAAATGCTCCACCTCAAAGGATTGGCCGGCAGGTGGCGCTGGCAGGATTGGCGACTCGAGCTCGTTGGCTCACGTCGCTATTTGAATGGTTCATTTGAAGAAGCTTCGGGTCCAAGAGTGGACATCAGCGGGTACAACCGAACCCCAAATGAACGAATGCACCGATCCTCCTTGCAATTGGATCTGTTCGGCGGATACCTGCGCTGGACCAGAAAACACCAGCGCCTCGGTCTGATCTGCCGTTCGCAGTTGCTGAGCAGTCGGACAGAGCCGCACCGACAAACGGAACAGGTTTTGGCCGCCGAATACCTGCTTCAATGGAAAAAGAACCGGCTCTATGCCGAAGTGGGAATCAAATCCACAGGCGGCACGGCTTGGATCCTTGGCAGCCATCTTCCACTGCTGCCCCGCATGCACTTTGGACTAAATGTCCGCAAGATCTCAAACCATTATCCGAGCAGCACCTCCCGCCTATACGAGCGTAGCACGGACCATGGCCTCTTTGAACAGGAATTACGGATAAAGGCCGATTGTTCGGCTCGGCTGAAGCTGGATGGATTCATACTGCTCCGACAGTCGCTGGATCCCACAATTTCCAGAGCACCACAACAAATGGGGATACGGGGATATCTCACCATCCGGCCTGATCTGAACATCTCATTCGGCATAGGGCAAAGGGTCAAGGGAACGATCGAAACTTCTGATGAAGCTTCAGGTCCATCCAGCATCAGCACCCAATTCATTCAACGCAACCAAACACTCAGTGAGCGGGTGCAGCTGAGAAGCCGCATAGGCATTGTCCATTCCGACCGATCGCTGCTTCCCAAAGGAGGATTGTTTTTCCAGGAATTCATTTATCGAACCGAGCAGCTGAAGGCAGCAGCGCGCCTGACCGGATTTTCCATTCCCGACCATGCACACCGTATCTACGCCTACCGAACCGATGTGCGATATGGATTCAGTGTACCCGCCTATTACGGTCAGGGCGCTGAATTGCACATCCTAATGGGGTTTAAAAAGAGGGGCTGGCTTTTGGAAGCGCGCTACACCTACCGGAAGATCAATGGCATTCTGGATGAAACCGAGTTACGAATGCAACTCATCCGCAGCTTTTGAAGTGGTATCCGACCCGCTCGAACTGAGCAATGAAATCCGGAAAGGATTTGGTGACCGAATCCAATTCGCTCAGATGTACTCTGCGTCCGCATCCGGCGATCAATGCACCACACATGGCCAGTCGATGGTCGTTGTGGCTGTCCCAGATCACAGGATGTTCATTCTTTTTTTGCTTACCGATCTTCAACACTCCTTCTCCTGGCAACATAGCCACTTCCGCGAGTTGACCAAGGCCTTTGCCCAGTGCAGCAAGACGATCCGATTCTTTTCCAGGAAGTGTATGCAGCCCGGACAACTCGGCTTCCATTCCCAGGGCAGCTGCAGCTGTGGCCCAACTCATACTCAGGTCCGGGCAGTCAATGAAGTCCAGGCGCAATGGCCCCAGCTGCGTCCTTGCTGCGGCTGACCGAAGCAAATGAGCCTGCCCCTCAACACGAACCGCCAAACCCAATTGGCCGAAGTATTCGAGCACCCGACGATCACCTTGTGGACTGTCTGTCTGCAATCCTTCCAATCGAATGGCCCCACGACCAGAGGTCACCAGGTGCTGAGCAACAAATGCCACGCTGCTCCAGTCCCGTTCCACGGAAAGAGAACGGTTCACGGGGAGCGACGGCTGATGCGGCACAGAGAATCCATCCTCTGCAAGATCAAGCGACAGCCCAAGCTCTTGCATCAGTTTTCGGGTGAGATCCAGGTAGGGCGTTGATGAGCGCTTGCCCTTGAATTCTGCGCGGATCCCCTGGGGACAAAGCGGTGCCGAGAGCATGAGCGCCGTGGCGAATTGGCTGGATACGGAAGTGTCGATGACCGCATGTCCGCCTGCTAAAGGACCATTTTTCACCAGGCAGGGAAAGTGATCCTCTTCTCCTTCAAAGTGCCATGACCCCCCCAGCATTCTCAATGCCTGAAATAGCGGCTGGACCGGACGCTCCCGTCCTCGACCCGATGCATCTATCCGGATGGGGATCCCCTTGATGGTGGCATAAGCGAGATAGAAGCGCACCGAGGTTCCCGCCATCCCAAAATCGACCGTTCCATTTGTTTTCTGCAGAGCCTTTTTGAGGATCTCCGTATCCGTACTTTCTGAATGCCGATCGATCTGTAACTGCTGCGGATACAGCGCCTGAAGAATGAGCAAGCGGTTGCTGATGCTCTTGGAAATGGGCAATTGGAGGGAATGAGTGGCTTCTCCTTCTTCTGGATGAAAGGAAACCTCGATCATTGGAAGGCCTTTGTCCAGGCCCGATCCAATTGTTCGGGTGTGACGGGCTGATCGTATTTGGCTTCTCCCAAATCCTTCAGCAGCACGAATCTCCACTGACCTTCTGCATTCTTTTTATCGTAGCTCAGCCACGAACGCCACTGCGAAAAAGTCATCTCCTTCAGTTCGCTCAGTCCAAAGTGATCGATCAGGTAATTGTTCACCTCATCCCGCTTCAAGACAGGGAAACCCAGCAATTCCACAGACAATTCGATCTCTACGCACATCCCCGCAGCCACACAACGTCCGTGACCCCAGGGCGCTCCACTTTGCAGCATATGGGACTCGAGGGCATGGCCCACCGTGTGGCCAAAATTCAAAAGCTTCCGTTTACCCCGCTCCAGCATATCCTCCGCACATATCTCTGTCTTGATGGCCATGGACCGTTCGACCTGGGCAGCTGTCCATGCTTCCTCCCCCCTTTTGAGCTCTTCCCAAAAAGCCGCGTCTGCGATCAGTCCGTGCTTGATGCTTTCGGCTCTGCCATCCAGAATAGATTCTTCTGGCAGCGTATCCAGGAAATCAGGCCACACGACCAATGCCCTTGGATGGCGAAAGACTCCGGCCAGATTTTTCGCTCCATCGAGGTCCACGCCATTTTTACCGCCTATGGCCGCATCGGTCATGCCCAGCAGCGATGTCGGCACCAGCACATGGTCGATACCGCGCTTGTAGATCGAGGCAACAAATCCTCCGAGGTCTGTGACCACGCCTCCACCCAACGCGATGAGCAATGCCCGGCGGTCGGCTCCAAGTTCTGCCAGCGCGGCAAGCAATTGACCAGCGACCTCCCACGATTTTTGCTCTTCGCCCGCCGGGATCTCCAGCATCTCAAATTCAGGCAATTGCTCCAAAGAGGCGGCCAATCGCACGAGGCAATGCTCTGCCGTATTGGCGTCGACCAGGAAATAGATGGCGCTGTAGTCAGATGCTGATTCACCGAGCCAGTCATCGAAGCGAGCCAAGGCTCCGGGGCCTGCAAAAATGCTTGGAGATGAATCAGACAAGTGCTTGATTTTGTCGCACAAAGGTAGCTCGCGTTCTATCTTTGTATGCCCTCCACCCCTGCGCTCCATGCTGAACTTTCAGAACACCGAACTGGCCTTCAAACTCCGCAGTGACGAGGAGTTGAAAAGCGCCCGCTTTCTGTTTTCGTCCATCTCGAATCCTCGTCTGGTCCGCTTTGGATCCAAATGGGCACTATGGGCCCTTCGTGCAGGACTGCCCATCAACGGACTCATCCGAAGAACCGTATTTCGGCAATTCTGCGGAGGGGAAAGCATCCAATCGTGCACAGCGGTCATTGAGCGCATGCACGACCGAGGGGTTCAGTCCATCCTCGATTACAGTGCGGAAGGGAAATATGGTGAGGAAGATCTGGACCGCACACATTCGATCATCTTGCGCACCATCGAGTATGCGCGGGAACATCCCGGAGTTCCCCTGGCTGTTTTCAAGCCTTCAGGACTCGGCCCAAGTGCGATCTGGACAGCTGTTTCAGCAGGACAAACTTTAAATGCTGAACAGGAAAAGCAGTGGGCGAGGGCCAAGGAACGCATCCGAAGTTTGTGTGCAGCTGCACAACAAGCCAACATCCCTTTGATGTTCGACGCAGAGGAAAGTTGGATGCAAAAGGCCATGGACGATCTGTGCCTGGAGATGATGCGCACCTTCAATCAGGAGCGGCCCATCGTTTTCAATACGCTCCAAATGTACCGGCACGATCGGCTGGAATACCTCAAAGAAATCGACAGCATCAGCGCGCGCGATGGCTTTCACATCGGTCTGAAGATCGTACGCGGAGCCTACATGGAAAAAGAAAGGCAACGTGCCCGGGAAAGGGGGATCCCTTCGCCCATTCAGCCGGACAAAGCCGCCACGGACCGGGACTACAACGAGGCCTGTGCATTCATAGCAGATCGCCTGGACCGGTATGCGCTGGTTGCAGGATCGCACAACGAGGAAAGTGCGCAGTTACTGGCCGATCTGCTGACAAGCAATGGACAAAAGGACAGCAAAAGGGTCTATTTCTCTCAGCTGTACGGAATGAGCGACCACATCAGTTTCAATCTGGCCGCCGCCGGTTTTCAAGTGGTGAAATACCTGCCTTTTGGGCCCATTCAGGAGGTGATGCCCTATCTGATCCGACGGGCAGAGGAGAACACTTCAGTGGGTGGTCAATCGGGCAGAGAGCTGCAGCTGATCTCTGAAGAATTGCGCCGGAGAAAGGGCTAAGGATCTATTCGATCTCCAGCAGCTGAAGGCTGTGGGCGCAGTTGCGCCAGCGGGCTGACCAGCCCTCATGGCTGATCCAGTATTCCTTGCAACTGTCCAGATCCACCTGGCTCCGCTCAAAGTCCACTGTGCCATGCCAAAGCATTTGGTCGATGGAAAGCGAATCGATGGCGCGTTCTTCCATCTGCCTCTTTTGCTCCTGGTCAATGAGGATCTCCTTTTTCCTGAAATCATACAGGACGCGGTCATTGGGAAAATAAGCGCACTGGATGTCCCGGTCTCCAAACAAAAAAAAGACCATGAGGATACCCAGGCCCACACCCAATAAATACCATACGAATCGGCGGAGAAAACCCATATCAGGAACCAAAGAAGAGGTCCGCCTCTGAATAGGAGAGGCCGTAATATTCGCCCAGCACTTTGGAGGTCAGGACACCATTATAGAGATACAATCCCGAACGCACACCTTTACGCCTGCGAAGCAACTCTTCCAGGCCGCCAGACTGACCGACCTCATCCAATAAGGGCCCCAGCACATTGCTCAAGGCTGCACTCGCTGTTCTGCTGACGCGAGACGGAATATTGGGCACACAATAGTGCACGATCCCATGCTCCTCGAAGGTCGGACGATCGTGGTCTGTGGGCCGCGAGCTTTCAAAGACGCCACCCTGATCGATGCTCACATCCACGATGACGGATCCCGCTTTCATCTGCTGGACCATTTCCTCACTCACCATGCAAGGCGTTCGGCCCTTCTGGCTGCGAACCGCTCCGATGGCCACATCACAGTAGCCCAAAGCCGTGCGCAGATGGCTCGGCTGCATGATGCTTGTATTTAGCGGATGCTGTACAGCCTCTTGGAGCCGGCGGAGCCGCGAGAGAGATCCGTCGAACACCATGACCTGAGCCCCGAGACCCAAGGCCGTTTTGGCAGCATAAGTGCCCACTGTTCCAGCGCCCAGGATGGCCACAGAAGCAGCAGGGACGCCGCTGACGCCACCGAGTAATCTTCCGCTGCCTCCTTTCAGATTGTTCATCAATTCGGCCGCTATCAGAATGGAAGTGCCGCCTGCGATCTCGCTCATGGAACGAACGATGGGTGCGATCCCCGACTCGTCCTGAATGCCTTCGAACGAAAGAGCAGTGATCTTTTTGGCACTGAGCGCCTCGAAATAGGCCTTGTCGCGCATGCGCAACTGAAGGGCACTGATCAGTGTCTGCTTGGGCTTCATCCGTTCGATCTCTTCCGGGCTTGGCGGTTCGACCTTCAAAATGATGTCCGCTTCGTAGATCTTATCCGGCCCCTGCTCGATCTGTGCGCCAGCCTCGCTGAAATCACGGTCCGTAAAACGGGCGTCCTTACCTGCATCGGTTTCCACATGCACCCGATGACCCTGAGCGCACAGGCGGTTCACCGATTCGGGGGTCAGCGCCACGCGCTTTTCCTGCATGCAGGTTTCGCGGGGAATGCCGATGAACAATTGCCCTGCTTTGTGTTCCACCTCCAAGACCTCTTCCTGAGGAAGAAGACTGTACAGAGATGGATCGATGTACCCCGTTTGGCTCATGGCATTTCCATGGTTAATTCTCGCTGCTCCCCGTTCAAGGACCAGTCGATACGACAACTGCATTCATCCAAGCCGGACGGAATCCGGTCCGCCCATTCGATCAAACACCAATCGCCCGAATAAAGATAGTCTTCCAGTCCAATGGCAAAAGCCTCCTGCTCATCCTTGAGCCTGTAGAGGTCCATGTGCACCAGACGCCGACCTTCATTCCCAAGGTATTCCTGGATCAGGGAAAAGGTGGGGCTGCTCACGGCATCCCGAACGCCGAGTTCCTTGAAGAACATAGCTGTAAAGGTGGTCTTGCCCGCACCCATCGGGCCGTTCAGATGCACAGGTCCCGGGCGGCAACGGTCGATGAGCAGACGGATCGGATCGCGGTATCCTTCAGGCGAGGAAACAGAAAAGCCGTGGTGCATAACTGCAAAAATATCGGTCTGCTGTGCAATCGGAGCACGTACCTTTGAACAAAGTTTGCATGATGCTGCCTAAATTCCTGATGGGAGACAATACCGATGTACCTGAAAAGGTATTTGTATTGCACACAGAGTTCCCCCGATTCGTTCTCGATCTGGACACCGATGAAGTGGTGTTTTTTGACGATGTGGAAGACGAGGGAGAAGAATTGGCAGATGAGGCCGCACAACTCGTGCAAGAAGCCATCCGGTTCTACGAACGTGAGTTGGACCGCTACGAGGAAGAGGAGGAGTGAATCCCTTGTTCAGGAAGGAGATCTTCCAGCTTCTCAAGATCGCCTGGCCCGTCGTCCTCGGACAGTTGGGGCACGTGACCGTAGGAGTTGCCGACAGTGCCATGATCGGCCAGACCGGTACCATTCCACTTGCTGCAGCCTCTCTGGCAAACTCCATTTTCATCTTGCCTCTGGTCTTCGGCATAGGTGTCGCTTATGGGGTGACCCCACTGGTGGCCAATGCGCACGGACAAAGTGATCTCCAGCGACTTGGCAGACTGCTCTCTCAAGGAATTCTGATCAATGGGCTCATGGGAGTGATATTGATGACCCTGCTCTTTCTGCTGCGTCCGCTGATCGCCTACTCCGGACAACAGGAAGAGGTACTCGAACTCGCCCTGCCGTATTTGGGCATTTTGATCGCCAGCATCCTCCCCTTCATGCTCTTTCTGAGTCTGAAACAATTCGCTGAAGGACTTTCCGATACACGACCGGCCATGTACATCAGTTTGGGAGCCAATCTGCTGAATGTCTTGCTGAACTACCTTTTGATCTTTGGCAAATGGGGCTTTCCCGAGCTCGGCATCATGGGTGCTGGTTATGCAACCTTGATCTCACGCATCATCATGTTGTTCGGTCTGTTCCTCTATCTTCTTCTACATCCGAACTATGCGCAATACCGAGTCGATCTCCTGCCAAGGCGGATCGAATGGGAGCGCATTCGCCGAATTCTGTCCATTGGCATCCCGACCGGCCTTCAATACCTATTTGAGGTCGGAGCATTTGCCGCTGCAGCCATTCTGATCGGAACGATCGGAGCCATGCCCCTGGCTGCACATCAAGTGGCCATCAGCCTCGCCTCGATCAGCTATATGGCCGCCTCAGGCATCGGTGCAGCCGCCTCTGTCCGGGTGGGAAATGCTGCGGGAAGAAAGGACCCCATCGGCATCCGAAGGACTGGAATTGCTGCTGTCGTTCTGGTATTGGCCTTGATGGGTACTGCCGGGCTCATCTTTGCCGTATTCCGTCAGCAGCTGCCCGCATTCTATTCGGACGATGCCGCGGTGATCGGACTGAGTGCTCAGTTGCTGCTTGTTGCTGTCTTTTTTCAATTCTCAGACGGGCTGCAGGCGCTGGCGCTTGGATTGCTTCGTGGGATGGAAGATGTACGCATTCCTACCTGGATCGCTTTTGCCGTGTACTGGGGATTCAGCCTGCCAGCGTCCTGGCTGATCGGACTGCATATGGGCGCTGGCGTTGTCGGCATCTGGATCGTACTTGCCCTGGCCCTGAGCCTGTCCGCCCTTTTTCTGGGCTGGAGATTCCACAGCCTGAGCGGAAAAGCGCTGCCTGCACAATTGGGTTAGCGCAGGAGCATGACCGTTCCCATGCGTTCGGCAAAGTGGCCTCTTCTTCCCCAAACAAGGACCCTATAGGCATAGATGCCTTCCGGCAGCAACTGCCCTTGATTCATCCTGCGGCCATTCCAGCCAGCCAATGGATCTGTTGTTCGGAAGACGACCCCGCCCCAGCGATCGGTTATGGTCAGCTCCATCTTTCGCCAGTCGGCGCCGTATGGCCTAAAGATCTCATTTCTTCCGTCGTCATTCGGGCGGAAAGCATTGGGAATGAAGACGTGGAATTCCGCATCTACACGAAGGGTACGTAGCGCTGTATCCGAACATCCATTGGCCGCAAGCACCCAATGACTGACGGTGTAGGTTCCCGTATCCGCATACGCATGCGCCCAATAAAGCTCGCCTGTATATTCCGTGCCATCGCCCATGATCGTACCCCACTGTACGGCATCAGAACTGCTGGAATCGCGAAGTACGAACTGCGGAGCGTAGATACTCACTCGTTGTGTATCCACCCATAAACCCGCACGTGGAGCCGGCAGCACATCGATCCGCTGAACATACCGATTGAAGGCACTGTCAATGCAGGCTGTATCGCTCCAAACTGAATGGGTGACCGTATATACGCCAGCCTGCTGGTAGGTATGCAAAGGAGTGGGGAGATCCGAAAATTGACCATCACCAAAATCCCATCGATGGCGCGTCCAGGGTTCAGATGACGAACTGTCGTCCATCAGTACTTCCAAAGGCGCACAGCCCGACAGTGGCGCAAGGTTCCCAAAGATGCCCGGCTTGGTCCGCAGCGTGAATTCGGTGCTGTCCTCAGCGATGCAGTTGAAGTCTTCCACCCGAAGCCTCACCGCATGTGGGCCGATGCCTGTCAATGGGGAAAGACCGATCTGTTGACCGGTCCAAGTTTGACCATTCACCGTCCATTCGAAGCTGGCCAAAGAACTGAAATTGCCATTGGCTGTCAGTTGGATGTTCTGATCTGTGAGACACAGCTGACCGGAAATCTGGATCTCTGGTTCCAGCGGATACCTCAACTCAAAACGCTCAAAGCTTGTATCGGCGCAGGGGGTGTTTGGATTGACGATCAGGTAGACCGTATAAACACCTGTATCACTGAAGGTGAAGGTGGGTGAACTCAGGGTGGATGTGTCATTTGGATTGGCCGGATCGTTGAATTCCCAGAGAAAACTCTGACCGCCTGTACTGCTGTGCTCAAAGGAAACGGTCCGCCCATTGCAAAAAACAGGATCGGACAACTGGATCTGAGAGGTCACACGGCTGACCACATTCCCCTGGCAATTGGCCACATTGATCTGAAAGTCTCTCCGGACCGTACTCATGAGCGCTCCCTGATCGTATTCTTCCACGCAGACCGTGAATAGATATTGCCCCTGGACAGTGGGCTGACCGGTCAAAAGACCCGTCTGCGGATCGATGGATATTGGCGGCGATGAGGGGATGGGATAGGTTGCATTCAGGCCGGCCGTATACGGAATGGTCGTGTAGGGAGGCGGCACGAGCGGATATGGAGTGGGCACCTGCTGGTTGCCCCCGTGGAATGCGTTGCAGAGCCGGTAATACAAACTGTCACCATCCTGGTCTACAGCCGAATGATCGAAATTCAATTGATCGTTCTGACACATCACCACCGGAGGATGATCGGTGAAGTGGGGGCTGCTGTTGCAGGCATCGTTGGAGGGAATCGTGGTAGTGAAGGTATTTCCCCAGACACCTGAATTCGGCACATTGTTGACCGTGTTGTTGCGGCAGCATCTTTGGTGCGCAAGTAAATAACCGCCATTGGCTGGAGGCAGGTTCATGGTACCGGAATAGACCGTGAACTCCGTGCATAGGTCAGGTGGGCTCTGCAAACAGGGATTGTTGAGCGTGCTGGGCAGCTGGGTCACAGCTCCATGCTTGAGAAACAGGTCTGCGTAAATGGGGTAACCGCTCTGCGGCAAGTTTCGATAGGCGGAAACGGCAATGGAATCGTCGAAGGCGGCTCCGGTACTGTTGCAGTCTCTGTAGATGATGACCTGAACGGAATACAGCCCGTTGCCCAAACATTCATAGCTCATCTCTCCACCTACCAGGTGGGCCGCGCGCAGGAAAGCACTGGCACAGACGAATGCGCAAAGAGTGAATAGGATGCGGCCGAAGCTCATCTCTCTAAGATACGTGCTCCCGATTCTCCTTCCCGCTCCTGCTTTGTCCAAAAAATGTCTGAAAAACTGAGGCAGATGGGGTAGCCTTTTTTGTTGAAATAGGTTTCTGCTGCAGATGGCTCATCGGCTGCGGCCATTACAAAATCTCCACCCCAGGCCCCTAGGGATTTGACCACGCCCGGAAAATCCGGGAAAAGCCTGTCTTGGACCGTAGGCCGATGTATCAGCCTGGAAAGCAGGGCTTCGTGGGAGCGACAGGCTTCGGCAAAATGTTCCAAACGCTGGGATCCATGCATGATGTCCGTCCAGTCGCTGACCGCAGACACGTCCGAAGATGGGATGTCCAAAGCTGAAAATCGTGTCACTTCCGATGCGCTGTCTTGTTTTTGTCCGAGGTAGACGAAAAACAAATGTGCTTTGAAAGGAGGATCGAAATCGACCTTTTCCCAGCGCCCCACTCCATTTTCAAGCCAATAGATCAATGGCACAGCCTGAAAGGAAGTGGCCACATCGTATCCACTGCCCTTTTGGGTGGCAAAGAACAGTTCAAGTGCATCCAGTTGGGTGGCCTGGGCGATGTTGGCTACGAGCGTAGCGCTGCTCCCGAGTCCCCATTCAGAGGGATGGTCCAATTGGAAACGGAGCCTGACCCCTCGTTCCTGTTTGCCTTGCTTCAGTACGGCCTTCAGCGTACGTCCGACCTGCTCGTCCCAGGCAGCGCCGCTGGACCCGATCAACCGGCCGTCCAATGTCCAGCTTGATTCATATACGATCCGGTCTTCCCGATCGCGCACACACCAGGCGATTTGTGGCTCGTCGGCTGCTTCCACCTGAAGATGCTGGCCGAATCTTGTAGGCAGCGAAAGGCAGCGTGCACCGCGAAGCACTAGATATTCTCCAGAAAGGAGCAATTTACCCGGACTGAAATACGGACCGGGACGAAACATCAGGAGTTGCGTTTGGTCGACTCAGGAGCGTAGGGCAGCCCACGAAGCGAACAGAATTTGCGCACCACCTCGTTGTGCACCACGACCTTGTCTGCGAAAAAGGCAACGATCTCCTTTCGCTCTTCTTCCGTGGCCTCCAGTTGATTGAGGATGTTGAACAGATGCATCTTCATGTGGCCTTTCTGGATACCGGTGGTCACAAGAGCCCTCAGGGCCCCAAAATTCTGGGCGAGTCCGGAAACAGCCACGATCTTCATCAGGTCATCGGCCGTGGGATGGCCCAACATTTCATGAGCCAACTTGACCATGGGATGAAGTGCTGTGAGTCCTCCAACGGTTCCGAGCGCAAGAGGCAGCTCGATCCAGAAACGAAAGCGGCCATCTTCCACGCTGCAGTGGGTCAGGCTGGAATAGCGACCGCTGCGGCTGGCATAGGTGTGCCCTGCCGCTTCTACGGCACGGAAATCATTTCCGGTGGCGATCACAACTGCATCCACTCCATTGAAAATGCCCTTGTTGTGGGTGGTTGCCCGATAAGGTTCGATCTCTGCGATCCGAACAGCTCTTTGAAAGCGAGAGGCGAAATCCTCTGGCGCCATGCCACTGCCCTCGACGAGTTCCTCCACCGAGCATTCCACTTCGGCACGGACCAGACATTCGGGCGTATAATTTGAAAGGATCCGCATGATCACTTCCACCTCGCGAAAGGCCGGATCGATCTCTTCTGAAGTGCGGACGATCTCCTTCAGGGTCTCTGCAAAGCGTTCCAGACAGGAGTTGATGAAGTTCGCACCCATGGAGTCACAGGTCTCGAAGTGCGCCTCAAGCTGATGGTACCCCGGCTCTGCAGCCGTCTTGTCAATGAGTTCGATCTCCTGAATGCCGCCGCCTCTTGCCCGCATATTGGCTGTAATGCCGGATGCATCGGTGTAAAAGCGCTCCTTGTTCTTTTCGAATACCTGCTTCAGTTGAGGGAACGCACCTTGATAGATGAAATGGACATGGCCCACTTTTCGGGTGCTGATCACTTCCGCCTTAAAGCCGCCCCGATCGAACCAGAAGCTCGCAGCCTTGGAAGCCGCCGCGACCACAGAACTCTCCTCAATGGCCATCGGCAAGGTGAACACCTTTCCATTGATCTTGAAATTTGGTGCGACCCCAAAGGGCAGATAGTAATTGGTGACCGTATTCTCAATGAATTCGTCGTGCAGCTTTTGACGTTTCGCTTCCGAATGCCAATAGGTCTTCAAAAGACCAATGGCCGCCTCTGGGTCCTCAAAATGCTTGTGTGCCAGCCACTCGATCTTGGCCTCTTTGCTCAGCTTGGAAAATCCTTTGATCTGTTCCGACATAGAATGATAATGTGCTCAATCAACCCAAATGGCGGAAAACTTGTTCGGCCATGGGAGAAAAGACAAATTTAAAGCGCCTCTTCAGACCTTTTCTGCCCATAGGGGAGAAATCAAGGCCAAGGAAGAAGCAGGCCGGGGCAATTGTCCAAAAAAATTCGGGAACGACTGACGGTCCGAACATGTCCGCTCCTATTTTCGTCTGCAGCTATATGGACTTCTCAAAAGCACTGAACGAACCCCAATTTGAAGCCGTGGAGGCCATGGACGGCCCTGTGATGGTCATCGCAGGCGCGGGTTCGGGCAAAACGAGGGTGCTGACCTACCGCATCGCTCATTTGCTTCGTGCGGGAGTGGATCCGTTTCAGATCCTCGCACTCACCTTCACCAACAAGGCGGCGCGGGAAATGAAAGAACGCATTGGCCAGCTCGTAGGTCAGGCCGAGGCCCGCAACCTTTGGATGGGCACATTCCACTCGGTGTTTGCGCGCATCTTAAGAGCCGAAGGAGGACGACTCGGTTATCCACAGAGTTTCACCATCTACGACACAGAGGACAGCAAGAAGCTGCTGACCACCCTGGTGAAAGAATTGGGACTCGATAAGGACCTCTACAAGATCCGGACGGTTCAGAACAGGATATCCGCGTTCAAGAATTCCCTGATCACTCCTGATGTGTACCTGCAGGAACCCGAACTGCAGCACCAGGACAATGCAGCCAAAATGCACCGGATGGGTGCGCTGTATTCTGCATATTGCGATCGGTGCTTCCGGGCAGGGGCCATGGATTTTGACGATCTGTTGCTCAAGACCAATGAGTTGTTCGGGAGCTTTCCGGAAGTGCTTTCCGAATACCAGAATCGCTTTCGCTACATCCTGGTGGATGAGTACCAAGACACCAATCACTCGCAGTACATCATTGTGAAGGCTCTTGCTTCGCGCTTTGAGAACATCTGTGTGGTGGGCGATGACGCCCAAAGCATTTACTCTTTCCGGGGGGCGAACATCCAGAACATACTCAACTTCAAAAGCGACTACCCGAACGCACAGGTCTTCAAACTCGAACAGAATTACCGATCGACCCAGCACATCGTCAATGCGGCAAACAGTCTGATCAAGCACAACAAGCAACAACTGCCAAAGAAGGTCTGGACATCGAATACCGTGGGCGAGCCGCTCACCGTTTTCAAAGCGATCTCCGATACCGAGGAGGGACACTATGTCGCTCGGCAGATATTCGATCGCGCACGAAATGAGCAAAGGGGCTACGGACAATTTGCCATTCTCTACCGAACGAATGCACAGTCGCGCTCTTTCGAGGATTCATTGAGGAAGCGGAACATCCCCTACCGTATTTATGGAGGTGTATCTTTTTATCAGCGCAAGGAGGTCAAGGACGTATTGGCCTATCTCAAGCTGACCCAAAATGTCAAGGACGAGGAGGCGTTCCGGCGGGTGATCAACCTGCCACGACGCGGCATCGGAAATACCACCCTCGACCGATTGAACGTGGTCGCTCAGCAGAATCAAGTCTCTCTTTTCGAAGCAGCTGAAAATCCAATGCTGTTGTCTCC
The DNA here is from genome assembly GCA_038150465.1 of Flavobacteriia bacterium. GTDB lineage: Bacteria > Bacteroidota > Bacteroidia > Flavobacteriales > Schleiferiaceae > RFXV01. Next base: position 32,394 of record JAYOTP010000005.1, on the reverse strand, counting down.
TTCAGGGATCAACGGACCGACCTGCAAGAAACTCGCAGACTTTTGCGCGTCGATCCGCTCGTTCTCCGTCGAAGCAGAAAAGAACGATGCCTCCGAAGCGACACTGTTCGCTGTTCGCCATTCAGGCTTGCTCAAAGAGTTGAAGGAGGACAAAAGCCCGGAAGGCGAAGCGCGGCTGCAAAACGTGGAGGAATTGCTCAATGCGATCCATGAATTCTCCGAACGCCAAAAAGAAGAAGGAGGAGACGGAAGCCTCGGTGCCTTCCTCCAGGATGTGGCATTGATCACCGATCAGGATCAGGGTGCGGAAGACGATGCGGAAAAGGTATCCCTGATGACCGTTCACCTGGCCAAGGGACTGGAATTTCCATTTGTCTTCATTGTCGGGCTCGAAGAATCGCTCTTTCCGAGCATGATGGCCATGGACACGCGGAATGAACTTGAAGAAGAGCGCAGACTTTTTTATGTGGCGCTGACCCGGGCAGAGGTAAAGGCCTATCTCACCTTTGCACACATCCGTTTTCGCTGGGGGAAGACCGTGGACACCCTGCCCAGTCGATTCATCGATGAGATCGACCAACAGCACCTCGACATGCAGTTGCCCGACCACAGTCCATTCCAGGGCAAGCAGATGCTGCCGGGCTCGCGCCCTGCGTCAGCAGCATCCCGAAATTTTGGCGGCCCGAGAAAAAAATCGGCCGCGGGCACAACGAGTACGGCCTTCGCGCCCAAACCGGGTATGCGCAAACTCGATCAGGGGCGTGAGGTCCCCGAGGGAAAACCGCTGACCAAGCTCAGTGAGGGGGATCGCGTGATACATGATCGCTTCGGCGCTGGAAAGATCACTGCACTCGAAGGCCCCCCTGAAGACCTCAAGGCCACGGTCCAATTCAAGAATGGAGGAGAGAAGAAACTTCTTTTGCGTTTCGCCAAGCTCCGAAAATTGTGAGAAGGCCTTACTTTTAAGCGCTCAGCAGGAACTATGGAGTACAATTCTTCCCGCCCCCGGCTCATCATCCCGGAATACGGACGGAACATTCAGAAAATGGTGGAGGAATGCATGGAGATCGAGGACCGTGAAAAACGGAACGCGGTGGCCCATGCCATCATCGAGGTCATTGGAAACCTGAATCCTCATCTGCGCGATGCCGCGGACTACCGACATAAGCTTTGGGACCACCTGTTCATCATGAGTGACTTTCAACTCGATGTGGACAGTCCTTATCCCACACCCCAGAGAGAGACCTTTGAGTCAAGTCCTGAGATGATGGGCTATCCCAGGCGCTCTCACAAAAAGCGGCATTACGGACAGATCATTCGTGCGGTCATTGGCAAGATCAAAGAACTCGATCCGGAAGATGCTGATCGGGATGCCCTGATCCGGGACGTGGCCAACCAGATGAAAAAGTCCTATTTGAACTGGAACAAGGACACGGTACAGGACGAATTGATCTGGAGAGACCTCTATGAATTGAGCGACGGTGCCATCGAAGCACCTGAAGACAAGGAACTGGCCAACGCACAGTCTTTGACCAAAGGCATGCAGCAGGAAGTCCGGAACGCTCGCGGCAAGAACAACAAGCGGAACCGAAACCGCAAGAACAAAAAGAAATTCAGGAAGCCGGTCAGCTAGACCGTTCCTTCACGGACATCCCTATGGGCACATTCAAGATCAACGGAGGCAAGAAACTCTCTGGTGAGATCGTCCCGCAAGGTGCGAAGAACGAGGCACTGCAGATCCTCTGTGCGGTCTTGTTGACAGACGAAGAAGTTGTCATTGATAACATCCCGGATATACGAGATGTCAACAAGCTCATTGAGATCCTCCAGGACCTCGGCGTAGCGGTAAAGAAAACAGGCGCGAGCCAAATGACTTTCCAGGCCGATGACGTGGATCTCGAGTTCATGATGTCCGACACCTATCGCCAGAAGGCTTCCTCACTGCGTGGGTCGATCATGATGGTGGGTCCGCTGCTTGCCCGATTTGGAAAGGGCTACATCCCAAAACCCGGTGGAGATAAGATCGGCAGGCGGCGTCTGGACACCCATTTCATTGGATTGGAAAAGCTGGGCGGGCATTTGCGCATTCGAAACGACGAATCATTCTACGGAGTGGAGGCCGAACAGCTCAAGGGCAGCTATATGCTGCTCGAAGAAGCCTCGGTCACAGGAACGGCCAACATAGTGATGGCTGCCGTACTTGCGGAAGGCACAACGACCATTTACAATGCCGCCTGCGAACCCTACCTGCAGCAATTGTGCAAGATGCTCAACCGCATGGGCGCACAAATAGAGGGCATCGGCTCAAATTTGCTAACGATTCAGGGAGTAGACCGATTGGGCGGTACCGAGCATCGTATCCTGCCCGACATGATCGAGATCGGATCGTGGATCGGTCTGGCCGCGATGACCCAAAGCGCGATCACGATCAAAGATGTGAGCTATCCAGACCTCGGTTTGATGCCGGGTGTCTTTGAAAGGCTCGGAATACAACTCGAGTTGAGGGGCGATGACCTCTTTGTCCCTGCTCAGGAAGAATACGCCATCGGCAGTTTCATGGATGGATCCATTCTGACCGTCTCGGATGCGCCCTGGCCGGGCTTCACTCCTGACCTGCTCAGTATTGTACTGGTGGTGGCCACCCAAGCCAAAGGAAGCGTACTCATCCATCAAAAGATGTTTGAAAGTCGCCTGTTCTTCGTGGACAAGCTCATCGATATGGGCGCTCAGATCATTCTTTGCGATCCGCACCGCGCCACAGTGATCGGACTCAACAGAAAGATTCCGCTGAAGGCGACCACGATGACCAGTCCGGACATACGTGCCGGAATCTCCCTGCTGATCGCTGCGCTCTCCGCTGAAGGAGAGAGTACGATCCACAACATTGAACAGATCGATCGGGGCTATCAGAATATCGACGGCCGCCTCAAAGCCATCGGTGCTCAGATCGAACGGGTCTGACATGGGGAAACGACCAGAGGCTGGAGTGAACCCTTGACTTTGGCCTTAACTTTGATCATCAGAAGAAAAAGAACAGAATGAAAAAGACATTGATTCTCCTCACCGCTCTGAGCCTTGGACTTTTTGGTTTCCGTCAAATGGAATCCAAGATAGAGAGCGAGGACAGGCAGGTGGCTGTGCTTCGTATCGGTGATAAGGCCCCCGAATTGGCCTTCAAGGACCCGGAGGGAAACGTGCGGAAATTATCTGACCTGCGCGGAAAACTCGTCCTCATTGATTTTTGGGCAAGCTGGTGTGGCCCATGCCGAAGAGAAAATCCCAATGTAGTTCGCACCTACAAGCAGTACAAGGATGTGGAGTTCCAAAACGCAAAGGGCTTTGAGATCTTCAGCGTTTCTCTGGACCAAAGCAAGTCGCGATGGACGCAGGCCATTCAGGCCGACGGACTGGTTTGGGACAACCATGTGTCCGATCTGAAGTACTGGCAAAGCGAAGGCGCTCGTATGTACAATGTCGCCAGTATCCCGGCCACCTTTCTGATCGATGCGGAAGGGATCATCATCGCCAAGAACCTTCGCGGAAGTGCGCTGGAGGGAACTTTGAAGAAGTTGACCAAGTAAATTGGCTGAATTTTAACCGAAAACCCGCTTCTGGCGGGTTTTTTTATGTTTTTCTTCAAAAGATTGAACAAGTTATAAAACCACTGATTACCTGTCCTTTAGCATATTTTTTGAAAGGGATTTCCGAACACCACTTCGAGCGGGAACGCTAACATTCACTTAACATTTAGTAGAATTGTTGGTTGATTTTTAAACCTTAAACCAAAAGCATATGGCTAGATTGCTACGATCGACGCTCCTTCTTGTGTTCTTGAGCTCGGCACTGAGTGCCCAGGTCAAGACGGTCAGAGGAGTCGTTACTTCTTCGGAAGACGGCGGACCGGTTCCCGGTGTCGCAGTTATGGAGAAGGGAACAACCAATGCCACCATTACCAATGCGAATGGTTCCTACGAGCTCATGCTCAGTACGGACCCTGCTGTTTTGGTCGTGACCGGCATGGGCTACTCATCTAAGGAAGTCTCTGTGACCTCCGGAACCATGAACATCTCCCTCTCGGCGGGCTCTGAGCAGCTCGATGAGGTGGTGGTGACCGCATTGGGTCAGGAGCGAAGCAAGAGGGCTCTGGGATACGGAGTCGAAACGATCGATGGTTCGATCGTACGCGAGACCGGCGAATCCAATGTTGTACAGACCATGGCCGGTAAATTGTCCGGTGTACAGGTCATTCAATCTTCTGGTGCTGCAGGTGCTGCCTCATTCATCCGGATCAGAGGTAATGCCACCTTCACGCAGAACAATCAGCCGCTCTTCGTCATCGACGGTGTTCCTATAGATAACAGCCAGAGTCTCACGGAGGATCTTCGCGCGGGTGTTGCCCTCTCCAACAGGGCCATTGACATCAACCCAGACGATATCGAAAACATATCGGTACTGAAAGGGGGTGCAGCTGCCGCTCTTTACGGTACACGTGGAGCAAACGGCGTGATCCTGATCACCACCAAGAAAGGAAGCCTGAATTCTGGATTCAAAGTGAACTTCAACTCTTCGATGGAGATCACTCAAGTCAATAAGCTGCCTGCTTACCAGACAGATTATGCCCAAGGATGGGGAGGTGCATACTACGCACCATCTACTGGTTGGTTCGGATCTTGGGGTCCGCGCATTTCGGATCTCGGTTTTGATGCGAGTGGAGAGATCACCGATGACCCAGCCGCCATGGTGGCCGGATCAAAGGGTACCGTTCCTTCGTTCAACAACCCTGAGAATTTCTTCCAGAATGGACTGCGTGTCAACAACAGTCTTTCCTTCACAGGAGGTAATGACCGCAGCAGTTTCTACTTCTCACTGAGCGATCTGAGAGACCAGGGAGTCGTTCCACTGAACAACTTCTCCAGGACTTCTGCCCGTCTTTCAGCTTCGAGCAATGTGACCGACAACTTGAAAGTAGGAGGCTCTCTGGCCTTTACTACTTCCGGAGGTCGCCGTATCCAGCAGGGATCCAACCTCTCTGGCCTGATGCTCGGTCTGATGCGTACACCCGCCAGTTTTGACAACTCGAATGGTGCAACAGATCCAGAAGATGAGTCTGCTTACATCAACCCGGATGGCAGCCAGCGTAACTACCGTGGAAGCGGAGGTTATGACAACCCTTACTGGACGATCAACCGCAACCCATTTGAGGATCAGGTGAACCGTGTTTTCGGTTATGTGAACTTCCAGTATCTGCCATACGAGTGGTTGACCCTGAACTACAAAGTAGGTGTGGACAACTACAGCGACCGCAGAAAGCAGATCATTTCCATCGGCTCACGTACTGTTCCTGCTGGACGGATCATGGAAGATGTGTACAACTACACAGAATTCAACCACGATCTCACAGCGCGTATGAACAAGAAGTGGGGCAAACTGGACGGAAGTCTGTTGCTCGGTTTCAACGCCAACCAGAGAAATCTGAACAACCTCTACGGACAGGGCGATGGTCTGGTCATCAATGACTTCTACAACATGTCCAACGCAGCCACTCAACTGGTTTCTCAGGGCATCGACCGCAGAAGGATCAGCGGTGTCTACGGCGAAGCCACATTGGGCTATGCTGAGCAGCTCTATCTGACCCTGACAGCTCGTCGCGACCAGGCGTCCACCTTCGGTGACGTAGGGGAGTCGATCTTCTATCCTTCAGCGAGCCTCGGGTATGTCTTCTCAGACTACCTCAAGGAAGCCACTGGCGGCCTGGATTGGCTGAGCTATGGAAAGCTGAGAGCAAGTTGGGCGAAAGTGGGTATCGAGCCCGGATTTGGAACGAACGCCACTTACTTCACTCAATCACAGGCTGGATCAGGCTGGATCAACGGACTGGATTTCCCATTCCTCGGTCAGGCTGGCTTTACTCAGAGCAATACCATCGGATCTTCCGATCTGCGTCCTGAGTTCACTACCACGACAGAATTTGGTTTTGACCTCGGATTCATGGACAACCGCATCGGTTTGGAATTCACTTCCTACAACCAGCAGTCCCAAGACCTACTGGTGGCCGTTCCGATCGCAGCTTCCTCTGGTTACACCAACCGCTGGTTGAATGCCGGAACAATGGAGAACAAGGGAATCGAAGTCGTATTGAACATCGCACCTGTGGTCACCGACGATCTTCGTTGGGACATCTCTACCAACTTCACCCGCAACCGCAACAAGGTATTGGAGCTTGCTCCAGGAGTTGATGTGATCAGTCTGCCATGGGGATTCTTCGGAGCCAATCAGCGTTTGGTCGCTGGCGAGGCCTACGGAACCCTTTACGGAGACGACTGGGCGCGTGATGACAATGGAAATGCACTCGTCGATGAGAATGGCTACCCCATCTACTCATCTACAGAAGTTGTTGTTGGAGACCCCAATCCAGACTGGATCATGGGCATCAACAACACCGTTAGCTGGAAGAACTGGACGTTCGACATGCTGTGGGACATCCGTGAAGGCGGTGACATCTGGAACGGAACACGTGGTGCGCTGTACTACTTCGGTACGCACAAGGACGTAGCCGACGGACGCGGAGAGACTTTTGTTTGGGAAGATGTAGTTATGGGCAACTCCGGTGTATATGCGCCTGGAACACCCAATGCTGGTCAGCCAAACACTTCTGAGATCGTTCGGGACGAGACGGCCTACACTACTGGTCCTCTCTCTGGTTTCACCGGAGCTTCCCGTCCATTCATCGAGGATGGTTCTTGGATCAGACTTCGTCAGGTGGGTATCACTTATACCTTCGACGACGACGCCTTCAAGAACACCTTCATCAAAGGCTTGAGCCTTTATGCTCAGGGCAGGAACCTGTTGCTCTTTACCGACTATCAGGGTATCGACCCAGAGACCAACCTGAGTGGATCCACGAACAGCCAGGGTGCGGATTACTTCAATATGCCGAATACCCGCGGTTACCTCTTCGGACTCAGAGCTAACTTTTAATTAAACCCCTAATCAGTAATGATGAAAAAGACACTAATAGCAGTTGCAGCAATGGGGTTGGTTATGACCACCTCTTGCTCCAAAGAGTGGCTTGAGGACTACAAAGTAGATCCTACACGGCCCACAGACGTGACAGAAGACGTGTTGCTGACATCCGCTCAGGCTTATTACGCCATGGCCAGCGGAGACGTCATCCCTCGTCTGACGAGCATCTTCATGCAGCAAATGACCGGTACCGACCGTCAGTCGCTCGCACACAATCGCTACGCCCAGATCGGCGAAGGTGATTTCAATACGCCATGGGGAAGTCTTTCCTATGCTGGCGGTATGTATGACCTGAACCTGATCATCGGCAAGACCTCTGGCAATTCTCCTCACTACAGTGGAGTCGCCAAGATCATGATGGCTGCCTACCTCGGGAACATGACCGATTGCTTCGGAGACATTCCTTACTCTCAGGCCTTCCAGGGAGAGGACAACCTCCAGCCGGTGTTTGATTCACAGGAAGACATCTACAACAGCATCTTCACCCTTTTGGATGAAGGTGTCGCTGAGTGTGGAGCTGCCAGCAGCGTTCGTTCTCCCGGTTCCGATGACCTGCTTTACGGCGGGGATATGGCCTCTTGGGTCAAGTTCGCTTACGGACTGAAGGCCCGTTACCTCAATCACCTCAGCGAAACTGCCGGTTACAGCGCGGCGGATGTGATCGCTGCATGTGACAACTCCTTCACGGGAGGAGATGACGCCATTTTCAACTTCGGAAGCAGTGCCAACCAGGCAAATCCCTGGTACCAGTTCACTCAGGTGGACAGGAACGGCTACATGAGCCAGTTCGGTTATATGTACGACCACATGGCCAACATGAACGATCCACGCATCGACCTCTACAAGGACGCTTCAGATTCTACTCTGATGGTCTTTTGGGGCGGAAGCGCTACCTCTCCTCAGCCATGGATGACCAACTTCGAATTGTTGTTCATCCGCGCAGAAGCCGAGCAGCGCAGCGGTGGAGATCCTACGGCCACTTTAGTTGCTGCGATCTCTGAGAATATGGACTTCGTTGGTGTGGCTGCCGCCGACCGCGACGCTTATGTCGCTGGAATGGCTGGTGCCGACCTGCAGAAGGTGATGGAAGAGAAGTACGTAGCGATGTTCAGCCAGTCTGAGAGTTGGACGGATTGGCGCCGCACAGGATATCCGGCTTTGACCGTTTATCCCGGAGCCAACCTCGTGGACATCCCACGTCGTCTCCCCTATCCTCAGGATGAGTATCTGTACAACTCAAGCAATGTTCCCATGCCTTTGTCTGCAAGCCCAGACGAAAAATTTGGAACCGATGCCGGAGGCACGTACAAGCTTTGGTGGGATCAGTAAGATCTCAACGATCCTTAAGAAAGGCGCCTTCGGGCGCCTTTTTTTTGCCCAAACAAAGACACATCCCCTACCATCTCCCGATTCGAATTAATCCGCATTTTTGCACCCATTCAAGAATCCCGATCGAAAGGAAAAAGAAGGTTTTGCTGACAGGCTGTCAATCAGTTCCTGTGGCAAAGGATTTGCAACCGACCGACCATCAATACAATCAACATGAGTGAGGCGAGCACCGAAGAATCAAAAGCGCCACTGAACGGAGCTGAAAAAGAAGAGGCATCGACGGAACAGACGGAGCAAACGTCATCGTCCGAAGGCACAGAAGAAGCTGCAGATGCCAATGCACCAGATACTGAATCGGAAGAAAAAGACGGTTCAGAAGACTATAAGGATCGGTATCTCCGGCTCTATGCAGAGTTCGAGAATTACAGGAAGCGCACCAGCAGGGAACGCATCGAACTGTTCAGCTCGGCCAATCAGGAACTGATGTCTGCCCTACTCCCTGTGATGGATGACTTTGAACGCGCCTTTGGGCAGATGAGCGAGCAGGAGCAGCAAAGTGATCACATCAAGGGCATTCAGCTCATCCGCACCAAATTCCAAGGCACCCTGAAGAACAAGGGATTGAAGTCCATGGAGATCGAGGCTGGCGAGGGATTCGATGTGGACCGAATGGAAGCCATCACCAAGATCCCTGCTCCTTCAGAGGAACTCAAGGGCAAGGTGGTCGACGTCATCGAACAGGGATACAAACTCGGAGAAAAGATCATTCGCTACGCCAAGGTCGTAGTCGGCGAATAAGTCAGTATGGCAAAACGAGATTACTACGAAGTATTGGGCGTGAGCAAGAACGCCTCGGCCGACGAGGTCAAAAAAGCCTACCGCAAACTCGCCATACAGTATCACCCGGATAAGAATCCCGGAGATGCCAGTGCTGAGGAAAAGTTCAAAGAAGCTGCAGAAGCTTACGAGGTGCTCAGCAATCCTGAGAAGAAGCAACGCTACGATCAGTTCGGGCATTCAGGCATGGGCGGCGCCGGAGGATTTGGCGGCGGTGGAATGAATATGGATGACATCTTCTCCCACTTCGGCGACATCTTTGGCGGTGCCTTTGGTGGTGGATTTGGCGGCGGAGGTGGCGGTCGTCAGAACAGAGGAAGCAACCTGCGGGTGAAGGTCCGTCTGGATCTGGAAGAGATCGCCAAAGGATCGGAAAAGAAGATCCGACTGAAGAGATACATGCCTGCTGAAGGCGTCACCTACAAGACCTGTACGGCCTGCAAAGGCCAAGGGCAAGTATATCGTGTGGCCAATACCGTTCTCGGACAGATGCGCACGGCCACCACATGCCCCACCTGCCAGGGCTCCGGTAAGATCATCGATCACAAACCAGCAGGGGTGTCAAATGACGGTCTGGAGCAAAGAGAAGAGGTGGTGAGCATCAACATACCGGCTGGGGTACAGGATGGCATGCAGCTCAAAATGTCGGGCAAGGGCAATGCCGGTCCGTTTGGTGGCGGAAATGGCGACCTGATCGTCCTGATCGAAGAGAAGGAGCACGAGGAACTGGTCCGCGAAGGGCAAAAGCTTCACTACGATCTGTACATCTCCATCCCGCAGGCCATTCTGGGCGCAAGCGTGGAAGTGCCTACCATTGAAGGCAAAGTGAAGATCAAAGTAGAGGCGGGCACACAAAGCGGTCAGATCCTCCGGCTGAAGAACAAAGGACTGCCTTCCCTGGAAGGCTACGGAAAGGGAGATCAGTTGGTCCATGTAAATGTTTGGACGCCCAAGCACCCAAGCGCCGAGATCAAAAAGACGATGCAGGAATGGGAAAATGAAGAAAGCCTGCAGCCCGTACCCGACAAGAAAGACAAATCCTTCTTCGAGCGAGTTAAAGAGATGTTCCAGGGCTAGACCACGAATTTTTTTGTCGTAATTGCTGCCGTATTCATGGAAGTACAGATCAAAGACATCTACAAGGCCTACGGCGATCATCAGGCCCTCAACGGGGTTTCGATGGACATTCCGGAGGGCAGCATATTCGGGCTATTGGGCCCGAACGGTGCGGGAAAGACTTCTCTGATCCGTATCCTCAATCAGATCACGGCTCCGGACAGCGGTGAGATACTGCTCAATGGAGCGCCCCTGAAAAAAGAAGACGTGCACCGAATTGGCTATCTGCCAGAAGAACGCGGACTCTACAAGAAAATGGCTGTTGGCGAACAGGCCACCTACCTCGCGCGATTGAAAGGGCTGGACCGATCGGAGGCGCGCACAGCACTGAAGTATTGGTTTGAGCGCTTTGAGATACAGGACTGGTGGGGGAAAAAGGTAGAGGAGCTGTCCAAAGGCATGGCGCAGAAGATCCAGTTCATCACCACCGTACTGCACGAGCCGCAGCTGCTCATTTTCGACGAGCCCTTCAGCGGGTTCGACCCGATCAATGCGGAGATGATCAAAAACGAGATACTGGAACTCAATCGAAAGGGAACGACCATCTTATTCTCGACCCACCGGATGGAGAGCGTGGAGCTCCTCTGCCAGCACATCGCGCTGATCAACCGCTCTCAGGTGATCCTCAGCGGCTCGCTGGAAGACATCCGAGATCGCTATCGGGACAGGACCTATGCGATCGTCTTGCAGATGGAGGAGCAAAAAAAGACTGAACTGCCAGAGGGCAGCGAGAGGATCGACGAACACCAAAAAGGCCAGGAACGGCATCTGAAGGTCCGTCTCGCAGAGGGGATGCAGACTGATGCCCTGCTGCAGAAGCTCATGCTGAGTGGACGGATCGAGCGATTCGAAGAGGTCATTCCCACCGTGAATGAGATCTTCATTAAAAGTGTTTCTGAAAGTCATGAGTAAGATCGGACTCATCATCCAGCGCGAGTATTTGAGTCGCGTCAAGAAAAGAAGCTTCGTGCTCATGACCCTCTTGGGGCCACTTCTGATCTCGGCTTTGGGCATCCTTCCCGCCTACTTCGCCTCCCTTCCGGCTGAAGAACGCAGCGTCATGGTCCTCGATCCGGCCAACCTGCTCGGCGGATCCAAAGGGACGGAGCAGATCCAGTTGAAATACCTCGGACCACCCGAAGACTATACCATAGAGGAAGCCAAAGAGATGTTTCTTCTTACCGAAGATCATGCGCTGCTGTACATCCCGACAGGAAGCGGCTACGATCCCGATTTCATGGCCCAGAACTGCGTGATCTACGGGCAGGGAGATGTGGCCCTGAGTGTGCAGAATTACCTCAAAGATCAGATCCGCTCGCGCATACAGAATGCCAAACTGCGCAGCGAAGGAGTCGATCCGGAAGTGATCGCACAGACCAAAACGCAGGTGAATCTGAGGAGTTTCGACCTGAAAGAGGGCGGAGACATTGCGGAATCGGTGGTCGAAGTCAAGATGATGATCGGTCTTTTCTTCGCCTTCTTCATGTACATGTTCATGTTCCTATTTGGCTCTCAGGTGATGATGGGGGTTCTCGAAGAGAAGGGAAGCCGCATTGTTGAAGTGATCGTCTCCTCGGTGCGGCCCTTTCAATTGATGATGGGAAAGATCACGGGGATCGGCCTGGTGGGACTTACACAATTCCTGATCTGGGTCGTGCTGTCCACAGTGATCTACAGCGTCTTTGCCAATGTCTATCTGGCCGACAAGATGGAGGCGCTGACCGCCGTGGAACAGGTGGATCAGCAAATGATCGAACAGGCTGCTGAAGGAGGATTCGCTCGTGTCAAGGCCGTTGTGGATGGACTGAATCTCCCGCTCTTGCTTGGAAGCTTCCTGTTTTATTTTCTGGGGGGCTATCTCTTTTATGCCGCTCTTTTCGCCGCTATCGGATCTGCTGTGGAAAGTCAGTCCGATGCCCAGCAGTTCATGTTTCCCGTCACCATCCCCATTATCCTCAGCATCATAGTGGCGGCACAGGTGGCTGAAAACCCAGACGGTCCATTGGCCTTTTGGTTCAGTATGGTACCGTTCACCTCGCCCATCATCATGGTGGCGCGCATTCCGTTCGGCGTGGAAGCCTGGGAACTGATCCTCTCTGTGGTCCTGCTCATCGGCGGTTCGCTGGGAACGGTCTGGGTGGCCGGTCGCATCTACCGGACAGGCATTCTGATGTACGGTCAGAAAGTCAACTGGGCCACCCTTTGGAAGTGGCTCAGACACTGACCTTCTCCTCCCTTAAGGGTCTTGAGGATTCTTCCCTCAGGAAGTATCTTTCTGTCCGAATCTATCAATCATGCCAAGGATACTGATCGCTGAAGATGAGGCCGCCATTCGAAGGGTCCTGAAGAACATCCTCCAGGAGGAGAATGGCAAATGGGCCATCGAAGAAGTGGAAGATGGGGCGCAGGCCATTGCCCAGTGTGAAAAGGAATGGGACCTGCTCTTGTGTGATATCAAGATGCCTCAGAAAGACGGAACGGAGGTGCTCAAGCATTACCAGGAACACAGCCCGAATACATCCGTAGTGATGATCTCCGGCCACGGAGACATTGAACTTGCAGTGGACTGTATGAGGCAGGGTGCGTACGACTTCATCTCCAAACCACCCGATCTGAACAGGTTGTTGCAAACCGTACGCCATGCCCTGGATCGCCAGCAACTTCAGGATCAGGTCCGCCGACTGAAGAAAAAAGTATCCAGGAAATACCGAATGATCGGCTCATCCAAATCCTTGGAGAAGGTGCGTGAGATCATGGAGAAAGCAGCGCCCACAGATGCGCGGGTGCTCATCACAGGGCCCAATGGAACGGGAAAAGAACTGGTGGCGCATGGAGTGCACGAACAAAGCGCCCGCGCCAAAGGACCCTTTGTCGAGGTGAACTGTGCAGCCATTCCCTCAGAGTTGATCGAAAGCGAACTCTTTGGGCACAAGAAAGGCGCCTTCACATCCGCGGTCAAAGACCGGAAGGGAAAGTTCGAGACAGCGGAAGGCGGCACCTTGTTCCTCGATGAGATCGGAGACATGAGCCTGAGCGCGCAGGCCAAAGTGCTTCGCGCGCTGCAGGAATCGCGGGTCACCCCAGTGGGATCCGACAAGGATGTTCGGGTGGACGTCCGGGTGCTCGCCGCAACCAACAAGGATCTCGAACTGGAGATCAAGGAAGGGCGCTTTCGGGAAGACCTTTATCACCGGCTGAGTGTGATCAATATTCAGGTACCGGCGTTGGATGAACGCAAAGAGGATATTCCCGAGCTCGTGGCGCATTTTCTTAAGCAGATCTCTGAAGAACAAGGGATGGGCGGCAGATCTTTCGCAGATCAGGCCATCGTGGAACTGCAAAAGCTCAGTTACAGCGGAAACATCCGGCAGCTCCGCAACCTGGTGGAGCGACTGATGATCCTCGGGCAGGAAAAGATCAGCGCAGACGACGTCAGGCAATTTGCCTGAAAGAAGAGCGGACCTATCTCTGCTTCTTCAGTACGGCGAGGATGATCACCGTCAGACAGATCATGGCGACTATTTGCACCATCATTCGTTCGGGCTTAATGCGTGGTCGAGTGCCTCATCGTAGATGCTCCGGTACTGAGCGGCCTCGCCCCAGTCCACATCATCGATCCGCACACTCCCTTTGGTGACATGACCGAGCAGTTCGAATTCCACCCCATTGGGCATCATCAGGTCGATAAAGCGATCTTCCATCTCTGAGGAGACACTGACGACGATCCGGCTCTGGGATTCTCCAAAAAGCCAGGCATCTGCGCGGATGGAAGCATCCGTGGTCACATCAAAGCCCAATCCTGAGTGCATCGCTTTTTCCATCAGGGCAACGAACAGACCGCCCTCGCTCACATCATGTGCCGATCGTACCACGCCCTCCTGGATCAGTGTCCGGATCGCCTCCTGATTGGAGAACTCCTCCTCCAGATCGAAATGGGGAACCGGAGACGCCTCGACTCCGTGAATGTGCACGAGGTACTGAGAGGAGGAGATGTCATTGTGGCTTTCGCCGATCAGATAGATGAGATCTCCCTTCTGCTTGAAGGGAATGCTCGTGACCTGTTCCTTGCTTTCCACAATACCGATCATGCCAATGGTCGGCGTGGGGAAAACAGGTTCTGTGCCCTCCTTGAGGACCGTCTGGTTGTAGAAGCTCACATTGCCGCCGGTGACTGGTGTCTTGAACCGCTCGCAAGCCGCGCCCATTCCCTTGATGGCACCCACAAATTGCCAATAGACCTCTGGATTGTACGGGTTGCCGAAGTTCAGGCAGTTGGTGATGGCAGAGGGTACTCCCCCACTGCAGCTGATGTTCCGCGCAGCCTCGGAGACAGCGATCATGGCGCCAACCTCCGGATCGGCGTGCACATAACGCGCATTACAGTCCACACTCATGGCCAGGGCGCGATCTGTCCCTTTGATGTTGACAATGGCCGCATCGGTCTGGCGGTTGGTGCTCATATTGACCGTTCCCACCATGGAGTCGTATTGCTCGTAGATCCTCTTCTTGGATGCGATGTTGGGAAGGGCCATCATTCTGCGGCCCACTTCCTGTAGATCGTCCGGAACCGGCACAGAGGAAATATCGAATTGCTGATATTCCTTGTGGTAGGCCGGGGCGTGGAATTCTCTGTGATAGACTGGGGCGCCTCCTCCGAGCACCAGACTTTCAGCGGGAACCTCTGCGATGAGTTCACCATGCCAGAAATACTCGATCATTCCTTCGTCCTGCACCTCGCCGATCGGAACACAATGGATGTCCCACTTGTCGAAGATCGCCTCGACTTCCTGTTCTCTTCCCTTCTTGACCACGGCCAGCATCCGCTCCTGAGACTCGCTCAGAAGGATCTCCCAGGGCTTCATATCGGACTGCCGCATCGGCACCTTGTCCAAATGGATCTTCATTCCCACTCCACCTGCAGCACTCATTTCTGATGTGGAACAGGTTATGCCCGCAGCACCCATGTCCTGCATGCCGATCAGCGCATCTGTCTCCGCCAGTTCCATACTGGCTTCTAGGAGCAATTTCTCTTGAAAGGGATCACCCACCTGAACGGCAGGAATATCGTTGGCACTGTCTTCCGAAAGGTCTTTTGAAGCGAAAGAAGCGCCGTGTATGCCGTCTTTTCCCGTGGAAGATCCGATGATGTACACCGGGTTTCCAGCACCCGCAGCCGTTGCACGGATCATCTTGCCGGTTTCCAATATGCCCGCAGAGAAAGCATTCACCAATGGATTCTGGCTGTAGCATTCATCGAAATAGGCCTCTCCCCCCACAACCGGAACGCCGAAGGAATTCCCATAATGTCCGATCCCCTTGACCACGCCATCCACCAGCCATTGGGTACGCTTCTCTTCAGGCAGGCCAAAGCGCAGCGAATTCATTTGTGCGATGGGCCGTGCGCCCATGGTGAAGATGTCGCGGTTGATCCCGCCCACGCCTGTCGCGGCTCCCTGGAAAGGCTCCAGTGCAGAGGGATGGTTGTGGCTCTCGATCTTGAACGCACAGGCCAGACCCTCCCCAATATCCACCAGACCGGCATTTTCCTCGCCCGCCTTGACGAGCATATGCGGCCCGTCCTTTGGCAGGGTCTTCAGCCAGACGATGGAGTTCTTGTATGAACAGTGTTCGCTCCACATGCCCGAGTAGATGGACAATTCAGTGAAGTTGGGCACTCGACCCAGGATGTCGGATATCTTGGAAAATTCATCCTCGGTGAGTCCGAGTTCTCCGGCCACTTCCGCATTGACCGGTTCTTGATTGACCTGATAACTCATATATGATTCAGCATAGAGGCCAAAGTTAATGGGAGCAGAGCGTGCAGCGTGCATGCTGGAACAAACGTCATCCACATGATTCTGACATTTTAGGCCTTTAGGCGAGATATCCTGATAAAGGAGGTTCTGCATTCACCTCTGTCGATTAATTTTCCCTCTCAATCCATCAAGATCATGATCCGCCCACTCTCCCTCCTACTCACCTTTTTAAGCTCTCTTATCGTGTGGTTAGACGCCTATGCACAAGAAGACCTGAACTATCAGGTACCCCCGCAGGACATTCTCGAACTCGTAGATGTGGACCTCGCACCGATCACACTGATCACAGAAGACCGGGAATACATGGTCTTTGTCTACCGCAAGGCCTACAAGAGCATTGCCGAACTCAGTGAAGAGGAGATGCGGCTCGGCGGCTTGCGCATCAACCCCAAGACCAACATCGGAAGCAGAACCCGATTCTACACCGGAATGAAGGTGATGAAGGTGGGCAAGGATGAAGAAGCCCGAGCGGTCAGTGGCTTGCCCGATGAAGCCCGGATCGCCAATCTGAGCTGGTCGCCGGATGAATCGAAGATCGCCTTTACACACACCACCTCAGAAGGAACAGAACTCTGGTATCTCGACCTGAAAAAAGCCCGCGCGAGCCGTTTGCTCGGACCCGTTCTCAATGCCAATATGGGCAGTGTACTGCGCTGGTTCAACGACGGTAAGTCGCTTTTGGTCAAGATCCTCGACACCGACCGCAAAGACCTGATCGATACCGAAGAATCCGTTCCCACAGGACCGATCGTTTCAGAGAATGCCGGACAGAAGGCACAGAACAGAACCTATCAGGACCTGTTGAAGACCCCTGACGACGAGTACAACTTTGAACTGCTTGCAGGCAGCGAACTGATACAGGTCGATCTCAAGGGCGGGCAAAAGCCTTTTCTGCCACTGGCCATGTACGGCGGCATCTCCTTCTCTCCAGATGGGGAATATGTCATGGTCACCAGCATTCACCGGCCGTTCAGTTACATCGTTCCATACGGTCGTTTCCCCAGCCGCTCTGCGGTCTACACCAAAAAGGGCGAACTGGTTTCCGTGGTCATGGATGTGCCACTGATGGAAGTCATGCCCAAGGGCTTCATGTCCGTAAGAAAGGGCCGAAGAAACATGAACTGGCGATCAGACAAACCACACAGCTTGGTGTACACGGTCGCTCTGGACGATGGCGACCCTGCGAAGGAGGTGGCCCACAGGGATGAAGTCTTTTTGCTGGAGGCGCCCTTTGATGGCGAGGGCCGCTCCATATTCAAGAGCATCAACCGCTTCAGCGGCGGCGTATGGGGCTCTGATGAGTTTGCCGTAGCCTACGACTACTGGTGGGACACACGCAATACCAAGACCTATTTCTTCAATCCCTCCCGGCCCGATATCAAGCCTGAGATCGTGTACGACAGGAATTACCAGGATCAGTACAGTGACCCGGGCAGATTCGTTACCGAAGAAGGCCGCTATCCGGGCTACGGTGTTCTTGCCATGCGCGATGGAAAGCTCTTCCAGATCGGTGACGGATTCAGCGAAGAAGGTCAGTTCCCCTTTGTTCGCGAGATGGACATCAAATCCAAAAAGACAAGGGATCTCTACCGCTCGACCTACACGGATCGCATCGAAGACATTCGCGACCTCTATGTGGACGAAGACGAACTGCTCGTCCGCATTGAATCGAAAAGTGATTATCCAAACTATTTCGTCCGCAAGCTGAAGACGGGGCGCATGGAACAGATGACGGATTTCAAGAATCCATTTGAGCGGATCGCCAATGTGCAGAAGGAAGTGATCGACTACAAACGCTCCGACGGACTCGATCTGAACGGCACGCTCTACCTCCCGCTGGATTACGAGGAGGGCAAGCGCTATCCGATGATCCTGTGGGCCTATCCAAGAGAATACAAGGACAAGAGCAGCGCGGGACAGAACACACAGAATCCCAACGAATTCGTCTATCCCTTCTGGGGCTCTCCGGTCTACTGGGTCACCCGTGGATATGTCGTCCTGGACGACGCCTCCTTTCCGATCATCGGGGAAGGCGATGAGGAACCCAACGACTCGTTCCGCACACAGCTTGTGGCCAATGCACAGGCCGCCATCGATGCGCTCGATCAGCGCGGTCTGGTGGATCCCAAGCGCGTGGCTGTCGGTGGCCACAGCTATGGCGCATTCATGGTGGCGAACCTGTTGAGTCATTCGGATCTGTTCGCAGCCGGGATCGCCCGCAGCGGCGCCTACAACCGGACGCTCACGCCCTTTGGGTTCCAGTCAGAGCAGAGGAGTTACTGGGAGGCACCGGAGATCTACTACACCATGAGTCCGTTCATGCATGCCGACAAGATGAAGACCCCGCTGCTGCTTGTGCACGGAGAGGCAGACAACAATTCCGGAACCTATCCACTGCAGAGCGAGCGTTACTTCAATGCCCTCAAAGGCCTGGGAGCGACTGCACGCCTGGTGATGCTGCCCAAAGAGAGCCATGGCTACAGTGCCCGGGAGAGCATTTTGCACCTGCTCTGGGAGCAGGATCAGTGGCTGGAGAAATATGTGAAGAACCGGCCGTCAGCCGATTGAGGATCCTGCGGGCAGCTCCGCATCGGGCTCGACCCACTTGAGGCTTCCCTCGCTGTCTTCCCCAAAGAGCAGCATGCCTTCAGACTCGATGCCCCGGATCTTTCGCGGTGCGAGATTCATCAGGATGGGTACGCGCTTTCCGACCAGATCTTTTGGGTCGAAGAATTCGGCGATGCCCGAAACCACCGTCCGACGGTCCAAACCGGTATCCACCTCGAACTTCAGGAGCTTATCGGTCTTTGGCACCCGCTCGGCTGAAAGGATCTGAGCCACGCGTATGTCCATCCTCTGAAAGGACTCGAAATCAACTATTTCTTTTTGCGGGTCCACGGCCGGTACGGTGGACTGTTCGGCCTCCGACTGCGTCAACCGTGCTCTTTGCTCATCCATTTTTTCGTCTTCTATTTTATCGAACAAGAGACCGGGATTTTCGGCCGACACACCTTCGAGCCATCTGGCCGGATCGATCTTCTTGAGCTCCTCCCAGCCCATCAGGTCCATTCCAAATGCTTTGCGGATGCGGGCCGCCGTGAAGGGCAGGAAGGCCTCGGCTGCCTGTCCGATGAAGGCAGCCATCCTGGCGGCCAGCGCCAGGATCACGGCGGCCCGTTCAGGATCCGTCTTGATCTTCTTCCACGGCTCCTGCTCTGCCAGATACTTATTGCCCGTCCGTGCCAATCCCATGAATTCCCCGAGCGCCTCGCGGAAGCGGTATGCGCCTATGGATGCCTCCATGCGGTCGGCATGCGCCATGAATTCTGCCCAGGCTACTTGTTCAGAATCCGAAGACCCATCCATATTTGGCAATTGCCCTCCGTAGTATTTGTCGTTGAGGACGAAGACCCGATTCAAGAAATTTCCGAGAATGGCCACCAGTTCACTGTTGTTGCGCTGCTGGAAATCCTTCCAGGTGAAGTCGTTGTCCTTGGTCTCAGGCGCTGTTGCACAGAGCACATAGCGCAAGACATCCTGCTTTCCGGGGAAATCTTCGAGGTATTCGTGCAACCAGACCGCCCAATTGCGGGAGGTGCTGATCTTTTGGCCTTCGAGGTTCAGGAACTCGTTGGCCGGAACCGCCTCGGGCAGGTTGTACGATCCATGCGCCATGAGCATGGCCGGGAAGACGATGCAATGGAAAACGATGTTGTCCTTGCCAATGAAATGCACCAGGCGGGAATCTGGATCCTGCCAATAGGAGCGCCACTGATCGGGCATCAATTCTTTACTGGCTGAAATGTAGCCGATCGGGGCATCGAACCAGACGTAGAGCACCTTGTCCTCTCCTCCTTTCACGGGCACACGGATGCCCCAGTCCAGATCGCGTGTCATGCTGCGGGGCTGCAGCCCATCACCCGCATCCAGCCAGCTCATGCATTGGCCGTGGACATTGGGCTTCCAGTCTTTGTGCTGATCGAGGAATGACCGTATGCCGTCTGCCATCTCATCGAGAGGCAGAAACCAGTTCGTGGTCTTTTTCAGCACGGGCGCCGATCCGCTCAGGGTGGAACGCGGGTCCTTTAGTTCTGTTGGGCTGAGACTGCGGCCACAATTTTCGCACTGATCGCCATAGGCCTCTGTATGCCCGCATGCCGGACAAGTTCCCATGATGTACCGATCGGCCAGGAATTGACGCGCCTCCGGATCGTAGTACTGATCGGTCTCCTTCTCCTGAAAAACGCCTTGCTCGTGCAGCTTCAGGAAAAAGTCCTGCGCCGTCTTGTGGTGATCTTCAGAAGAGGTGCGGCTGTAGATATCGAAGGAGATACCGAATTCTTCGAAAGACCCCTTCATCATATTGTGGTAGCGATCTACGATCGCCCGAGGCTCCACGCCTTCCTTTCGCGCACGCATGGTGATGGCCATACCGTGTTCGTCAGAACCGCAGATAAAGCGAACATCCTCCCCCATCTGGCGGAGAAAACGAACGTAGATATCCGCCGGAAGATAACAGCCCGCAATGTGCCCGATGTGCACGGGGCCGTTGGCGTAGGGCAGTGCTGCCGTGACCAGATGACGCTTGCTCATGAGTGGATCGGAATGAGCACCAAAGGTACGTGGACCATGCAAGCGCCAAAGGACCGGCTGCAGGAGTTTTCAGAAACCATGGGGCGACCGCTTGGATTGTGGATAACGCATACGGACAATGGATGCTTAAGCCCTTCCAGATCAAAGGCTGGCCCGTAATTTCAATTCATGATCCGCACACCTCCGTTTCTTCGTCCTGGCGATCTCATTGGTTTTGTGGCCACGGCGCGCTTCCTGGAGACAGAACGCATTGAAGAGGCAAGAAAACTTTTTGTGACAGCAGGATTCAGGGTTCGTGTGGATGAATACGCGGACCGCCCCTTCCATCAATTTGGCGGAGATGATGCTTCACGGAGCGCAGCCTTCAACCGGATGCTGGCGGATGAAGAGATCAAGGCTGTTTTCTCTGTTCGAGGAGGCTATGGCAGCGTGCGTATGGTGGATGGCATCGACGATGCGCTTCTCAAAGCGACACCCAAATGGATCTGCGGCTACAGCGACATCACCATTTTGCACGGAAGAGCTCAGCAACTGAATATCCAAAGCCTGCACTGCCCCATGCCCGTGGATCTTCCTTCTTGCTCACCTGAGGCGCGGGAACAGACGTTCCTAGCCTTGAAAGGTGAAAACATCGACCAAGAATGGGCAGGCAGCGAGAATGACCTGGTCGGAACTGCCGAAGGGATCCTGAAAGGGGGCAACCTCAGTGTGCTGTACAGTTTGCTTGGAAGTGCCGATCTGCCCGATATGCAGGGTGCTGTTCTCTTTATTGAGGAGATCGATGAGTACCTCTACCACATCGACCGCATGCTCCGAGGCATGAGCCGTTCCGGTCTTTTTGCCGGATTGAAAGGCGTTGTGATCGGAGGCTTGACCGATATGAACGACCACGATCGTCCCTTTGGCTGGACAGCAGAACAGATCATTCGCGATCGGTTCGCGCCCCTCAACATTCCAGTGGCCTTTGGCTTGCCTGCCGGACACATCCGCGACAACCGTCCTTTGCTCCTAGGAGGCAAGGTGCGGCTGGAACACGAGTGCGGACACTGGAAGCTTTCCTACCATTGACCCGGAAAGAGCTTGGGACGCTCGGCGAGGACTGCGCCGAGGAATACTTCGCTGCCAGAGGCTTTGCCATTTTGGAGCGCAACTGGCGGTACAGGAAATTTGAGATCGATCTCATCGTCCGCTGCGCCAACACCCTGGTATTTGTTGAAGTCAAGACGCGAAGAGGCGCATTAGGACCCATGGGTATATGGCTCCGTGAGGCGCAATGCCGGAATCTGGAAAAGGGCGCCGAAGCTTACCTGGCCTCCTGTCCCGACCCGGAAGCCGAGGTCCGATTCGATCTGGTCTGTGTGGTTCCAAGCCGTCGCCCTTGCCTGCAACACACAAGGAATTTCGTGCTTCCCCACACGGACGGGCAATGATTCATCTCCAATACCTTTGCCCCCGATGGAAAGAAAACAAGGTGGTGGTCGAAACGGCCGCAGAGAAGGACCGGGCAGAAAGGATGCCTCCCCTCGTGGAAGAACCGGCGGAGGACAAAAAACCGGACGAAATCAAGGACCAGACAAAAGAGCGGACCGGAGAAGGACGGACGAAAGGCCATTCGATCGAAAGCGCTCAGAAGGCCGATCAGCTTCGGAGAATGAGCCAAGACGAGAAGAGAGAACAAGCAGGCCGGATCGTTCAGAGGAACGCAGTTATCGTCCGAAATCAAGGTCAACCGATCGCCAAACAGGCCGGCGCGATGACAGCAGAAGAGGACCGGAGAGACCGGCTGGAGGCAGGCAACGCCCGGAACAACGCAACCGCCCCCTGGAGCGCAGGAATCCTCGAACAGCAGGACGCGGCGATCGTTCGGTAAAAACGGAACACACCCGTCTGAACAAATTCCTTGCGCATGCCGGAATCAGTTCGAGAAGGGAAGCCGACACCCTGATCCAGGCGGGTCTGGTGAAGGTGAATGGAAAAGTGGTGACCGAGATGGGCCACAAGGTGGGGCCGGGCGATGAAGTTCGCTACAACGATGCGATCGTCCGATCCGAGAAGAAAGTGTATCTGCTCCTGAATAAACCCAAGGGCTTCATCACGACAACCGACGATCCCAAAGCACGCAAGACGGTCATGGAGCTCGTTTCAGGGGCATGCAAGGAACGGATCTATCCCGTAGGCCGACTGGACCGACAGACCACCGGGGTGCTGATGTTCACCAATGACGGAGAGCTGGCCGACAAACTCCTGCATCCGTCCAATGGCGCACAAAAGATCTACGATGTGGTCCTCAGCAAAGCCCTCGCCAAGGCAGATCTTGCCAAGATCGAGGATGGACTCGAACTCGAAGACGGCCCCGTATCAGTAGACCAGATCGCCTATGTGGAAGACAAGGACCGAAAGCATATCGGCATCGAGTTGCACGTGGGCCGGAACCGGATCGTCCGCAGGATCTTCGAGCACCTTGGGTACGAAGTGGTGAAGCTGGATCGGGTATCCTTCTCCGGTCTGACGAAAAAAAGACTAAGCCGCGGACAGTGGCGTTTCTTAAGCAGTAAAGAAGTTGATTTCCTGCGCATGCGCAGCTGATCCGACCCTACATGAGCAGCAGAAAGATCATACGGACCTTGGGCATCGTTCTGCTGACAGCGATCCTTCTCTTCGCAGGTCTTTCGGCCTACGCCTGGTGGCAACGCGACCAGCTTCTGGATGCACTTGTCGAGCGGATCAACACAGAACTGGAACGACCTGTTGAAGTCCAGAAAATTGGTTTGAGCCTGCGGCAATTCCCTTCGGTGAGCCTGCTGATGGAAGAGGTTGTGGCCCTCGATTCGCAAGGCGACAGTCTTTTGTCTGCAAGATCCGTATACATCGCAACCTCAGTGAAGAACTGGATCCGGGGCGACTACCGGATCAATGGAGTGCATGTGGCGCATGGAAGAAGCCACATCAAAGAATTCAATGGAGGACACTGGAACTTTCAGGAGTTCATTCCGAACAGGGATTCGGATGAAAACGCAGGCATTCAGCTCGATCAGCTTTCGCTGCGCGATTGTTACATCCGTTATGACGACCAGGCTCAAAAGAGCCGCAGCACGGCTTATGTATCGGCCGCAGACTGGTTCCCGACCGATCCTGGCCGGTCCGAACTTTCTTCTTCCCTGCTGCGCGCACATTGGGCCCGGGAAGATCAGGAATGGCAGCTGCCCAGAACAGAAGTTCTTCTGCACCTCAGCCTGCCCCACTGGTCAGCGGAGATCGTGAGCCTTGGAGATGCATTTGAACTGAACTTTCGGGAAGAAGACAACGCGATCGGACTGCGGGCAGACATTTCAGAGATCGGCCAATGGATCGCACAAAGCCCGATCGAATTGCA
>JAYOTP010000005.1:0-8207 GCA_038150465.1 Flavobacteriia bacterium | reverse complement strand
CAGATCGAAGGTCGGCTGGACATTTCACGAGAACAGGCCCAGATCGAGGCTAAAGGACATTTGACCCTTGCAGATCTGGATGGATCCCTGCCTGTGGAGTGGGGAACGAATTGGAGCGGAACGGCCGACGTCCGTGCCCGCTTCAAAGGAAAGATCGATCGACCGGACTGGCAGAATGAACTTGAGATGGAACTGGATCTGGCCGACTTCGGTTTCCAGCGTGGCGATGATCTGCAGGTCCGGAGAACAAAAGGACAAGTCAGCTGGCGAAAAGGACAGATCGAGCTGGACAACCTGCTCATGACCCTGGGTGAGCAGGAACTCTATGCCGATGGGCGCATTCGAAACTGGAGTGCTTCATCGCCACCTGAATTGAACCTGCGCATACGCACCCAATCGCTTGAATGGACGGGTTCAGAAGACGGAGGATCCGATTTCGAGTTGCCTGAGTACAGAGGTCAGGTGACCCTGGAAGCAGACCATCTGCGTGCGGATGAACTGGTCCTTCAGGCCGTACGGGCGGATCTTTCGCTCCGAGATCAAGAGATCGGTATCGACCAGCTCTATGCGCAGGGCATTGGAGGAGAATTGAAAGCCAAGGGCAATTTTAGCCGCACGGACAATGGCTGGACAATGAATACCGATGGCCAACTGACTGGCGTTTCCATAGACGCTCTGTTCAAGGCCTTCTCCAACTTTGGACAGAACACCCTCACCTCCGAACAACTCAGTGGAAGGCTGAATGCCAATTTTGATCTGCACCTGCCCATGGAAGCCGACCTGTCGACACGACTTGCCGAATTGACTGTGGATGCGTCCACCGAATTACTAGAGGCAGAACTCAGCCATTTCCAGCCCCTCTACGCACTGGCAGATCATGTGCAACTCGATGAGCTCAGTCGCCTGAGGATCGATCGGCATATACAGAAATGGTCCATCGCCGGGCAGCAGGTACGCCTCGAAAAGAGCCTGTGGAAGAGCAATGCGATCGAAGTGGAGATGTCCGGTTCCCATGACTTCAACAACCGCATCGACTATCGTTTCAAGTTGCCTGCACACCGCGTCGTCAACAAGAAAAAGCGAAAAATGGATCAGGAGCTCTCAGAGTTCCTGGTGGAAGTTCAGGAGCGAAAGGTTCCGAGCATCTACCTTAAGGTAACCGGGGAACTAAGCGATCCTCAAGTTGCTCTGGATAAGGAAGCACTTCGCTCGGGCATTCAACAGGAATGGAAGGAGCAAAAACCCTGGCAGCGTGAAAAAGACGAACCGGCATCCGAACCTCCACCCAGCGGTGGACTGAAATTTGAATGGTCGGAAGGAAGGGACAGCATCCGCTAGAGCGGAGCCGCAGCTTTACTTCATTAGATGCAGACGCTTATTTCCGAAAGGAGAAGCGCTCAGAAAAAGAATCCAAAGCGGATCTCCGGATTGGAGTAGAACGAACGACCGTCGTCCAATAGGTTGTAATAAATACCTGCGAACACTCCTTGATCCCTTGGATAATAGGTCGCTCCAACGAACCAGTGCGGCACCCAGTCCCGCTCGATCACAAAAGGAGTGGACCCTGTATTGTAGGGATTGCTCAGGATGATGTCGGCCCGGACCAGATCGAATTCCGTTCCGATGCCCAGGCCGGAAAAGAGCTCGTAGTTCGCAAAGGGATTGACCCCAAAAACACTTTGTTCCAGAGCTGCTCCTTTGTTGATGCTGCGCGTGTAGGTTCGATCGTCCTTGGAGTAGATATAGGTCAGGCCGAGACCTAAGGTCCACTGCTCATCCAAGTGGTAGGCCACCCGAGGATTCAGCATGACATAGGTGAAATTTCCGAAGGATGCACCAAAAGCACCTCCCCATCGAAGCTTGTCCCAGGAAAACCCGCCATCTGAATCGGGCTTGCCGCCCTTCCCGGTCTTATTCTTACGATCCTGCGTCTCCCTTCTGTCCGATGATGCCTCGTCCGCAGTCGACACCGGATCCGTCGCCACCTGCACTTGCGGGTCTTCTGCCACAGGCTTTTTCTTTCGTTCAAAGCGGTCCTGCACCTGCCCGCTCAGGGGCAGCACACAAAAAAAAGCCAGCACAAGCAGGGCGTTGAAAATGGTCTTATGGGTGGTCGGCATGCAGCCCAAATATAGGCATTGAGCCCCGCCGTAAAGCGCCCGAGAACAGGGTCAAAAGTTGTACTTTCGGACGAACAAAAGAAGGCAATTCCCCGACCCAGGATGCATCGTTTCTCTTTTCTCGGAAGTTCCCACATCGGCTTTATTGAGGAGCTCTATCAATTGTATTTGAAAAAGCCCGACGAGGTCGAGCCCAGTTGGCGGGCCTTTTTTCAGGGATATGATTTTGCGCTGGAAGAGGGCGAGGTCTTCGGCGAAGGCGAACAGGAAGTCCCTGAGGAGATCCGAAAAGAATTTCTGGTCATCGATCTGATCAATGACTACCGCAAGAGAGGACATCTCTTCACGCAGACGAACCCGGTCCGAAGCAGACGCCAGTACACGCCTTCCCTGGAGATCCGGCACTACGGGCTGAGTGTAGAGGACCTCGACCGACCATTCATGGCGGCCAAAGAAGTGGGGCTTAAGGCCCCGGCCAGCCTGCGGGAAATAGAGGCACACCTACAACGCGTCTATTGTCAGAGCATTGGCATTGAATTCGTTTACATCCGGGATCGTGAGGTCGTGCAATGGATCATTTCCAAGATCCACCAGAACGACAATCACCCCAACTTCACCGCTGAACAGAAAAAACGCATCCTCAGCAAACTGAATGAAGCGGTCTCATTCGAGAGTTTTCTCAATACCAAATTCGTCGGGCAGAAGCGCTTTTCCGTAGAAGGTGCCGAAAGCCTCATCCCTGCCCTGGACATTCTGATCGAGCGGGCGAGTGACCTGGGCGTTCAGGAAGTGGTGATGGGTATGGCGCACCGCGGCCGGCTGAACGTTCTGAGCAACATCTTTGGCAAGAGCCCAAAGGAGATCTTCAGTGAGTTCGAAGGAAAGGAATTTGAGGAAGAAGAAGGCTTCGACGGGGACGTGAAGTACCACATGGGCTACTCCACCGAACGAACATTGCCCAATGGAAAAAGTATCCGGCTCAACCTCAGCCCCAATCCCTCACACCTGGAGGCCGTGGACGGCGTGGTGGAAGGCATCAGCCGTGCCCGGATCAATACCGAGTATGACTCAAAGGCCGGAAAGGTGCTGCCCATCCTTGTGCATGGAGATGCGGCGATCGCCGGCCAGGGCGTGGTATATGAGGTGGTGCAGATGGAAACACTGGACGGATACAAGACCGGAGGCACCATACATGTCGTGATCAATAATCAGGTCGGATTCACCACGAACTACCTCGATGCGCGTTCCTCCACCTATTGCACGGACATCGCCAAAGTGGTGCTTGCACCTGTTCTGCATGTGAATGGAGACGATGTGGAATCGGTGATCCACGCCGTGCTCTTTGCGGCCGAATACCGACAGCGCTACAACCGGAATGTGTTCATCGATCTGCTCTGCTACCGCAAATACGGTCACAACGAAGGAGATGAGCCCCGTTTCACACAACCGCTGCTCTATAAGGCCATCGCCAAGCACCCGAATCCCAGAACCCTGTATGCCGAGAAACTCAAGCAGGAAGGTGTGGTCGGGCCCAATATTGTAAAGGAGCTGGAGAGCGAGTTCAAAGCCGCGCTGCAAGACCGCTACGACGAGTCCAAGGAGATCGATCGCAACGTGGTCACGCCTTTCCTCGAAGAGCAACACCAGCATTTGCGTCCAGCCAAAAGTGTTGATCTCGAGGAGTCTCCTGACAGCTCTTTCGATGAGAAAAAGCTCCAGTTCATCGCTGACCGGCTGACCACACTTCCCGAGGGAAAGAAGTTCTTCAACAAGATCCAACGACTGCTCAGAGACCGAAAAAAAATGGTCGAAGAGACGGATGCACTGGATTGGGGAATGGCCGAGCTCATGGCCTACGGCAGTCTTCTGCTGGACGGTTTCAATGTGCGGATGAGCGGAGAAGACTGCGAACGGGGAACCTTCAGCCACCGACATGCAGTGATCAAAGTGGAGGACTCCGAGGAAGAATTCATGCTGCTCAATGGCATGCAGGAGAACCAGGGCCGCATGGCGATCTACAACAGCCATCTCTCAGAGTATGGCGTTATGGCCTTCGACTACGGCTATGCCATGGCGAGCCCGGACACGCTCACTATTTGGGAGGCACAATTCGGGGACTTCGTGAACGGCGCACAGATCATCATCGATCAATTTTTGGCAGCAGCCGAAGACAAATGGCGCATTCAGAATGGACTGGTGCTCTTTCTTCCCCACGGCTATGAAGGACAGGGGGCAGAACATTCAAGTGCCCGACTTGAACGCTTCTTACAGCTCTGTGCCCAAGACAATATGCAGGTGGTCAATGCGACCACGCCCGCCAATTTCTTCCACCTTTTGAGGCGTCAGATGCACAGGAGCTTCCGAAAGCCACTGGTGGTGATGACCCCAAAGAGTCTGCTTCGTCATCCGCGCTGCGTTTCGCCATTGAAGGATCTGTCTGTGGGTCGTTTCCGCGAGATATTGGATGACCCAATGGCCGACCCGCAAGAAGTGCGTAAGCTGGTCTTTTGTTCGGGTAAGCTTTACTACGAACTGTTGGCCAAGCGAGAGGAATTGAAAACCAATGATGTCGCACTGATCCGGATCGAGCAACTCTACCCCTTCCCTGAGCGGCAGTTCAGAGAGATCCTTGCGCGCTATCCAAAAGCCAAAAAGACCGTCTGGAGTCAGGAGGAACCCGCCAATATGGGTGCGCGGGCGCACATCCTACTCACAGTACGCGATGTGGACTGGCTCGAAGTCTCTGCACCGGAAAGTGCCTCACCCGCTTCGGGCTCGCATCAGGCCGCATTGGCCATCCAGAAGAACCTGATCAACGAAACCTTTGAAATTTAGCGTCTTATGAAGCTCGAAATGAAAGTGCCCTCGCCGGGCGAGTCGATATCAGAAGTGGAGATCGCGACCTGGCTCGTTTCAGACGGAGAATACGTGGAAAAGGATCAGGAGATCGCGGAAGTGGATTCCGATAAAGCCACACTTGCACTGCCCGCTGAGGAGAGCGGAGTGATCGAACTGATCGCCGAGGAAGGCGATGTTGTTGCTGTAGGTCAGGTGGTCTGCATCATCGATACCGACGCTGAAGCCCCTGAGGGCGGATCTGAAAGCAAGGAAGAAGCAAGATCCACGGAAGCTGTTTCCCCAGCTCCTTCGGCCCAGGTCGATGCAGCAGGTGCTGCGACATACGCCACGGGTACGGCCTCTCCAGCTGCCCGGAAGATGATGGCCGAAACGGGGGCTTCTGTATCCAAAGGCAGTGGCCGAGACGGACGGGTGACCAAAGAAGATGTCGTACAAGCCGTGGCGAGCATGGGAAGTGCTCCCAGTGATGCGGATCGTCCGAGCGAACGCAAGCGCATGAGCAGCCTGAGAAGAAGTCTTTCCAAGAGGCTGGTCTCTGTAAAGAACGAAACGGCCATGCTCACCACCTTCAACGAGGTGGATATGAAACCGATCTTCGATCTGCGCAAGCAGCACAAAGAAGCCTTCAAGGAAAAACACGAAGTGGGCCTCGGATTCATGTCCTTCTTCACCAAGGCCTGTGTTCGGGCCCTGCAGATGTACCCCGGTGTGAATTCCATGATCGACGGCAACGACATGATCGAATTCGGGTATTGCGACATCTCCATTGCTGTCAGCGGACCAAAAGGTCTGATGGTCCCGGTGATCCGGAATGCAGAAGGTCTGGGTTTTGCGGGTGTGGAGCAGGAGATCAAAAGACTGGCGATCCGCGTCCGTGAGGGAGAGATCACCCTGGACGAAATGACCGGAGGAACTTTTACCATCACCAATGGAGGCGTTTTTGGCAGCATGCTCTCCACCCCGATCATCAACCCACCTCAGAGTGCCATCCTCGGCATGCACAACATCGTTGAGCGCGCCGTTGTGGTGGATGGAGAGATCGTGGTGCGCCCAATGATGTATGTGGCTCTTTCATACGACCACCGCATCATCGATGGCAGAGAAAGTGTCGGCTTCCTGGTGGCGGTCAAAGAGGCCCTTGAAAATCCCCAGGAGCACCTGATGGACAACGAAGTGATCAAGGCGCTGGAGCTCTAAGCGCCTGTTCCGGACCCATCCTCCCAATAACTCTTGAGCGCTTCAAAATGCGCAACAAAGGCTGTTCGCCCCTTTCGCGTCAGCGCGCAGTGGGTGCTGGGGTAGTTGCCCTTGTAACCCTTCTCCACCTTGATGTAGCCCTCTTCCTTGAGCTTTGTGATCTGTACGCTTAGATTGCCCCGGCTCGCCTGGGTCTCTTCAAGAAGGAAATTGAAGTCAGCAGTCTCAACACCCATCAACAGACTCATGATCTGCAAACGGATCTGATTCTGGAGAAGGGCATCCAATGGCTTAAACATCGGAAGTCTTTTTCATTCGCAAAATGTAGGCAGGGACGAGATAGGTACCCACGATACTCACGGCCATAGCGATGAGCATGGCTTCAAAATCCACTTGGTCACTTTGGAGCAAGAGAATGCCCAAAACGAGCAGAATGGAGAATACACCGCCAAAGACGAGCTCTCTGACTTGCAAGATCAAGCCGGAGACCGCGGTGCCCAAAGCATAGAACAAAATGATCAGAATGTAGCTGTCCACCCAACCGATGCGCGCACTCAGCCCCAAAGAGAAGAGGATCCCCAATAGTGTACCGCCCCAGGAATAGCGCATGACCTCATCGATCAGCGTCTTGTACCCAGAAGCATTGCGCAGCTTACGACTTGTGTATGCACTGATCAGTCCCGCAGCGGGCATGAGAACCGGCCAGGTCATCCAGTGATAGGCGCTCCATTCATTGCTTTGCAGCAACAGGTACTCCAATACGGTGGCGATCAGGACCGACCAGCCCCAGATCAAATAGAAAATACTCCCCTGCTCATACATGCGGAATCGAGTGCGTGTGAGCATCTGTTGAATGACATCTAATTGTTGTTTGTTATCCATAATGTTTGCTTTTGTGACAAAGCTAATTTAATAAACTTGTTTGTTTTTTAAACTTAAATGGATCAAGAAGATTAGTTTCAAAACATGAAACACTTTTCCACACTGCTTTTTGCCCTTGTTCTGATGACCTTCGGCTGCAGCTCCGAGAAGATCGCCAGCCCAGCGCAAACGACAGACGGACGCATTGGCCCTGTTCAGATCGAGATCAACTATGGGGCTCCCTCGGTCAAAGGCCGTGAGATCTTTGGCGCATTGGTTCCCTACAATGAAGTTTGGCGCACGGGCGCCAACGAGAACACCACCATCTCCTTCTCGGAGCCGGTACGCATCCTGGGACAGGAAGTTCCGGGCGGAACCTACGGTCTGTTCACAACACCCGGCCGTGACCAATGGATGCTGCACCTGAACTCCGAATACGAAGAATGGGGTGCCTACAGCTACAATGATCAGAACAACATCTTGAGCAAAACCATTCTGCCCAAAAAGGCAGATTCCTTCCAGGAACAACTTCTCTTTTCCATAGAGGCCAACTCTGTGCGGCTTTCATGGGCCGATCTTGTTCTGGACATCCCGATCGATCCTGCACATTGAGGATCGATAAGTTCATTTGGTGCGTGCGCCTGGCCAAAACCCGTTCATTGGCCTCTGAATGGATCCAAAAGGAGCTGGTCCTGCTCAACGACGAAGTCTGCAAACCCTCTCGCAGCATCAAACCTCAGGATCTTATCTCATTTAAGAAGCTGGGGATTTGGTACAGCTACCGGGTGTTGGACATCCCTAAGAGTAGAATGGCTGCAGCTAAGGTTCCCTTATTTCTGACCGACGAGACAGCGCCTGAAGAAAGAGAGAAGGAAGAATTTCTGAGGATCATGAAGAGCATGCAGCGCGACAAAGGAAGCGGAAGACCAACCAAAAAGGACCGGAGAGACATCGACCGGCTCACCGAAGAACTTTAGGTCTTAAGGGGAAACGACAGAGTGAAAGTGGTTCCCTCTCCCTTCTGGCTCTCCACATCCACCGTACCCGACATCAGCTGCGTGAACTGGCTCACAATGGACAGACCCAGGCCCGTGCCCACCCTTCTCTTCTCCTTTTCCTCTGAAACCTGCTGAAACGGCTTGAAGATCGCCTTGACCTGATCCCGGGTCA
>JAYOTP010000004.1:2366-107768 GCA_038150465.1 Flavobacteriia bacterium | reverse complement strand
GCTGCCTTGATGTATTCGGCAGAACTTAGATCGATAATGGGTGCATTCTTACTCAGATCGAAGATCAATTGAGGAAGTTCCCCTGACCAAAAAGAATAGAGGTCTTTGTGCTGACCCACAGACATCCTGCTCCCCATCTCCAGTCGATAGGGAAGCACCAGATCCATGGGGCGCAACAGACCATATAGACCTGAGAGGATGAATACTTTATTCTGAGCGTATTGCCAATCTTCCGCTGACCAGACTTCTGTGGCCAGTCCCCGATACACTTCTCCGTCGAAAAGGTCGCCAGCGCGCACCATTCCCTGCCCATCTTTGCTCAACCACTCCGCATTCCGACTGCGGTTCAGTCTTGCGATGTCCTCGCTCACTTTGTGAAGCCTGACCAATTCGGCGACTTCTTTTCCGGCATGGTCCTGCATGATCTCCCGGGCCTTTTCCAAAAACGGAGGCTGCGTGCCTTCCGCCGGACCCTCTGAGCGGTCTATTTCCTTCAGCCTCTTGGCAGGCGACAACAACGCGATCATACAACCGAATGAGGCTCGAAGTTATGGCATCAATTTTGGAATTTGTAGGCAAGTATATTTGCTTTCACCATGAAGAGACGCTATTCCATTTCACTTCCCGCTTTCCTGCCCTTGACCCTTGTGTTGCTCATGTCCGCCTGCAGCGGATCCAAAGGCTTGTATAAAAAAGGTGGGCAGCTCGAAGAGGCAGGCATGTACCAGGAGGCCACCGAATACTACATCAATGCGCTGGCGCGCAAAAAGACCAATGTGGATGCGAAGATCGCTCTGAAAAGATCCGGGCAGAAGGTGCTTGATGAACACCTGACCTCCTTTTATCAGGCGCACGCCATTGACCAGCACGAGCGGGCAGTGGAATCTTACCTAAAGGCCCAGCAGTTCAGGGACCGAGTGAAACTGGTAGGTGTGGGACTGGAGTTCCCGCCGAATTATGAGGAACTCTTTTTTGCATCGAGGCTCGATCATGTGACCGTTCTCTACGCGAAGGCCAAGGAAATGATGGCGTCTGAAGATTATGATGGGGCGAAAGTGCATCTGGAGGAGATCAAAAGCCTCATGCCGGAATACGAAGATGTTCAGGAGTTGAGTTTGACGGCTTTTCAGGAACCCATGTACCGAAAGGCCCTTCTGCACTATCAGCAGAACGAATACCGCGAGGCATACCGACTCTTTGCCAGGATAAACGAAAAAGGCATCTATAAAGAATCCAAGGAGCTGGAAGCCATTTGCCTCGAGAACGGCCGATTCACCATTGGCATCCTTCCCTTCAAGAATCAAAGTCGCATGAACGGTGCGGCAGAGGCATTGGCTGCAGCGATTTCCAAAGAACTCATTGGATCGGACAACCCCTTCATACAGGTTCTCGACCGGAGCAGAACGGCGGATATTCAGGAAGAACAATTCATCAATATGTCGGACGAAATAGGAAATATGAAGCCCCAGATGACGGCTCAATTCCTCGGCGCAGAAGCCCTCTTGATCGGAGAGGTCGTGAAGGCCGACATGAAGAAAAATGGTTTGGAACGCAGCATGAACAAGGGGTTCAGAGCAGAACCCAAGAGGGTCAAAGATCCAAAGACCGGAAAGACGAAGACCTCCTACACCTACCATCGAGCCACCTATTACGGTGTGAAGAAAGAGAATCGTGCGGTCATCGGCTTCCAGTATCGCCTGATATCGACGGCGACAAGTGAAATACTCGCAGCCGATCTGATCACCCTGGAGCGCTCAGACCAGACAGAGTACATCGAATACAATGGAAACATCGATCAGCTCTATCCCGGCACCTGGGGGAAGGTTCAAATAATGGATAAAGTGGATCAGAACTACAGAGCCCGCCGAAATCTGAAGAAATTGCACAAAGCGCAAAAGACCGTGCGCTCTGCTGAAGAATTGGCAACCGACATTTATGGGGACATCGCTAAAAGAGTGGCGAATGAATTGGACAAGCAGCTTCAATGACCGAATGAAGAACAGGCTCTCTGTTTTACTCCTTGCCACTGCCTTTGCTGCAGCTTCGGCCTGTTCGGTGACACAAAAGACCAAAAAGGCTGAAACTCCGCCGCCGGACCTCAGGCCCGAATGGGTGAAGACACGTCCTTTTCGACCTGGCGTGTATACAGGGATCGGTTCTGCACCCAAAGTAGGCACGGGCGCAGATCATCAGTCACAGGCCAAATACCAGGCGCTCAATGACCTGGCCAGTGAGATCTCAGTGACCATTTCCGGGAGTTCCCTTCTTTATCAGGCAGAGGCCAACGATCGCTATGCCGAAAGTTTTCAATCCAGTGTCAAAACCCGCACGGTGGAGCAACTCACCGGTTATGAACTCTCGGGCATCTATGAAGATGAAGACCAATATTGGGTGTGGTATACATTGGATAAGGCTGTTTATGCGAGTGATAAGGAAATCCGCAAACAAAAGGCCATTGAACTGGCTCTTTTTCACCGTGGCCTGGCCAAAGATCATCTCGCAGCTGGAGAGGACATCCTGGCCATTGAACACTACCTCAAAGCGCTGGAGGACCTGCACGATTTTTGGAATGAGGCCCTGAAGACCGAAGTCGATGGCAAGGAGGATCTTCTTGGCAACCGCATCCTTTCAGAATTGGGACAGCTCGTGCGAAACATCCGCATAGATCCGATCAGCGAGAAATATGAACTGCTCATCGGAAAGAACATGAGCGAAGACCTGGCCTTTGAGATCACAGGGCAAAGTGGAACAGCCTTGGAAAACGCTCCTGTATTCATCAATCTCAAGGGTTATCGGATGCCCAGCAATCAGCTGAGCAGCGACCGCAGCGGAATGATCGTCGCTCATGATCTCCCCAAGGATCTTCGGCCTGAAAAGAGCGAACTGCACTGTACACTGAATATGGTCAACCTGATCGAAAGGAGCACAAAAGATCCCATGATCGCTATACTGGCAAATAGCATCAGCCCACCCTCCGCCAGCTGCAGCATACAGTTTCGCTACCCCAGCATCCAAGTGGTCCAGGTGGAAAATTCAGATGGTTCAACTCTGAATGGATCAGAGGAATTCGTTTTGGAATTGAAATCGCTGCTGAACAAAAATGGTTTTGACGTGGTCGACCGGAATGGGGAGATGCGAATCGAGGTGGGAAGTGTTCTTCGCGAAAGCATCAAGCGAAACAAATTCATTCACTCCTCCATCGACCTTCAACTAAAGTTGATCGACGACTCGGGCAGACTGCTGAATGAAGTGAGCGCAAGAGAGATCAAGGGTACTCATCTATCTGCTGAACAGTCCAGAAAAGAAGCGCTGGACAAGGCGCGTGAGGCACTTAGAAAGAGATATTACAGGGACTTGCTGCGCCCCGTTTTTCCCTAAAGGTCCTGACCCGCACCAGATGCGTTCAGGTGCACATCCGTAAATAAAAAAAGGAGCCCAAGGGCTCCTTTTTAGTAGAAGGCTGAAAAACAGATCAGCGGTTTTCCATCTTTTCCATTTCCTCGTTGAAGGTCTGCTTGAACTTCTCGTAGTTGTAATCGATGCGCAGACTCTGATCATTGCTCAGTGTCTTGTAGTAGTCATCGACCAGGTCATCTCCGGAAAGTTCCAAGGCCACGTAGTACTTGTATTTCTGGGTGGCTGTGACCATCATCAACTTATCGCATACCGGCTTGATCCCGCTCAGGCGTTCGTTGATCACTGTTCTGCTGTTCTGCTCAAAGCGCTCCAATACTTCCTCAACATTGTTGAATTCTGAAGACTTCACATAGTTGTCCCCAACCACTTTCATGGTGCTGGAGATCTGGGCTGCGAGTTCTTCCCGTGCGTTGCTCAAGGCTTTCTTCTTGGCCACGTTGGCGTCTGTGCTCTCGCCAAATGAATAGGAACGGAAATACTTTTTATCGCTTTTGAATTCGCTGCAAGGAAGAACGATCTCCACCTCGCCTTTTGGCATGGGCATCTCCTTCTTGCTCTTACACGAGGTCGCACCCAGGGCAAAGACTGAGACCAGGGCGATAAGAATGTGCTGATTCGTTTTCATAGGTTCATTGATTAAAGAGTTGTATATGCGAACTTACAGACAAAGCGCGTGCCACTCTCGTCCTATCTCAGAGAAAAGGATCTGAAAAAGCCGTATCCGTAATGAACTCCACATCGGAGAGCGCAGAAAGGAACGCCCTGAGCGCCTGTTTTTGACGCAAACTCCAGTTTCTTCCCACACCAGCAGCTTTCATATTCGGATCTGTCGTCGGCGTCACGTGACCGCCCTCGTTGTAGAACTCGATCACCTGACCAAGCGTTTGGAAGCGTCCGTCGTGCATATAGGGCGATGTGTACTCGATGTTGCGGAGGGTCGGGATCTTGAATTTGCCGCGGTCGGACGGGTCACCGGTCACTTGCTCTCTGCCTGCACCTGGAATCAATACGCTGTCCAGGCCGTTGTTGGAAAACTGCAAATTTCCGAAGGCTCCGAAGGTGTTTCCGGTGGTCAGGTCGCCATGGCAATGGAAACAATCACCCTGCTCGCTGTGAAAGAGATTGTAGCCTTCCAGCTCCAGATCGGTGAAGGTCAATTCGCCTTTCTTGAACCCATCGTAGCGGCTGTTGGCAGATACCAGCATGCGTTCGAACTGCGCGAGCGCCTTGACGATCCGTTCCCTGCTCACCGCGCTGCTGCCAAAGGCCGCCTTGAACAAAGGTGGATACATGGGATCGGCTTCGAGTTCCGAAAGCGCATTCGGCCAATCCTCGTGCATTTCTATGGGATCTTCAATAGGTTGAGCCGCCTGTTCTTCTAAAGAGTTCAACCGGCCATCCCAAAACAAGAAATCTTGCCAGGCCAAATTGATCAAAGGCGGAGCATTGAGTGTACCCGCGATCCCATCTATACCTACACTGAATCGACTTGGATCGGAGAATGAATGATCGGGCAAATGGCAGCTGCCGCAGCTCATGGTATTGTCGCCCGAAAGCCGGACCTCGTAGAAGAGTCGTCGGCCCAGAGCCACACCTTCTTCGGTAAGAGGGTTGTCTTCTGGGAGATCGGCCGGAGCAAATCCATTTGGGTTCACCCAGGCGATCGGATGTGTGATGTGCCTGTTCTCAGAACCAGATGGAGGATCATCCCCACACGAACTCAAAAAGGGCAGCACGAGCAGCCAAAAGGGTTTGCAGATTGCCTTGAACATGTCCTCCACAAAGTTAGAACGCATCCATTAGCCTCATTGTGCGTTCAGTCAGTCGAAAGGGCCGAAGAATAGGTCCTCCACTTGGCGCACAATGCCTCAAATGCCGGCGGAAGTTCGGTGTGAAAGCTCAGGCGCTTCTCGCTTCTGGGATGGCTTATACCCAATGTCCTGGCGTGCAGGGCCTGATGGGGCATCAGTTCGAAACAGTTTTGGATGAACTGTTTGTATTTCGCCGTATTCAAACCCTTGAGGATCTTATTCCCGCCATAGCGCTCATCTCCGAACAAGGTATGCCCGGCGTATTTCATGTGCACTCTGATCTGGTGCGTCCGTCCCGTCTCCAAACGGCACTCCACCAGCGTGGTGAATCCAAAGCGCTCGAGTACGCGATAGTGGGTCACTGCATGCTTGCCCATATTTCCTTCTGGAAAGACGGCCATCTGTTTTCTGTCCTGCAGACTCCTGCCGATATGCCCTTCTATTCGCCCTTCCTCTTCCTTTACATCGCCCCAGACAAGTGCTGTGTACAGCCGATCGGTACTGCGTTCAAAAAACTGTCGGGACAGATGGGACAAGGCATAATCGTTCAGCGCCACCACCATCACCCCACTTGTGTCCTTATCCAAACGATGAACGAGCCCGGGGCGTTCGTGCTCTTTCACCTGAGGCAGGCTCTTCATGTGATGAAGCAGAGCATTGACCAAAGTCCCTTTGTAATGGCCGTATGCCGGATGTACGACCATGCCTGCTTGTTTGTTCAACACGCAGACGTCCTGATCCTCGTAGAGAATGTCGAGAGGAATGTCCTCCGGAATGAGTTCGATCTCCCGAGGAGGATGGGCCAGCACGACCTGCACCACGTCTCCAGCCTTTACGCGGTAGTTGGCCTTCACCACCTTGGAATTCACACGCAAAGAACCCGAACGGCCGGCCTCCTGGATCTTGTTCCTGGAGGTGTTGCCCAATAGATTGAATAAGAATTTATCGATGCGCAATGGATTCTGTCCGGCATCAGCGACGAATCGATGGTGCTCATAGAGTTCCTCCCCTGCCTCGTGAAGTTCTTCCTCCTTCAATGCACGATCAACTTGACTGCTGCTGAGAAGCTGCTTTCCGAGCCCAGCACACGGAAATAATAGAGACCGGATGGCCAAGCAGATATATCCAACTGATCTGCTCCTTTTGGGAGGATTCCCATATCCACAGTCCGTCCATACAGATCGAACAAGGCCCAAGTGCGGTCCTCGTCTGCACCTGTTTGAATTTGGATAAGATCATCTGCAGGGTTGGGATGGACATTCAGCTCAGCGGTCCATCTTGTGGAGGAAAGGTCGGCTGGCTGGTAGTTGAAATAGGGACGCAGCATCAGATTCCCAGGGAACAGCGATTGATACCAGTTGACGCCGTCATTGTAGAAGATATGAGTGGTGGTATCACCATCGGGTCTATTGACATCCAGACCCACATTCAAGGGCTCCACAGTTCGCTGCTTGAGGCCTATGAACACCGATGCATCCACATAGATGCTGCTGTCCAGCGCGTAGGCAGAAAATTGATCGTGGTTGAAATACTCCGGAACGTACATGCTGTCCGACAGATAGAGTTCATTGCCTGGGATTCCGTTTTGATTTTCCCAGATACCGATCTGGAAATCATTGAGTTTGGCGTCCACTTTTGCCTGGCCAAAATAGAGATAGAGGCCTTTGAGGGTATCTGGTTTCAATGGCGTGAAAAGAATGGCCGTCACTGCACCTCCCACATTGCTCAGCCCGTAGACCCTTTCGGCACTGCCGTCGTCATAGGCATAGTAATTACTGAATCGATGAAGGCCTTTGACGGTATCGTTGGAACGAAATCCGTCATTGGCGCCGGTCATCAGGCTGACCACGGAAAGATCGAATTCGCCTGAGGGCGCTGGGTTCAAGCTCACTGGATCCATCGGGACCGGAACGATCAGTTCTTTATTGTAGGAGAAGTTGTTCCACGGAATGCCATTCTTCTGCTGAATTTTTGTCCCGTCGTAAAAGAGTTCATATCCGCGCAGATTGATGCTCACGCTGAGGGAGTCGCCGTTCTTCTTGTAATGCAGATCGAATTCGTCCTTGAACGGATCGGGAACGCCCTGAAGATGAAACCATGGGATCTGCCAATAGTCTTTGAGCAAGGACGGGTGCTGACGGGTGAATGCGGCATCTGTAATGGCCGTATCGGCCGCATTTCTATTCTCCTCCAGACGAACGTAGTCTACATTCCAAATATCGAATGATCCGGACCGGGCCCCGTAAGCTGCGAATCTGAAGCGATATCCGTCCTGCAGCCAGAGTGATGAATCCACCGGAATGATGGCTGCCCTAAAACCCTCAAATCCGAGTGGACTGCGTTTCCAGACCTGCAACCACGCAGAGTCTTGAGGCGACCAAAAATCCACGGTCAGGGCATCTCCGCTGCGCGGCCGCTCCCCTCTTCCTCCCTCCTGGTAAAAAAAGCTCAGATAAACGCCTGTCGGATTCGGGCCAAAGCGAATGAACTTCGAAGTGAGTACATCGGCAATGCTGTCGCTGCTGTTGTCCAGAATGTCGTACGCCTGTCCGTTTTCATCGAGCCCATCGAACGTGGCCACTCCGAGCGTGGGCACATCCCATCCGTAGCTGTCGTTGACCCACACCTTGGAGTCGCACCACCTCCGTTGGTCCGGCCAGCCCTCCACTCCTGAGAAATCGTCCAAAAGCGGCAGCCCGATCGTATCGCAGAGGTTATTTGCCTGTTTCTGGGCGAGAAAAGAACGCGTGGTCACCGGACCCAATTGCTCCACGATCTGAGCTGAAAGACTCAGTGCACCAAGGGTACAGAACGATAAGGGAAGCAGCAACCTATTCCGCATGCGTGGAATCCATCAGGATTTGAGTCGTGTCGTTCACTGGAACTACCAACGTGTCGATGGGCCATTTGGTACTGTCCCAACTCAGCCAGATATCCACATCCGTCCCCAGTCGAACGCCACCCGGCAGGCGCGCCAGCGGATTCTGTTGATGCACACGGGCTTTGGAACTGTCCATTGAGGTCTCCATTGAAGATTCCTCCCAGGAGACCAATCCGATGTTCAGAGAGACCGATCTCAATCGCTCTTTGGCTGTCTTCAGATCCAGGCCACCCAAAAAAGGAACTTCTGTGGTTTGTTCACTCAAGCCACCGCCAAGAACGAGATCGATCACGCTGCCCTTGGTAAAAAAGGGACGACCAATGAGTTCTTCCCCATCGCTGAGCACCCGGACAACCACATCTTTCCCGATATAAGGCACATAGCTGATCTCACCCAGGACAAATCCCTTGGTTTGTAAGTCGTAGGTGGCTCTTCGAACGGTTTTTTCAATGAGATCCGGCAATTGGATCATCGGTTCCCGAACCGGATTCACCGTCAGTTTGATCGCGCGTCCTTCTTTGACCCTGGAACCGGCGCGTGGATATTGATCCCAAACCTCAGAATCCCCGAAAGCATAATTGTATTCACTGCTGTCCAATACCTCCCAGTTCAGCTTCTGCTCAGCCGTAACGATCTGCGTTTCCTCCAGATCAAGGCCGATCAAAGAGGGAACCTCGATCTGCTTGTCGTGAAAGGTGTAGCTGTCCAAACTCCAGCGAAGAAGAAAAAAGATCAGCACAAGGGCGGTCGTCCCGAGCATCAAGTTTGCCAGGAAGGTTCTGCTGAACAAAAACCGCAGTGCTTTCATCGGGCTCAAATATAGCAATCGGCCTTGTGGAGACGCCCCGTGCTTTGAAGTACATTTGGTCAAAAGCCTACGAGTGGAAGAGTTGAAAATGGCGGTGGTCACCGGAGGATTTTCCGCCGAAAGGGAAATATCCTTTCTCAGTGGACAAACCGTCCTGAAAGATCTTGTGGATTCCCGGATCGATGCCAAAGAAGTTCGAATCGATGAAACGGGCTGGAATGTGCGTTTGGATGGCTCCGCTTTTCCTGTGAATATGAGGGACATGAGCTGGAAAGATGCGCAAGGAAATGTCCATCGCTTCGACCTTGCTTTTGTTTGCATCCACGGCCACCCAGGAGAGGACGGTCACCTTCAGGGCTATTTTCATTCCATCGGTCTTCCGGTGGCCGGATCCAATGTCTTTTCATCAGCACTGACATTCAACAAGGCGCACAGCAGCAGTTTTGCACGGACGATCGGTATCGATGTCCCCGCCTCTGTTTTGTACAGAAAGGGCAGCGACTGGAGCAATGAATTGGCTAATCATATGCCCTACCCTCTTTTTGTCAAACCCAATCGCTCTGGGAGCAGTTTTGGGATCAGTCGTGTGACCCAGGAATCAGATCTTCTGCCTGCTGTGGAAGAGGCTCTGATCTATGACGATCTCGTGATCATAGAAAAAGGGGTGACAGGGCGTGAACTGGCCTGTGGCCTGAGCAACCACAGGGGCAAGGCAGAGGTGCTCGAACTCACGGAGATCATCCCAAAGAATGCCTACTTCGATTACGAATCCAAATACAGTGGAGGTTCTGCAGAGATCACGCCCGCGGCGGTCTCTGACGAGGTCCGAGCGGAAATCGAGAAGATGAGCCTCAGGCTGTACGATCACTTCGAACTGAATGGGATCGCCCGCATCGACTACATCCTTGACGACACGCAAAAACCCTGGTTGATCGAGATCAACAGCATTCCGGGAATGAGTCCTGAAAGCATCATCCCAAAGCAGGTCCGTGCAGCGGGTCTGAACCTTGCACATATATTTGAAGGGATCGCCAAAAAATGCCTAAAAAAAGAATAGCTGTATTTCCCGGTTCGTTCGACCCGATCACCAAGGGGCACGAAGACATCATACTCCGTGGAGCCCGGCTCTTCGATGAGTTGATCGTGGCCGTGGGTGAAAATGACAACAAGAACTATCTCTTCGACAAGCAACAGCGATTGGCGTGGATCAGGGAAACATTCAAGAATGAAGCCCGCGTCCGGGTGGAAAGCTACACTGGACTGACCGTGGACTTCTGCATTGAGGTGGGTGCAGGCTACATGATACGAGGTCTGCGCAATCCCGCCGACCTGGAATTTGAAAAGGCCGTGGCGCAGGCGAACCAAAAAATGAGGCCTGATATCGAGACGGTGTTCTTACTAACACAGCCCGAATTGAGCTGCATCAGCAGTTCGATCGTTCGGGACGTTCTCAGGAATGGAGGCGATCATCGCCTCTTTGTGCCCGAGGCCGTTCGCATTCAGGAGCCTTTTTCAAAATAGGCTGCGGTCAGCGACCGTATGGCTGGATAGCTTTCCATCATGCACTGGGAGAATTCTGTCTTTTCCATCCAGATGGCCCGAGTGATCTGCTCTTCCTCCTGAGCTTTCAGTTCCGGGCTGCCAGCTACCCGCATCTCGAACCAATGGGTCGTCTTCAGAATGTGTTGGCCCGATTGTGTGTAGCCGTGCCAGGTCCGCGGCAATGGGCCCAAAAGCTGCAATCCATCCAGACCGCATTCCTCGGAAACCTCTCTCAGGGCGGCCTCTTCCCGGCCCTCTCCTCTTTCGATCTTTCCTTTGGGCAGATCCCAGCGTCCGAGTCGCTCTATGGCCAGATATTCTCCGAACTCATTGACCACCATGCCTCCAGCAGCTTCTATATGAAGAAATTGCTGAAGAATATGGGCCATTTCACTCTCGGGATCATCCACTTTCCATTGGCGCTCAGAAGATGTCTTGGAGCCAAAGGAGTTGGCTAGGAATGCATGGACATCTCTGCGTTCAGCCGATCGCTCCGCAAGGGGAATGGAATCCTTTTTTTTCTGTAGGATCAGTCGGGTGTTCGCGATGAAAACTTCATACTTTTGGCGCATGGTGAGAGATGCTGAAACGGCCTACAAAACTGCGGAATTCCTCTTGCAGATAAAAGCCATCGAATTGAATCCAGGAGATCCTTTTCACTGGTCATCGGGTTGGCGGTCGCCCATCTACTGCGACAACAGGAAGGCATTGTCCTACCCCATCATCCGAACCTTTCTCAGAGAGCGTATCGCTGCTGCGGTGGAGGAAGCTTATACCCGCCCCGATGCCATTGCTGCAGTGGCTACGGGAGCCATCGCTCTTGGTGCACTGGTAGCAGAGCAGATGAACCTGCCCCTGGTATACGTTCGGCCCGAACCCAAGAAGCACGGGATGAAAAATCAGGTCGAGGGCCATCTCGAACCCGGACAAAAAGTGGTCGTCTTTGAAGATCTGGTCAGTACAGGAGGGAGCTCACTGAAAGCTGTGAAGGCGCTTCGGGATGAAGGTGCAGAAGTTTTGGGAATGATGGCGCTGTTCACTTACGGATTCTCAGAAGCGGCCCATCGATTTGAAGAAGCTGAATGCGAACTTGTGACTCTGAGTGACTATGCGCATTTGATCGTCCAGGCAGCTAAGACAGGAGCCATAAAGGAACAAGACGCCGAATTGCTCAGCAAATGGCGCGAATCCCCTGAAAGTTGGGGGCAGCCAAAATCTGTTCTATGACCACCTATACCGGACCAGAGATCAATGTTCAGCGCTCGGCGGATGCACTCAAAGCACATTTGTCCGATTTCGCCCATTTCGAAGCGCTGTTTCCAGACAGTGTCACCTATTTCAAGGTATACGACGAAGGATTCACCTTCCAGCTGGGCCAGCTTCCAAAAGTGGCTCTGAAACGGGAACCGTCCGATGACCCCGATAGAATGATCCTGTCCTCTGCAGGTGGAACGGTGGATTTCCGTCTCATCGCCAGCTTCCAGGCCACTCATGACAATGCATGTCTGGTGCGCCTGTCTGTCGAAGGAGATTTCAATCCAATGATCCGGATGATGCTTGAAAAGCCTCTTAATCAACTGCTTTCCGACCTATCCGATGGACTGAGCAGGCTCTGAGGATTTTTATTATGCATGCATAGCTTTTCTTTGTACCTTCATCGGACGAAAAACGTTCATGAAGCCCGAAGAGACCCTCGATTTCCATCTAAAAAGTGCCTGGCAGTCGCTCAGTCGTATGTACAATGAGCTGGCGCTCTCTTATGGTGGCACGATGGCCACGGGCTACGTATTGCTCAGCATTGACGCCAAAGGCACCCCTTCCACTGCACTTGGACCGAAGATGGGTATGGAAGCCACCAGCCTGAGCCGCACACTGAAGGTGCTCGAAGAAAGACAACTGATCGCACGAAGCAAGCATCATTCAGACGGTAGGATCGTTCTGATCCACCTGACCGATGAAGGAAAGAAAATGAGGGAGCACGCGCGCAATGCCGTGATCGATTTCAACACACGAATTCAAAAAACGGTCGCG
This sequence comes from Flavobacteriia bacterium, assembly GCA_038150465.1. Taxonomy (GTDB): domain Bacteria; phylum Bacteroidota; class Bacteroidia; order Flavobacteriales; family Schleiferiaceae; genus RFXV01. The sequence continues at coordinate 95,278 of JAYOTP010000004.1, read as the reverse complement.
CTGTCCGACCTGCAGGCTTTCTTCAGGGTGGCGCAAGCGATCACTGAATTCTCTGCGCACGAAAAACAATCTCAACGCACAACATGAATAACAGGATCATACGCAAAGTAGGTGTCATTGGGTCGGGCATCATGGGCGCACAGATTGCCTGCCATTTCGCCAACATCGGTGTTCAGGCTGTTCTGCTCGACATTCTTCCCTCTGCTCCCACCGATGAAGAAAAAAAGAAGGGACTGGGCATGGACGATCCCGTGGTCCGGAACCGCATTGCCCGCGAGAATTTAAAAAAGACAAAGGCCCTCAACCCAAATCCGTTGTACAGCCGGTCCTTCGCATCGCGCATACAGACCGGTAACCTCGAAGACCATTTGGACTGGCTCACCGATGTGGACTGGATCATTGAGGTGGTGGTCGAGCGACTGGACATCAAGAAAGACGTCTTTTCGCGCATCGAGGAAGTTAGAAAACCAGGTACGCTCATCTCCTCGAATACCTCTGGGATCCCGATCCACAGCATGTTGGAAGGAAGAAGCGATGACTTCTGTGCCCATTTCTGCGGGACGCACTTCTTCAATCCGCCCCGTTACCTGCAGCTTCTGGAGATCATCCCGACCGAAAAGACCGCTCCGGAAGTGATCGATTTCCTGATGAACTACGGCGACCTCTTTCTGGGCAAAACAACCGTCCTGGCCAAGGATACGCCTGCATTCATAGCGAACCGTATCGGCGTGTTCAGCATCATGGCCCTCTTTCATTATATGGAATCCGCCGACCTGAGCATCGATGAGGTCGACAAACTGACCGGCCCCTTGATCGGAAGGCCGAAGTCAGCCACTTTTCGAACCTCTGACCTCGTTGGCCTCGACACCTTGGTCCATGTAGCCAAAGGACTGCAGCATGCCTGCCCGAAAGATGAGCGCCGTTCGGTCTTTCAGCTCCCGGCATTCGTCGAACAAATGGTCGGCGAGGGAAGGCTTGGAAGCAAGACAGGCGCTGGTTTCTACAAAAAGATCAAGGACGAGGACGGCAAGCGCAAGATCCTCTCCCTGGACCTGAAGACCGGTACCTATGGAGCAGCCCTAAAGAGGAAATTTGCCACCCTCGAGCAGACCCGATCCATCGAATCCGTGGCCGACCGGCTCCCTGTGCTCATCAGTGGTTCAGATGCCGCGGCTGCCTTCTATCGGGCGCAATTGGGTCAATTGTTCGCCTATACCAGCCACCGCGTACCCGAGATCTCAGATGAGATCTACCGCATCGATGATGCGCTGCGCGCAGGATTCGGATGGGAGCACGGACCCTTTGAGCTTTGGGATGCCATTGGACTGGAAAAGGGGATCGAGTTGGCCGAGCAGTCCGGTCATCCTGTAAGCCAGTGGGTGCTGGATCATGCCAAAGAACACAATGGCGGATTCTACAAAACGGAGAATGGCCAAAGGTTCTGCCTCAACCCGAGCACGAAAACGCACCATTCAGTATCCAGTGACAGCGGACGCATCGTATTGAACCAGATCCGTCAAGAGTCGACCGTTTGGAAGAACAAAGAGTGTTCTCTGATCGATCTCGGAGACGGCATTTTGAATTTTGAAGTGCATTCGAAGATGAATACCCTCGGAGGTGCTGTGCTCAGTGGACTGAACAAGGCCTTCGACCTGGCAGAAAGCTCATACAAAGGGCTGGTCATTGGGAATCAGGGGGCTCAATTCAGCGCGGGTGCAAATCTGGCCATGATCTTCATGCTCGCTACCGAGGGGGAATGGGAAGAGCTGGACTTTGCGGTCCGATACTTCCAGCGAAGCGTTATGCGCGTGCGCTATTCGGGCATTCCTGTGGTGGTCGCACCCCACGGACTGAGTCTGGGTGGAGGTTGTGAAATGAGTCTGCATGCGGATGCGGTCCAGGCAGCCGCAGAAACCTACACCGGCCTGGTAGAAGTGGGTGTGGGTCTTATCCCTGGAGGAGGAGGTACCAAGGAAATGACAAAAAGAGCCTCAGAACGCTATGTGAAGGATGATGTGGAGCTCAATGCACTGCGCGAATACTACCTCACGATCGGCATGGCCAAGGTGGCCACTTCCGCCCATGAGGCTTTTGAACTCGGACTCTTTCAGAACGGAAAGGACCAGGTCAGTGTGTCCAAACAGCGTCAGCTGACCGATGCCAAGCGAAAAGCCCTTCTACTGGCCGAATTGGGCTATTCGCCTCCTGCGGGAAAAACGATCAAGGTACTTGGACGACAGGCACTCGGCATGTTCGAAGCTGGAGCGTACGCCATGCAGGAGGGCGGATACATCAGCGCACACGACCGATTGATCAGCTCAAAACTCGCCTACATCATGAGCGGAGGAGATCTGTCCGAAGCCACGGAAGTCAGCGAACAGTATCTGCTCGACCTCGAGCGCGAGGCCTTCCTCAGCCTATGTGGGGAACGCAAGACCCTGGAACGCATCCAGCATATGCTGAAAACCGGAAAACCATTGAGAAACTAAGAAATACGACGCATGAACAACGAAGCGTACATAGTTGCCGCCAAGCGATCAGCGGTAGGCAAAGCCAACAAGGGAAGTCTTCGGTCTGTACGGCCCGACGATCTCGCCGCATCGGTCATTCGATCGCTCATGGACGAACTGCCCGATCTGGACAAGAAGTCCGTGGATGACGTACTGGTGGGAAATGCCATGCCCGAGGCCGAACAAGGCTTGAACATGGGCCGGCTGGTCTCACTGCTTGGCCTGGAAGTCGTAGATGTGCCCGGAGCGACCGTGAACCGTTACTGCGCAAGCGGTCTGGAAACCATTGCCATGGCCACAGCCAAGATCCGTTCTGGTATGGCCGATGTGATCATTGCCGGTGGTGCAGAATCCATGAGCTACATCCCCATGGGCGGATGGAAAGTGACGCCAAACTATGGCATATCCCAGACCCACGCGGATTGGTACAACAATATGGGACTCACCGCAGAGGCCGTGGCCCAGGAATTCAAAGTGAATAGAGAAGACCAGGATCTCTTTGCCCTGCATTCGCACAAAAAAGCAACCGAAGCGATCGAAGCGGGACGATTCAAAGAAGAGATCGTTCCCTACCAATGGGAAGCCACCGTTCTGGATGAAAAAGAAAAGAGGAAGACCCAGACCCAACGCTTCGACACCGACGAAGGACCCCGAAAGGACACCGACCTCGAGGCCTTGGCACGGCTCCGTCCCGTATTTGCACAAAAGGGAAGCGTGACGGCTGGAAATTCCTCACAGACCAGCGATGGTGCGGCTTTCGCAGTGGTCATGAGCGAAAGGAAAATGCGTGAACTGGGGCTCGAGCCCATCGCTCGTTTGGTGAGTTATGCCGTAGCTGGAGTTGAACCACGGATCATGGGGATCGGACCTGTCAAAGCAGTTCCAAAAGCCCTACAGGCAGCGGACATGAAGCTGGCCGACCTCGACCTGATCGAGCTCAACGAAGCCTTTGCCTCGCAGTCCCTTGCCGTAGCCCGTGAATTGGATATCGACCAAAGCATCCTCAATGTGAACGGAGGGGCCATTGCTCTGGGCCATCCACTCGGATGCTCAGGAGCCAAACTCAGCGTGCAACTCTTTCACGAACTCAAGCGCAGAAAAAAGAAATACGGCATGGTGAGCATGTGCGTCGGGACCGGTCAAGGTGCCGCTGGAATTTTTGAAATGCAATGACCCAAGAACAGAAAATGAACGAAGAGAAATCAAAAAGAACACTGGGCGGAGGAAGTTTCCTGATCGAAGAAACTCCGTACACCGATGTCTTCACACCCGAGGACTTCAGCGAGGAACAGCTCATGATGGCTGGCGCCACCACTGATTTTGTGGAACAGGAAGTCTGGCCCAACAAGCAGCGGATGGAGCGGAAAGACTTCGATCTCACCCTGGACCTCATGAAGAAAGCGGGAGAACTCGGACTATTGGGCATCTATGTTCCAGAAAAATACGGAGGACTCGGCATGGGTTTCAACACCTCCATGCTCATCTGCGACCGGATCTCCGGCGCCTCAGGCAGTCTGTCCACCGCTTATGGTGCCCATACGGGCATCGGGATCCTTCCCATCCTTCTCTACGGAACGGAAGCACAGAGAAGCACCTACTTGCCCAAGCTGGCCAGCGGGGAGTGGATCGGTGCCTACTGCCTGACCGAACCGGGCGCAGGAAGTGACGCCAACAGCGGGAAGACCCGTGCAGTGCCCAGCGCGGATGGAAAGAGCTATTCGATCACCGGACAGAAGATGTGGATCTCCAATGCCGGCTACGCCCAACTCTTCATCGTATTTGCACGCATTGAAGACGACGAGAATATTTCAGCCTTCATCATTGAGGAAGGTACTGAGGGTCTGAGCTTGGGTGAAGAGGAACACAAAATGGGACTGGCTGCCTCCTCCACCCGACAGGTATTCCTGAACGAAGTGGTCGTTCCTGCGGAGAATATGCTCGGAGAACGGAACGGAGGATTCAAGATCGCCGTCAACGCCTTGAATGTCGGGCGCATCAAATTGGCAGCAGCTGTACTCGATGCCAACCGCCGAGGGATCACGGAATCTGTCAAATACGCCTCGGCCCGCAAGCAATTCAACAAGTCGCTTTCGGAATTTGGTGCGATCCAGCAAAAGCTGGGCCGCATGATGACCCTGCACTGGGTTTCTGAATCCGCATGCTACCGGGCCGGACAAGCCATTGAAGACCACATTGCCCGACTCTCCAAGGACGGTCTGGGTCTGCAGGAATCCAAACTCAAAGGAGCCGAAGAATTCGCCATCGAATGTGCCGTACTCAAGGTGCACGCCTCCGAGGCAGGAAGCGTCATCGTGGACGAAGCTGTTCAGATCTTCGGCGGTATGGGCTATTCAGCCGATGCGCCCATGGAGAGTGCCTACCGCGATATTCGTATTTCGCGCATCTACGAGGGCACGAACGAGATCAACCGGATGCTCATCGTCGGAATGCTGCTGAAAAAAGCCATGAAGGGACAGCTGGACCTGATGGGGCCCGCACTCAAGGTGGGCCAGGAACTGATGGAGATCCCCAGCTTTGAAGAACCCGACGCCGACAAGCCTTTTGCTGAAGAAAAAGAGGCGTTGGAAAGACTCAAAAAGGCCTTTCTCATGGTGGCCGGAAAAGCTGTTGAACACTTTGCCATGGCTTTGGAAGAAGAACAGGAGATCCTGATGGGTGCAGCAGACATGGTGATGGAGATCTACCACCTTGAATCCGCCTTACTTCGGGCCGAGAAGCTTCAGGCAACAAGCAAGGGCGGCAGTGCGGAACAGGCCGCACGTATCGTTCGACTCTACATGTATGAAGCCCAGGAGCGGACCGCCCGTGCAGGAAGAGAAGCCATCTACTCCTTCACAGAAGGAGACGAGCAGCGTATGTTGCTGATGGGTCTGAAACGCTTCACCAAACTGAGAAATCCGTTCAACATCAAAGAAGAGCGGAGAAAAGTGGCTCAGGTGCTCCTCGAAGAAGGCCGTTGCCCATTCTGATCCACCCCGATGAATCTTCTGTAACTCCCTTAATGGCATCCATTGCCAATTGTTTGGGGGATTAAAAAAGAAGATTCGAAATTGCAGCATGAATGCAAAGCATGAGCTAAGGCAATGAAGGATCGTACAGGCTACTGGAAGAAGAATCTTCGTTTGCTCAAGATCCTGTTGAGCATTTGGTTCATTGTGAGTTTTGGTTTTGGGATCCTGCTGGTGGATGTGTTCAACACCATCCGCATTGGTGGCTTCAAACTGGGGTTCTGGTTTGCCCAGCAGGGATCGATCTACGTCTTCATTGCGCTTATCTTCATCTATGTGCAGAGAATGAACCGCCTGGACAAGGAATTCGATCTGGACGAATAAAGAACGACTGCAGTGGATATTCTCAGCTGGACCTATCTGATCGTTGGCATCACCTTCGCCCTGTACATCGGGATCGCGATCTGGTCCAAAGCGGGAAGCACCAAGGAGTTCTATGTTGCCGGAGGTGGTATATCGCCTTTGGCCAACGGCATGGCCACTGCAGCCGATTGGATGTCGGCAGCCTCTTTCATTTCCATGGCCGGGCTGATCTCCTTCAGCGGTTACGACGGTTCGGTCTATCTGATGGGCTGGACGGGTGGATATGTCCTACTGGCCCTTCTGCTCGCCCCCTACCTGCGGAAATTTGGAAAATTCACAGTGCCTGCTTTCATCGGTGACCGCTACTACTCCAATACGGCCCGAACGGTGGCGGTGGTCGCTGCCCTTTTTGTCTCATTCACCTACGTAGCCGGTCAGATGCGCGGCGTGGGTGTCGTCTTTGGGAGATATCTGGAGCCCCTGCTCAGTTCGATCGAAATATTCGGCCTGGACAACACGGGAAAAGGAGTGGTCATCGGTATGGTCGTCGTATTCTTCTATGCAGTGATCGGGGGGATGAAAGGCATCACCTACACCCAGGTGGCTCAGTTCTGTGTATTGATCTTCGCTTTCATGGTGCCCGCCATCTTTCTGAGTATGATGCTGGTGGATTCACCCATTCCGCAGATCGGATTCGGAGGAAAAGTAGCGGACGGCGCATACCTGCTGGATCGACTGGATGGCGTTCTGACCGAATTGGGATTCTCCGCCTACACCGAAGGCAGCCGATCCACCATCGACATCTTTTGTATCACGGCGGCACTGATGCTGGGAACAGCTGGTCTTCCCCACGTGATCGTTCGCTTCTTTACCGTACCCAGGGTCAGGGATGCGCGGAAGTCGGCGGGCTATGCCCTGGCGTTCATTGCCATCTTGTACACCACGGCACCGGCAGTCGCTGCCTTTGGGATGTACAACATGCTCGAAAGCATTCAGAACAAAGAAGTCAAGGAACTTCCGCAGTGGGTGAGCAACTGGCAGGAAACAGGACTGATCGCCATCGAGGACAAAAATTCGGACGGCAGGGTGCAATATGCCCGGGATGCCGGCCAAAATGAACTGACGATCGACAAAGACATCATGGTCCTGGCAAACCCCGAGATCGCCCAACTGCCCAATTGGGTCATTGGTCTGGTAGCGGCTGGCGGACTGGCGGCGGCACTCAGCACGGCTGCGGGCCTTCTATTGGTGATCTCTACTTCCATCTCCCACGATCTGATCAAGATGCAGATCAACCCAGCTATTTCGGAGAAAGGTGAACTGATCGCAGCTCGGGCAGCTGCTGTGGGAGCGGTCATCCTCGCCGGTTATTTTGGCATCCATCCACCGGACTATGTTGCGGCTGTTGTGGCTTTGGCCTTTGGCCTGGCTTCAGCTTCCTTTTTCCCCGCGCTCCTGATGGGCATATTTTCCAAAAAAATGAACAAGGAAGGCGCGATCTCTGGCATGATCGCAGGATTGGGGCTGACCCTGTTCTACATCCTCAAATTCAAATTCGGTCTTTTTGGCGGCGGCGGCCCGGAAGCTTTCTGGCTCGGTATTTCTCCTGAGGGCTTCGGTCTGTTTGGAACGCTCCTCAACTTTGTAGTGGCCTTCAGCGTCTCTCGTTTCACTCCATCGCCTCCAGAGCATATCTCAGATCTGGTGGAGCATATCCGGATCCCAAAAGGCGCAGGACAGGCACTGGACCACTGATGAACTGAATCTGTGGGAATGTATCTTCGAACCACACAGTTTTATTCCCAAACTGATCTGAACGCATTCGTCTTATGAGTCACTACTACATCAAAAGTCCCGAGGATTATGCAGCGGCCTACCGAAAAAGCACCAAAGATCCCGAAGCTTTCTGGGCAGAGATCGCGGAGCATTTTCAATGGATGAAAAAATGGGATTCCGTATTGTCCTGGGATTTCGATGGACCAGACGTTCGATGGTTCAATGATGCAAAACTGAACATCACAGAAAACTGTCTGGACAGGCATCTTGAGGAAAGATCGGACGAGCTGGCTCTGATCTGGGAACCCAATGAGCCTTCAGAGGATTCGATTCAATTCACCTATGGCCAACTGCACGAGGAGGTTTGTCGGTACGCCAATGTGCTCAAGAAGAACGGAGTGAAAAAAGGAGATCGGGTGGCCATCTATCTGCCCATGATCCCCGATCTGGCGATCGCCGCGCTGGCTTGTGCCCGCATTGGTGCCGTGCACAGCATTGTATTTGCCGGATTTTCTGCCCAGGCATTGGCCGACCGCATAAACGATGCTCAGGCCAGTGCGGTACTCACTTCCGACGGCATGTACAGGGGAAACAAGAAACTCCCGGTCAAAGCGATCGTAGACGAAGCGCTTGAGCATTGTCCCAGCGTACACACTGTGCTGGTTTCCAGACGAACTGAGGAGGATGTGTCCATGAAGGCGGAAAGGGATCGCTTTTTGGCAGATGAAATCCAGACAGTGTCATCCAATTGCCCGGCAGAACCGATGGATTCAGAAGATATGCTCTTCATCCTCTACACATCAGGTTCCACCGGGAAGCCCAAAGGCGTGGTCCACAGCTGTGGCGGATACATGGTCTATGCGGCCTATTCTTTTCAGAATGTATTTCAGTATGCAGCCGGAGACGTCTATTGGTGCTCTGCGGACATCGGGTGGATCACAGGGCATTCGTATATCCTTTATGGACCGCTTTTGAATGCTGCGACCACCATGATGTTCGAAGGGGTGCCCACCTATCCGGATGCGGGACGATTCTGGGAGATCTGCGACAAATACAAGGTCGATCAATTCTACACCGCACCGACGGCGATCCGTGCCCTGATGGCTCAGGGAGATGCGCACGTGGAAAAAGCCCGACTGGACAGCCTTAAAGTGATCGGCTCGGTCGGTGAGCCGATCAATGAAGAAGCCTGGCAGTGGTACCACGACAAGGTGGGAAAAGGACGATGCCCGGTGGTAGACACATGGTGGCAAACCGAAACAGGCGGTATCATGATCAGCGGACTGGGCCCTCATTCGCCCATGAAGGCCAGCCATGCCGGCCTCCCCTTGCCCGGGATCCAAACGGTCCTTCTCGATCAGGAAGGGAAAGAGATCCTGGAAAATGAGGTCGAGGGCTATCTCTGCGTGAAGTTCCCCTGGCCGAGCATGCTGAGAACGACCTATGGCGACCATGAGCGCTGTAAGAACACCTACTTCAGTAATTACCCAGGGCATTATTTCACCGGAGACGGCGCCAAACGAGACGCCAATGGCTTGTACCGCATCATCGGACGGGTGGACGATGTGATCAACGTATCGGGGCATCGGTTCGGGACAGCAGAGATCGAGAACGCTTTGAACCAGGACCAGAGAGTGGCAGAATCTGCTGTCGTGGGCTATCCACACGACATCAAGGGACAGGGCATCTATGCCTATGTCATTCTGAAAGACCCAATGGATGCAGGCGGCGCCATGGAAGCCTCCCTTGTGGAATCTGTGGTTCGGGAGATCGGAAAGATCGCTCGGCCCGACAAGATCCAGTTCGTACCTGGCCTGCCCAAGACGCGTTCGGGAAAGATCATGCGGCGCATCTTGAGAAAGATCGCTGAAGGCGAGGCAAGTTCACTGGGCGACACCTCTACCCTGCTCGACCCAGGCGTGGTAGAAACCATCAAAGCAGGAGCACTTTGATCCTTAAGGCCCTAAAGAAGAGAGAACGCTTGCTCCTCTGCCCTTGAATTCAGAGCAAACGCTGACCCTGCGCAACCATAGCGTGGAACTGCAACTGCAGCGGCCCGGGATCGGTTACAACGGAACCCGCTTCGATCAAACGGGAAAGATCCTGAAATGCACCATGGACGGCATATCCGTCTGCAGTCAGGAATGGCCAGTGGACAGAATGCGCAGCGATCTGGGTGTTGGCTTCATGAATGAATTCGACATGCAGCACCCTCCGGGTTTTGACGAAGCCGAGCTGGGTGAAAGATTCCTCAAGATCGGTGTGGGTGCCTTGCAAAAAGAGGAAGCGACCTATGATTTCCTTAAAAGACATTCATGCATGGCCAGTGAATTCTCCTTAAGCCACACTCAGGAAGAAGTGTGGATCAGGAGCAAAAGTCCTGAAGTGCTGGGCTACGCATGCGTGTTGGAAAAACACATCGTCCTGACAGACAAGGGCTTTTCTATTGGATACCGACTCCAGAATCTCGGTTCAAAGGTCCTACGTGTCCAGGAATATGTGCACAATTTCCTCGCCTTCGACGGTCATCCCATCGGGCCTGCCTACCGCGTCGACCTCCCCCATTCCATCGACATCTCTTCCCTGACCGAATATGTGGATGAACTCAATGCCGTTTCGATCGGCGACCGCCACATCGCATTTCGAAAGCCACTCGAGCAGCCCATTTTCCTGAAGAGTCTTGGAACAGGTTCCCTTTCAGCACCTTCCTGGCAACTCAGCCACGAAGCGATCGACTGGGTACTCACCGAATCTGTAGACAGGCCCTTGACAGGCATCCATTTATGGGCCTGGGGGCATGTGATCAGCCCCGAACTCTTTGTGAACGTCCAAGTGCCCTGTAGAGCAGAGGTAAAATGGGAAAGGCGTTTCGAGTTCCATAAAAAAGCCCCGCTCGGGCGGGGCTGAATAAATGAGCAGAGGGTCCGATCAGACGATCATTCCGGCTGCTACGGTCTCGTTGGTCGTTTCATCCACCAATATGATGCTGCCCGTTTGGCGGTTCCTCCGGTAGGGATCGTTGATAATGGGCTTGGTGGTCCGCAGGTGCACCTTGACGATATCGTTCATGCCTGCGGTCTTGTCGTCCATATTGCGCGTCAGATCGCTGATATTCATCTTGTAAACCACCTCTTTGATCATGGCGCGGCACTCGCTTGATGTATGGCGCAGCACATATTTACCGCCTGTGAGCATGGGGCTTTCATTCAGCCAGCAAAGCATCACCTCCAGATCCTGTGAAGTCCGTGGCGGATTGTTCTCGCGAACGATCATATCTCCCCGACTGACATCGATATCGTCCTCGAGGGTCAAGGTCACCGACATAGGTGGAAATGCCTGTTCAATGGGACCGTCCAAGGTGTCGACCGAGCGGATCTTCGATTTGAAACCGGAAGGCTGAACGATCACTTCGTCACCAGGGCGGAAAATACCTCCGGCCACTCGGCCGGCATAGCCCCGATAGTCATGGTATTCATCGCTGTGCGGGCGGATCACGGTCTGCACTGGGAAACGGGCATCGATGTGGTTCTGGTCCGAACCGATGTGGATGGTCTCCAAGCTGTAGAGCAAGGTGGATCCATCGTACCAGTCCATTTTATCCGAGCGTTCCACCACATTGTCTCCGTGCAAGGCGCTGATGGGAATGAAACGGATGTCGTTCACGTCCAGTTTCGATGCAAAATCCTCGTAATCGCTCACGATCTTGGTGAAGGCCTCCTCCTTATAGTCGACCAGATCCATTTTGTTGATGCATACGATCAGGTGCGGGATCTGCAGAAGACTTGCGATGTAGCTGTGCCTCCGTGTCTGTTCGATCACACCGTTCCGGGCATCCACCAAAATGAGCGCCAGGTTGGCTGTGGATGCGCCCGTGACCATATTCCGGGTGTACTGGATGTGGCCTGGAGTGTCGGCAATGATGAACTTTCTCTTTGGGGTCGCGAAGTAGCGATAGGCCACATCGATCGTGATCCCTTGTTCCCGCTCGTCCCTCAATCCGTCTGTGAGCAGGCTCAGATCCACATGCTCCAGACCCTTTCGCTCTGAAGTGGCCTTCACCTGTTCGATCTGATCCTCAAAAATGGACTTTGAATCGTAGAGCAAACGTCCAATAAGTGTGCTCTTTCCGTCGTCCACACTGCCCGCCGTGGTAAAGCGGAGCAGTTCCATATCTAAATAACCGTCTGACATGTCTTTTTTCTTTTTTGGTTAGAAATAGCCTTGTTTCTTTCTGTCTTCCATCGAGGTCTCGCTTCGCTTGTCGTCGGCCCGCATGCCGCGCTCGGTATTGCGCGATGCCGCCACTTCCTCGATGATCTTTTCCAATGAATCCGCATCGGACTCCACTCCACCGGTGATGGTGATGTCGCCCAACGTACGGAAGCGAACTTTCTTGCGCTCGACCTTTTCGTCGGGCCGCAGATTGATGAAGTCCGACATGGGCAGCCAACTGCCATCCCTCCAGATCACATCCCGCTCATGCGCGATGTACAGGCTGGGGATCTCGATGTTCTCCATCAAGATGTACTGCCAGACATCCATCTCCGTCCAATTGGAGATCGGGAACACCCGAAAGTGCTCACCCATGTTCTTTTTGCCGTTGAATATATTCCAGAGCTCAGGGCGTTGATTCTTAGGGTCCCACTGTCCAAAATCGTCCCGGTGACTGAAGAAACGCTCCTTTGCCCGGGCCTTTTCTTCGTCCCGTCGCGCTCCGCCCATGGCCGCATCGAATTTGTTCTTCTCGATGGTGTCCAAAAGCGTGGTGGTCTGTAGGGCGTTCCTGCTGGCATTGATGCCGGACTCCTCCTTGACCCGCCCCTGGTCGATGCTTTGCTGCACACTTCCAACAACAAGCTTGGCACCGATGCGCTCCATCAGGTCGTCGCGGAATTGCATGGTTTCAGGAAAATTGTGTCCGGTGTCAATATGCACCAGGGGAAAAGGGATCCGTGCCGGTGCAAAGGCCTTTCGGGCCAGATGCGTGACCACGATGGAATCCTTTCCGCCGGAAAAGAGAATGGCCGGATTGTCGAACTGGGCATAGACCTCTCGGATCACATAGATCGATTCGGCCTCCAGTTCCCGCAAATGCGTGAGGTGATAGCTGCTCATGCGTCTTGGTTTTTAAGGTAATTGATGATCGTATTTGTACACTCGTCTATATCGTTCAAATGGGTCTGCACGCGCACCTCCGGTTGTTCCGGTGCCTCAAAAGGCGAACTGATGCCGGTGAAATTGGAGATAAGACCCTGCCTGGCTTTGGCATAAAGTCCCTTGACATCCCTTTTCTCGCACTCTTCGATCGGGCAGTCCACATGGACCTCCACAAAGCGATCCGCACCCACCAATTCGCGAATGGTCTCACGGTCGGAGCGGAAAGGCGAAATGAAAGCGGTGATCACCACCAGACCCGCATCCACCATCAGCTTGCTGACCTCTCCTATCCGGCGGATGTTCTCTACTCGACTGGCTTCGCTGAAATCCAGATCCTTGTTCAATCCGCTGCGGACATTGTCTCCATCGAGAATGTAGGTCAGGCGCCCCATCTGATGCAGCTCCTGTTCCACACGGCTGGCCAGGGTGGATTTCCCTGATCCACTGAGTCCAACAAACCAGATCAATTGGGCTTTTTGGGCCAACAGTCGTTCTCGATCCGACCGGTCGATCGCATGGTCATGTGGGATGATATGCAGTTTCTCTTTTTCCATTTACCAGTTGAGTTGATATTTCCATCCGAAGAAAGTCAATACAGCCGCTCCATAGAGCAGCGTCAGGGGAAATCCTGCGCGCAGAAAATCCCGAAAACGATATCCGCCGGGTCCGTACACCATCAGATTGGTCTGGTAGCCCATTGGCGTCAGAAAGCAGGCACTTGCACCAAAAGCAGTGATCATAATGAACGGAAGGGGGCTCATACCCATGTCCTGACTGATCACCAAAGCGATCGGAAAGACCACAGAAACCGCGGCTATGTTCGTGACAAACGATGTGAGCAGGAAGGTCAAAAGAAATAGGGCCAAACCGATCTGCATGCCGCCCAGACCGTCGGAGAGATGAATGAATCCCTGCGCAATGACCTCGGCCGTTCCTGAATCGAGCAGCGCCGAACCAAAGGTCAGAGCCGATGCAAGGATCATCAGAAGGTCCAGGCTGACATTCTTCTTGATGCCCTCACTGTCCATCATACCCAGAGCGAATTGCAGACCGCACATCAGAAAAAGGGCCTCGTGCAGCCGAAGTAGTCCACCGGGCTTATCCATGCCCAACAGCGATGCAGGAAGGAGTACGGACAAAACCAATACGAGCACACCGGCCAAAAAGAGACCGCGGCGTGCAGAGGAGATGTGCTCGCCTTTTTTCTGCTCGGAGATCAGCAGCAAATTCTTGTCCTGCCCTGCTCTTTTTTGAAAATCAGCACCCGAGCTGATCAGCAAAAGATCTCCCGTCTCCAAACGGGTCTCTCCGATCTTTCCCCGGATCTTATCGCCGTTTCGATGGATACCGATGATCGCCCCGTCGTAGTATTCCCTGAAACCGAATTCCTTGACCGTCTTTCCAGCGAGGAGGGAATTATAGGTGACAATGGCCTCCACCATTCCGAATTCTTCTGAAATATTGAGTTTCCTCTTCTTGCTGAGCTCCAGGCCCTCTTGTTGCCGGATGAGTCCCATGACCTCCTGGGTATCGCCCGCAAAAAAGAGCAGATCGCCCTCACGTATGATCTCATTGGGCTTCGCCGCCGTGACCACCCGACCATTGGTGCGAATGATCTCGGCGAGATACACACCTGCTAGATTCCGCAGACCCGCCTCCTCGATGTTCTTCCCGATCAGCGGCGATCCCTCGGGAATAACAGTTTCCACCAAATACTGCCGTGTATCCTCCGAAAACTTGTGCAAGAGGTCCTTCTGATCGGGCAGCAACCGATACCCGTAACCCGACATAAAAAGCAGGGTCAGAATTGCGACCATACTGCCCGGGATGAGGAAATCAGAAAAGGAAAGGACCAGATCTGTATGCTGATGGACCAATCCAGCCAGTACGAGATTCGTGGAAGTGCCGATCAGGGTGATCATTCCGCCGGAAATGGCAAAGAAGGAAAGAGGCATCATCAAACGCGATGGACTCACACCATTCTTTATGGACCAGTTGCGGACATAGGGCATCATCAGGGCCACTACGGGCGTGTTGTTCATGACCGATGAAAGGGCCGTTACGAAACCACCCATCTTCAACAGGAACCAGGTGGGGCGCTCCCGATTGCCAAAGAGCCTGTCCAGATAGCGCTCCAGTGGGAAATGCTCATTGATGCCTGCAGTGAGAATGATCAGAAGGAAAATGCTGAGGATGGCATGGTTGGTCATGCTCTCGATGAACAGCTCGCTGGAAACCACTCCGCCAAACACCAGCAAAACCACGCCCACAGTGAAGACATGGGCCGGCCGGGCTTTATCGATCACCAAGGCAGCGATGACCAATAGAAGAATAACGAGCAAGTAGATCTGTTGCGTCTCCATCACAAATTCTGCGGGCAAAAATAATTCTATTTCCTACTTATCCAATAGGGTATATACATTTTATTGTCTTTTCATTGCATGGCGCTGCATTCGCAGATGGGCGAAGTCGCCGCATTCCTCTTTTCTTTGCACTACGCACCAAAAGCATTCAAACCATGCGCACCGCACGCTTTCTGCCCTTTCTTTCCCTTCTGCTCTTCGCCCTACCCTCTGTGGCACAGAAGAAGACGGTCCAACTCGAAGACATTTGGAGGAACTATCGATTCTACGCTCGTGGGGTGGCTGGATTCACAGGGATGAACAATGGCGCGAGCTATGCCGCTTTTGGACGAAGCTGGCCACGGACAATTGACCAATACCTCTTCGAGGATGGATCCAGGCAGGAAGTCCTCTTCGATCCTGCGCAATTCGAGGCCATCGATCAGGTGGATGATTTTGGCTTCAGCCCAAATGAGGACGCGATCCTGTTGACTACTCAGACGCGCTCCATCTATCGGCATTCCACTCTGGCGATGAATTTTGTCTTCCTGCGCGCCGAAAACTCACTGCGCGCCTTGTTCGACAAAGCCGTCCGGAATGCCACCTTCTCTCCTACTCAGGACAAGATCGCTTTCTGTCATGCCAACGATCTGTACGTAAAAGACCTGAAGTCCGACCAAACGGTTCAGGTGACAACGGATGGCAAAGAGAACGAGATCATCAACGGAACGCCGGATTGGGTGTACGAGGAAGAATTCAGCTATGACAGAGCCTTTGAATGGTCTCCCGATGGGCGGTACATCGCCTATGTGCGTTTTGACGAGACCGAGGTACCGGTCTTCAGCATGGACATCTTTGGCAGTGGACGCTATCCGCAACAGGATGTCTTCAAATACCCCAAAGTGGGCGAAGTCAATTCCAAAGTATCGCTCTGGATCTACGAATTGGGGGATCGGGCACGAGAGATAGAGATCGAATGGCCGTTTGAATACCTCCCTCGGATCTATTGGACTCCAGAAGGAGACCTGATCGCACTCTTGCTCAACCGAAAGCAGAACCATATGCAGCTGCTCTCCATAGATCCGAAGAGCGGAAAGCAGGAGGTGCTGTACGAGGCGAAGGACGAGGCCTACCTGGAACTTCCAGAGATCATGGAATTCCTGGGGAAGGGTCAATTCCTCATCAATTCAGACAGAGATGGATTCAACCGGATCTATCGCTGCACGAGCAAAGGCTGCCAGGCCCTATCGCCTGAGGCCCGGGATGTGACCGAATTCTATGGCTACGATCGCGACAAACAATGGTGTTACTATCAGGTCCCCGGGAAAGATGCGCCGCACCAAAGAGAAGTCGTTCGCACAGACCGAAAGGGACGCAGCAAGGTTCTGTCGAAACAAAAAGGATGGAACAGCCTGACTTTCAATCCACAGATGACCTACTGCATCCTAAATGAGCAGGACAGCCGCACGCCTTCCACCTACACCCTCTACGAGGCCCGAACCTGGAAGAAGGTTCGGCTGATGGAACAAAACACCGACCTAAAGAACACCCTGAACGAATACGACCTTTCATGGCCCGAGTTCTTCATGGCACCCACTTCGGAAGCAGAACTCAGCGCATGGATGATCAAGCCGAGGGACTTCGATCCTTCCAAGAAATATCCGGTGCTCTGCTATGTCTACGGCGGGCCGGGATCCCAAACGGTGAAGGATGAGTACAACGGATTCAACTTCATGTGGTATCAGCATTTGGCCGACCAGGGCTACATCATCGCCTCGGCGGACAACCGGGGGACAGGCGCTCGCGGACGGGACTTCAAGAAATGCACCTACGAAACCCTTGGACGACTTGAAACAGAAGACCAGATCGCTTTTGCGCGGTATCTGAAGACCCTGCCTTACGTGGATGCTGAGCGCATCGGCATTTGGGGCTGGAGTTACGGCGGATATATGAGCAGCCTGTGTTTGAGCAAGGGAGCCGATGTATTCAAAACGGCCATAGCCGTTGCCCCTGTAACGCGTTGGGACCTGTACGACAACATCTACACGGAACGCTACAACGGTCTGCTCGAAGACAATGAGCAGAATTACATCGACCACTCGCCCATC
Source organism: Flavobacteriia bacterium (assembly GCA_038150465.1). Taxonomy (GTDB): domain Bacteria; phylum Bacteroidota; class Bacteroidia; order Flavobacteriales; family Schleiferiaceae; genus RFXV01. Next base: position 78,053 of record JAYOTP010000004.1, on the reverse strand, counting down.
AGTCATGTGGAGAAGATCAAGGGAAATTATCTGCTGATCCACGGCAGCGCAGACGACAATGTGCATCTTCAGAACACCATGCGGATGATCGATGCCCTGGTGCGGGCGGACATCCCCTTCGACTCGTTCATCTATCCGGACAAGAACCACAGCATCGGCGGAGGCAATACGCGCATGCACCTCTACCGCAAGATGACCCGTTTTCTGCTCGAAAACCTCTGAAGAAAAAATGGCTACTTTCGGCTACTTCGATGAACCGATAACGAAAACCCAACACCATGAGTACAGCTAAGATCCAGCACCCCAACGGTCTGATGACCTTGTTCTTCTCCGAAATGTGGGAGCGATTCTGCTACTACGGAATGAGGACGCTGCTCACGCTCTATCTGGTGAAATCTCTGATGAAGGGAGACTCGGACGCAGCGCTGATCTACGGAGCCTACACTGGCCTGGTCTACGCCGCTCCGATCCTCGGTGGAAGAATGGCCGACCAATACCTCGGTTACCGATTCGCTGTGATCCTTGGGGCGATCCTGATGGCCATCGGTGAATTCACCATTCTCCTGGGTACCGAACACGCCCTTTTGATCGGAATGGGTGCACTCATCGTAGGCAATGGCTACTTCAAGGCGAACATCAGCACCATTGTGGGAAAACTCTATGAGGACGGCGACCCCAGAAGAGATTCCGGTTTCACCATATTCTACATCGGTATCAATGTGGGGGCACTGATGGCAACGACCATCGTGGCTTATGTGGGCGAAGTGTACGGATTCGAGTATGGTTTTGGTCTGGCAGGCATCGGAATGCTGCTGGGCTTCCTGATCTTTTATGCGGGCCGGAACAACTACGCAGCGGCCGACGGTCTGGAGATCACAGAGGCGGGCAAAAAGAGTCTGATCGGACCGATCAATGTGGCCACGGCCATCACTCTGGGCTCATTGTTCCTCATTCCGGTTTGTTATTTCCTGATCACACAGAACAGTTGGCTGGACTACATCCTTCTCGGTCTGTTCATCTACATCGGCGTATCGATGGTACAGGCAGGAGCAAAGGCAGACAGAGAGAATCAGGTCAAGATCTGGAAAGACCGAATGATCGCCCTGATCATCTTCATGGTCATCAACATCACCTTCTGGGCCTGCTTTGAACAGGCGGGAACTTCCCTTACCCTATTTGCTGACAGGAATGTCAACCGAGAGATCCTGGGATGGACCATGCCGGCCTCCATGACGCAGTTCTTCAATCCATTCTTCATCATCGTCTTTGGAAGCATCTTCTCAGTGATGTGGGTGAAGCTCTCTCAAAAAGGCAAGAACCCGAGCATCCCGATGAAATTCTCTCTGGGCATCCTTCAGCTTGGACTCGGTTTCCTGATCACTCTGGTCGGGCTGCAATTCGTCAATGAAGCTGCACAGGTACCACTTCTCACACTGGTATTCCTCTACCTGCTGCACACCACTGGCGAACTTTTCCTCTCGCCGATCGGGCTGTCCATGGTGACCAAGCTATCGCCACAGAACATTGCAGGAACGGCCATGGGCGCATGGTTCCTGAGCTTCGCCATCGCTAATTACGTAGGTGGTAAGATCGCTTCCCTGACGGGCGGACACGGCGGAGGCGGTGAAGCAGCCAGTGCCATGGCAGGGTTGGAGTCGTATACAGAAACCTTCAAGATGATCGGATTCGTTCTGATCGCCATTGCCATACTGATCGCCCTGTTGAACAAGCCTCTGAAAAAACTCATGCACGGAGTGGAATGAGGCAACACCTGCTGTTTTTCGTTTTTCTAACCCTCCCTTTTTTCGTTGCCGGGCAGGAAGTCCAGTGGCTCAAGTTCGAAAAGGCCATTGCGCTCAATGAAAAAGAGCCCCGCCCTTTCCTGGTGGATTTCTACACGGTGTGGTGCGGTCCCTGCCGTATGATGAACAAGCGGACATTTGGAGACCCGGTCATTGCTCAGTACATCAACGAGCACTTCTACCCGATCAAATTCAATGCGGAGGGCAAAGACAGCGTAAAACTGTCAGAACAGATATTCATCAATCCGGACTACGACCCAAAGCGCAGTCGGTCCAGAAACGGCACCCATCAATTAACGCGGGCCATGGCCTCTGTGAACGGTCGGATCGCCTACCCTACTGTGGTCTACCTCAATGAGCGCATGGAGATCATCACCCCGGTTCAGGGCTATATTCAAGCGGCTGAGATGGAGCCCATCCTGCACTTCATCGCAGAAGAAGCTTACGCCGATCAGGAATATCAGGCATTCCGCGCCAACTTCAAGGGCAGCTTCTGAAGTCCATGGCTTCAGAGATCTCATTTCACCTTCCCTTTCAAACTCCAGCACACCCAAGGCCGCTGCAGGCCGGTCAGTCCATACTGAGTATGGGGTCATGTTTTGCCGATGCCTTCGGACGGCAGATGGAACGGCTGGGCATGCCTGTATCGATCAATCCTTTTGGGATCACCTTCGATGCCTTCAGTATCGAACGGCAGCTGGGCTATTTGAGCGGGGATCCTCTGCCACAAGATGTGTTTGAACACCTGGATCTCTGGCGGCACTTCGATTGCCACGGTTCGCTGAGCCATCCGGATCGGTCTGCCTTTGAAGAAACACTCGGCCGTCAGTTGACCATCGGTCGCCAGGCATTTTCCAATGCGCGTATGCTCATTTTGACCTTTGGCACCTCTTTCTTTTTTCAAAAAGACCAGCGGGAAGTGGCCAATTGCCACAAACTCCCCGCGCAGAATTTCACAAGAAAACTGGCAGATCCAAAAGAGCTATACAAGCGAATCAGCCAACGCATACTTGGATTCATCGAACAGGATGAAGATCGGGAAGTGCTCCTGAGCGTTTCACCCATACGGCACATTCGGGACGGCCTGGTGGAAAACAACCGCAGCAAAGCACGACTGATCGAGTTGTGCCATTTGCTCTGTGAAGTGCACGAACGCATCCGCTATTTCCCCTCCTACGAATGGCTGATCGATGTTTGGCGGGACCATCGCTTCTATGCCGAGGATATGCTGCATCCCAGCCAACAGAGCATTGAGGCGATCTTTTCTGAATTCGTGGAAAGTCATTGCTCAGAGGAATTGAAGGTCTGTATTGCCGATGCCCGCGCCTATCTAAAACTGACCGACCACCGCATTCTGAGTCCGCGATCGGAAGAAGCGATCCAGCTGCAGCAAAAAACAGCTGAACGCAAGAAGGAGCTTCTAAAGAAATACCCTTTCCTTCAGATATAAAGGGCGAAATTGATTTTCTCATAGTCTGTTTTGAACCTGCCTGTTCTTACAGAAGGTCATGGATGATGAAAAAATTATACCTTCAGTTCCCTTTTTGTTAAATCCAGAAATGAAAAAGATCCTCTTGGTAGATGACGATCCTGTCTTTCAAGCTGTTGCCCGAAAGATGATAGAGAGTTGCCAGCTAGTGGATTACATCATCTCTTCCTTCCGCAACGGGAAAGAGGCGATCGACCATTTAAAGGGAGTAACGTCCTCTCCAGACGACTCCTTGGTTCTGCTCGACCTGAACATGCCCGTGATGAACGGGTGGGAATTTCTGGAAGAGTTGAAGAAGTACCCCTTGCTTCAGAGCCTCAAGGTGGTGATCGTCAGTTCATCGCCGAATGCGGAAGACATCAAACTCAGTCGATCCATTGAACAGGTGCTGGATTATGTGCTGAAACCGATGTCCATGAAATATCTCAGCGAATTGTTCCAAAAGATCGGTTGGAAAGCCGTTTCCTAGATTCACGCGAAGGGCATTCCTTTGCCGTATGGACCCCTTGCCTCAAATGGACGATAAGGTCTGCGCCCTGAGCACATCTGTCGGCTCAGGTGCACTTGCGATCATTCGGGCGAGCGGAGCGGGTTGTCTGCTTCCCTTAAATGCCATTTTTTCGACTTCCAATGCCCGGAAACAGATCGATTGGCAAGGACACAGAGCCTATTTCGGATCCATTGGAGAAGAAGGCAGCAGCATTGATGAAGTACTTCTGACCACTTTTATCGCCCCACATTCTTTCACGGGTGAAGACAGCTTCGAGATCAGTTGCCACGCATCCGGTTACATCGTTCAGCAGATACTGGATCTCCTGATGCGCCATGGCTTTCGGATGGCCCGTGCTGGGGAATTCACCCAAAGGGCATTTCTCAACGGCAAAATGGATCTCTCACAGGCTGAGGCCGTCGCCGACCTGATCGCCTCCGAATCTGAAGCAGCCCACCGGGTGGCACTGCAGCAGCTGCGCGGAGGCTTCGCCAAACAATTGAAAGAACTCCGTCAGAACTTCATCGACTTTGCCGCACTGATCGAACTTGAACTCGATTTCTCCGAAGAAGATGTGGAATTTGCCGACAGAAGTCAGTTAAGGACACTGCTTTTGCGCATTGAAACCGAGGTGGAGCGCCTTTCCAGTTCTTTTTCCACCGGACAGGCCATCAAAGATGGAATACCCGTCTGCATCGCAGGCGCCCCGAATGCAGGGAAATCCACCTTGCTCAATGCCCTGCTCCAAGAAGAAAAGGCCCTGGTCAGCCAGGTGCCGGGAACCACAAGAGACAGCATAGAGGATGTGCTCCTGGTCGATGGTCTGAAATTTCGGTTGATCGATACAGCCGGGATCCGGTCCACAGATGACCAGATCGAAAAGATGGGGATCGATCGCACCTATCAAAAGATGGAACAGGCCGCTCTGATCCTGTTTCTCATTGACCTTGGAGCCACAGAGGATGTACATCAGCAAAGTCTGAAAGAGCTCAATGAAATAGCTCCGGACAAGATCGTTCGCGTCGTTCTCAACAAGGCAGATGCCCACCCTGAACAGCAAGCCCGGAAGATCTTCGAAAAGTGGGAATGCCTTTCGATCTCAGCCAAAATGCAAAATGGGCTCACTGAACTGAAGTCGGCCATTAGCAGCGCCTGCAGCGCCCATTTTTCGGTCAATGAACACAGCCTGGTGGCCAATGCGCGACACCACGGCGAACTTCAAAGCAGTCTGGAAGCGCTTTCAGCCGTTCGGGTCGGCCTGGACGACCGGTTGAGCGGAGAGCTCATCGCTCAGGATATGCGACGGGCGCTGGAACACCTGGGCAACATCACCGGTGAAATCGCTTCGGACGAACTGCTGGGCTCCATCTTTTCGCGTTTTTGTATCGGTAAGTGAGCGTGCGATCAGGGACGTTCCTATTCCTAATTTGAGAAGGCGTTCCCGGCCGTATTTTCGCCATTGAACCCCCAAATTGCACACCGACTGAAATGGAATGGATCGGCTACATCATGGCGGCCCTTATCGGGGTATCCCTCGGGCTCATTGGAGCGGGTGGCTCGGTACTGGCTGTACCTGTTCTGGCCTATCTCTTTGGGCAGGATGAAAAGATGGCGACCGCCTATTCCCTCTTCATCGTGGGCATTGGAGCGGTTGCAGGGAGCCTGAGCCACAGAAAGCGCATTCAGTGGCGGGCGGCCTTATTCTTTGGCCTTCCCTCCCTTTTGGGCGTTTTTGCCGCGCGGAATTTTCTATTGCCTGCTCTGCCAGACATTCTCTTTCAAACCGGCGACTGGGCATTGAGCAGACGGATGGGCATCTTCGGCCTTTTCGCCCTGCTGATGTTGCTGGCTGCCTACCAAATGATCAAAGGAAGAATAGAGCATGAGCAGGTGCAGCCCTTCCGACCCCTACTCCTGATGACTCAGGGACTCTTGGTCGGTCTGCTTACCGGACTGGTGGGCGCCGGAGGCGGTTTTTTGATCATTCCCGCACTGATCGCCTCTACGGGAATGAAAATGAAGAATGCTGTGGGCACCACACTGGTCATCATTGCGATCAAATCACTCATTGGATTTGGTTTGAGCGATGCCCGCACCCTGCCCATCGATTGGGGATTCCTCTTTTCCTTTTCCGCATTGACCATATTGGGCATCGTTATGGGATCTTTTGTCAGCCGATTTGTAGAAGGAAAAAAATTGAAAACCGGAATGGGAATATTCATCCTGATCATGGCGATCTTTATTTTTTGGATGGAATTCGCTTCGGCCTGAATCATTATTCGAACGGATGAGAATAGAACAACTCTACACCAAATGCCTTGCTCAGGGTGCATATTATCTGAGCCACAAAGGGGAAGCCGCTTTGATCGATCCCCTTCGGGAAGTGGAAACCTATGCTGCTCTTCTGAAAGAGGATGAAGCCGAGTTGAAGTATGTGTTCGAAACCCATTTCCATGCAGATTTTGTCAGTGGCCATCTGGATATTTCGAACAAGACCGGAGCAGAAGTGGTCTTTGGACCCGGGGCACAAACTCAGTTCCCAGTGCACATAGCCAGCGACGGCGAGCGCTTTACCATCGGCGACTGGACGGTTCAGTTGCTGCATACACCGGGGCATACCCTGGAAAGCAGTTGCTACCTGCTCCTCGATCCAGAAGAAAAACCGCATGCGCTTTTCACCGGCGATACCCTTTTTCTGGGTGATGTCGGACGCCCAGACCTGGCACAAAAGATGGACGGACTGAGCATGGAGGACCTGGCGGGCATGTCCTATGACAGTTTGCGAAACAAGATCATGCCCCTGCCCGATGAACTCATCCTCTACCCTGCCCATGGCGCCGGGTCCGCCTGCGGAAAGAACATGATGAATGTGACCGTGGACACTCTGGGCAACCAAAGGAAAGTGAACTATGCACTACGGGCGGATATGAGCAAGGCCGAATTCATCGAAGAAGTGACCTCAGGGCTGCTTCCGCCTCCGGCCTACTTTCCCGAAAATGTCCGTCTGAACAAAGAAGGCTCCCAGGCGCTGGAAAAAGTCATGGCCGCGGCCTACCGGCCCATGGGAACCCAAGACATCCAGCAGCTGATGACCCATGGAGATGCACTCCTTCTGGATGTCCGGAGTTCGGATGAATTTGGAGACGGGCACATTCCGGGCAGCTTGTTCATTGGCTTGGACGGCAGCTTCGCCCCCTGGGTTGGAGAACTCATTCGGGATGTCCACCGATCCATTGTCCTGATCGCTCCACAGGGACGGGAAAAAGAAGCCATCACCCGATTGGCCCGTGTTGGCTTCGATCACATTCTCGGTTTTCTGGAAGGAGGCATGGCCTCCTGGATGCAGGCGGGGCTTCCCTGCCAAAAGATCCGTTCAGTGCAGGCAGAGGAACTCGCCCGATCCGATAGAGAAGGAAAGACCCTGGTTGTGGATGTACGCAAGAACGGGGAATACACCTCTGAGCATATGCAAGATGCGGTCAATGTGCCGCTGAGTGAATTGGAACAGCGCATGAATGAACTCCCAAAAGACCGTCCATTTTATCTGCATTGCGCCGCAGGATACCGTTCCATGATCGCGGCCTCCATACTGAGCGCGGCGGGTGTGAGCGATTTCAACAATGTGCTGGGCGGGTACAAGGCCATGCAGGAAACCGATATCGAACGAGAAGGCAGCGTATGTACAAATTCCATCCAATGAAAAGCCTGAGCTTTTTGTCCATTCACCGAGTTCCATTCTCTGGCCTTTCTGGCCTTAGGGGGCATTCTCCATTCCGATCGACATGATCGAACTGCTCAGTCAGCCCTGGCCCTGGTATGTCGCCGGCCCGTCGATCGCAGTGGTCATGTTCCTGCTCTTGTGGACGGGAAAGAGCTTTGGGGTCAGTTCCACCCTGCGGAGTTTATGTTCGATCGGTGGTGCGGGTAAGAACTGTGACTTCTTTGATTTCGACTGGAGGTCCCAGAACTGGAACCTTGTTTTCGTGGGTGGCGCAGTGATCGGCGGCTATTTGGCCGCTCATTTTTTGAGCAGCCCCGAACCGCTTCAACTCGACCCGAGAACGGTTGAAGAACTGTCGGAACTGGGCATCGTCTTCGATGGTTCTTTTTTGCCTGAAGATCTTTTCAGCTGGAGCAGCCTTTTGACAGCCAAAGGCTTGATCGTTATGGTCCTCGGCGGTTTTTTTGTTGGATTTGGCACACGCTGGGCGGGCGGCTGTACTTCGGGACATGCCATCAGTGGTCTGGCCGACCTGCAACTGCCCTCCCTGATCGCTGCGATCGGATTTTTTGCGGGCGGTCTTCTCATGACCCACTTCCTCTTTCCCTTGATCTTTTAAGTCATGAAGCTGATCAAATTCCTCCTCCTCGGCATTCTCTTTGGCATCGTGATGACCAAATCCGAGGTCATTTCCTGGTATCGCATTCAGGAAATGTTCCGCTTCCACTCTTTCCACATGTACGGAGTGATGGGCTCTGCCCTTGGCGTCGGCCTTGTCTTTGTCCAATGGATCAAGAGAAAAGGCATCCGCACCTACGACGGACAGGCCATTGAATTCAAACCGAAGGCTTTCAGCATTCCGCGCTATCTGTTTGGAGGAAGCTTGTTCGGAATCGGCTGGGCACTCACCGGAGCATGTCCAGGCCCCCTGTTCACCCTTTTGGGGAATGGATTCATTTTGTATTCCGTGGTGATCCTGAGCGCCGTGCTGGGCACCTTTGTCTATGGGAAGTTGAGGCACCGACTGCCCCACTGATGGCCGATCGCAAAGAAGAAACACCTCTTGATGTGGTCTGCGGTCTGGTCTTTGACCAGAAAGACAGGCTGCTTCTCTGTCGGCGAATGAATGGCGATCTGAAGGGCTATTGGGAATTTCCCGGCGGAAAGAGGGAGAACGAATCGGCGGAAGAAGCACTCCGACGCGAACTGCTGGAAGAACTGGACCTGGAAGTCGCTGTGGAAGACCACTTCATGGATTCAGTCCATGCATATCCGGGGAGATCCATTCGATTGATGGCCTACCGCTGCCGCGCATTGGGAAGCATTGGAAGAATGACCGATCACGATGCGGCCGAATGGCACCATTTGAAAGATATCAGCGTCAAAGAACTCGCTCCTGCAGATATTCCGATCGCGGAGGAATTGATTCGATGCATGGGTTCAACGACGCAAACGCAATGAACAAGAACACTCGTTTTTTCGGTCGTATTTTGAATCTCCTGAGCCTGTACCGAGCATTTTTGACCTCACCTCTGGCAAAGAGTTTCCTAAATTGACCAAAGCAGAAGGAACAGTAACTGACCGATAAAAATGTCTGCAAACGCACATCCTTCGAGCCGTCTTTTGGATCGAGCTCATCATCACGATCGGAGTACACCTTCTATTGCCCTGTTCTTTTTCATCTCGTGCATCCTCTTTGTTGAAGCGATCCACGCTCAATATCCTCAACCTGCCCATGGCCGGCTCTTCGATCCGGACAATGTTTCCCGCTTCGATGTACTGATCCCAACCGACAGCTTGAATACACTGCTCGACCCCTCCAATGCCTACAGCAACCACGAGTACCGAGTGACGGCCATCTACACAGATGCTCAGGGATCGGACACTCTGCACGATGTGGGCTTCAGGCTTCGTGGGAACACCTCGAGGAATGCCCAAAAAAAATCATTCAAGATCTCTGTGAATGCCTTCCAGGACGGAAGACGGTTCAAAGGCGTCAAGAAGATCAATTTGAACGGGCAGCACAATGACCCTTCGATGAGCCGGGCCTTTTTCAGCTGGAAATGGGGAAGGATCCTTGAATTGCCGGTCTCCCGCTCCAGGCACTCCGAGCTGTACATCAATGGAAGCTACTACGGGCTTTATACCCACATCGAGCACATCAATGACGATTGGTTGCGCCCGCGCTTCGGGAATGACGACGGCAATCTGTACAAATGCGTCTGGCCAGCAGACCTCACATTCATCTCGAGCAACCCGAACGACTACAAGTTCACCCGCTCCGACGGCAGGCGGGCCTACGAGCTGAAGACCAATGTGCAAGAGGACGACTACAGCGACTTGGCACAGCTCATCTCCGTGATCGATCAGACACCTCTCAACCAGCTCGAGTGTGCTTTGGATGAACTCTTCGACCTCGAGGGATTTCTGCAGGTCCTCGCCTATGAAGTGATCACCGGCCACTGGGACAACTATGCCTACAACAAGAACAATTATTATCTCTACAACGATCCCGCCACGGGCAAATTCCACTTCATTCCCTACGACATGGACAACACCCTGGGCATCGATTGGGTGAATAAGGACTGGGCGCAACGCGATGTACTGAACTGGATCAACAGCGGGATGAATCTTCCCCTGGTCCAAAGGCTGTTCCAACTGCCTGAGGTCAAGGAGATCTATGCTTTTTATCTGCGAAAATGGACGGCTGTCTTCACCCAGGCACAGACCCAGCTTCAGCTTGACTCCATCCGAGACCGCATCGACACCTATGCAGCCAGCGACAGTTTTCGCACGCTCGACTACGGTTTCGATCAAACCGACTTCTTCGACAGTTTCAATGGATCGCAGTCCATGGGCCACGTGGACTACTCCATTTCCGACTACCTGTCCGCCCGGCATGCGAATACCCTGAACCAGCTGGGCAGCTTCGATGCCGCCCCGATCCTTCAAAATGTCCAGATAAGCGGGACGGGCGCAACGAATGAGCTGAAAGTCACCGTTCGAGTGGAAGACGAGGGAACACCCAATGTGCAGATCGAATTCGACACAGGAACAGGCCTGCAGACAAAGACATTGAGCGACAACGGCGTGGACGACGACGGGATCGCAGGCAACGGAGTGTATGGAACGCTGCTGGTCAATCTGCCGGTTCCCGCCTCCATTCAATACCAGATCGTGGCCACGGATGCAGCGCAGAACCAGCGGCGTAGGCCCTGCCAGCCCGAAATGCATCAGATCGCCCCCCTTGGCGAGCTGATCATCAATGAACTCATGGCCGACAATGGGCAGACCGTCTCTGACGAGGATGGAGATTTTGGCGACTGGATCGAGCTTCACAATCTGTCCAGCGATCCCATTTGGCTCGCGGACTACTTCCTCAGCGACGACCTGACCGATCCGAGGAAATGGCAACTTCCAGCTGCGACGATGGCCCCAGGTGAATTCAGGCTGATCTGGGCGAGTAAGAAGCACAATGTACACGCCTGGCACAGCAACTTCAAATTGTCCAAGGATGGAGAATCGGTGGGACTCTTCAGGGAGGAATCAGGGAAGATCGACACTGTGGACATGATCCTTTTTGGCCCGCAAACAGAAGACATCTCCTATGGCCGCTCCTACGACGGGTCGCCGCTTTGGGTATTGTTCGGTCAACCCACGCCAGCTGCCAGCAATGGCACGCTGAGCACGGAGCCTGACTGGGCTTCTCTCCCAGTGAAAGTGGGCCCAAATCCGTTCTCCTCTTCTTTGTATCTGACCAATCCCACAAAGACCGATTGGACCTACACGCTCTTCGATCTCTGGGGGCGTTCGATCCATCAGGGCCGACTTCGCTCAGGAGAAAGACTGGAGACGAATTGGACGATCCCTCGGGGCACCTATGTACTGAGGCTGCAGAACGGCTCGTCGTCCTTCACTGAGACACTGATCAGGCGGTAGGGCTGAAAAACCACTCTGCCATCCCGAACAAGTCAATGAATAGACTGTAAGTTCGCAAGACAAACTGAAACCTCCACGGACCATGGCCAATGCCTTTTTCAATGTACCCACTGCCGTCAATGAACCCGTACGCCCTTATGCACCGGGAAGTGCTGAAGCGGAAAGCCTATTGAACACATACCGTTCGATGATGCACGAAATGGCCGATATCCCGATGACCATCGGCGGAAAGGATGTTTTCACGAATGCGAAGGAAGAGATACGGCCACCACATCAAAGAGAACATTTACTCGGTCACTTCCATCGCGGACAGGCGGAACACGTTACTCAAGCCATTGATGCAGCCCTGGCTGCGCGGGAAAAATGGAGCCGTATGCCCTGGGAGTCTCGGGCAGCGATCTTCCTGAAAGCCGCTGATCTTTTGGCCGGACCGTTCAGGGACCGAATGAACGCCGCAACCATGCTTTGTCAGAGCAAGAATGCCTTCCAGGCAGAGATCGACGCAGCCTGCGAAATGGCGGATTTCTTCCGTTTCAATGTGCAGTACATGACGGAGATCTACAAGGGCCAGCCCGAATCTGCACCTGGCATTTGGAACCGCATGGAATATCGGCCGCTTGAGGGATTTGTTTTCGCGCTCAGTCCGTTCAATTTCACCTCGATCGCAGCCAATCTGACGGCCTCACCCGTTCTGATGGGAAATGTGACCGTGTGGAAACCAGCCAACACACAGATCTACAGCGCTCAGGTCATCATGGAGGTCTTCAAAGCAGCCGGACTGCCGGATGGTGTGGTGAATCTGGTCTTCGTTTCCGGCCCGGTCGCCGGTGAGGTCATATTTGCGCATCCCGACTTTGCCGGCATCCACTACACCGGCTCCACCTCTGTTTTCAAGGGGCTCTGGAAAAAGATCGGCAGTGAGATCGATACCTATAAAGCCTATCCGAGGATCGTGGGAGAGACGGGCGGCAAGGACTTCGTGGTGGCCCATCCCAGTGCGGAGCCTCAGGAAGTGGTGACTGCCCTGAGCCGTGGCGCCTTTGAGTATCAGGGACAAAAGTGTTCGGCGGCCTCACGGGCCTATCTGCCCGCAAGCCTCTGGCCCGAGATCAAAGAGGGCATCATCAAGGATGTTTCCTCCTTCAAAATGGGCCGTCCGGACGACTTCTCGAATTTCATCAATGCGGTGATCGATCAAAAGGCCTTTGACAAGATCTCTTCCTATATCGACCATGCGAAAGCCTCGGCCGATGCGGAGATCATCGTCGGCGGAGGGTACGACGACAGCCAAGGCTACTTCATTGAACCTACTGTGGTGGTCACGAGCGATCCAAAGTACAAGTCCATGGTAGAAGAGATCTTCGGCCCTGTGCTCACGATCTATGTCTACGAGGATGCCGATTGGCACCGCACCCTCGAACTGGTGGATTCCACTTCGGAATACGCTCTCACCGGTGCGATCTTCAGCAAAGACCGCTATGCCGCGGAAGAGGCAACTCGGATCCTGGAAAATGCCGCTGGGAATTTCTACATCAACGATAAGCCCACAGGTGCGGTGGTGGGTCAGCAGCCTTTTGGCGGTGCGCGCGGTTCGGGAACGAACGACAAGGCGGGCTCCTATTTGAATCTTTTGCGCTGGGTGAACGCACGGACAATTAAAGAAACCCTGGTCCCTCCAACGGACTACCGATATCCCTTTCTCGGCTGAGAAGGACGAAATGCGCAGATTGGAAGAAGGAAGTTGAAGCGATTTACGCCTTCATCTGGATGTTCTCCACGATGCGCAGCCCATAGCCCTCAATGCCCACGCGTTTCATGGGGTGGTTGGTCAGCAGGCGAATGTTCTTGACGCCCAAATGGTGCAGTATCTGCGCTCCGATACCAAAATCACGGGCGTCTTTTGCAAAACTCACCTTTGGCTGATCGTCCTGCGACTCATGGCCTTCTTTGTAGGCACGCAGATGCTTCAGGAGATCTTCTTCGCTTCCTTTCTGATTCATATAGACCAATACGCCCTTGCCTTCTTCAGACACCCTGCGAAGTGCTCGCTCAAGTGAGCCCACCTGCCCCGAGGTCAACAAGTGGAACACATTGCCCTGCATGGCCGCAGAATGCATGCGGACAAGCACCTGTTCATCGGCTTCCCACTCCCCCATGCTCAAACTGATGTGCAGCTGCTTATTGGTACGCTGTTCAAAGGCTTTGAGCTGAAAGGATCCGAACGAAGTGGACAGAGTGAATTCCTCTTTCAGGTCGATGAGGGATTCTGTCTCCATTCGGTAGGCGATCAGATCTTCGATGGTGATCAACTTCAGGCCAAATTCCTGTGCAAAGACCCTGAGCTCTGGAAGACGAGCCATGGTGCCATCCTCATTCATGATCTCAACGATCACCCCAGCGGGTTTCAATCCGGCCAGTCGGGCCAGATCGATGGAGGCTTCCGTATGTCCGGACCGCCTGAGAACGCCGCCTCTCTTTGCCTGAAGCGGAAAAATGTGCCCGGGACGCGCGAGGTCTTCTGGCCGTGTTGCATCGTCCACCAAGGACTGTATGGTCTTGGCCCGGTCGGATGCGCTGATCCCTGTGGTCACACCCTGACCGATCAGATCGACAGAAACGGTGAAGGCCGTCTGATGGAATTCCGTATTTCGCTGAACCATTGGATTGAGATCCAATTCCTTACAGCGCGATTCGAGCAGGGGCGTACAGATCAGTCCGCGGCCTTTGGAGGCCATGAAATTGATCATTTCAGGCGTTACACATTCTGCAGCCGCTACCAGATCCCCCTCATTTTCGCGCTGCTCGTCGTCCACTACGATGACCATCCGACCCATGCGGATGTCTTCCACAGCAGACTCGATGCTGTCAAATGCCTTGTTGGTCTCTATTGGTCGGTTCCCAGACATAGCCCCCCTTGTTTCGAATATGCAATATTAAGCCGTGCAGCAAGGCAATGTTCATCAACAGCCAATGCCGAAGAGAACGCAGCAGCGGGAGCCTTCGAGCAAGTGGAAGGAAGAGCAGGAAAATGGCAGAGCCCAGGCTCCAAAGGATGGCCGACGGCACATCTGATCGCAGCAGCGCAACGGACAAGGCCACTGTGCTCCCAAGCAGGAAAACGGGTGTCAGCCAGCGAAAGACCTTGTGTGAGATGAAGGCATAGGCAGCAGGCCCTCCTCTTGAGAGAACGCGGCTTAAGAACCATTTGAGGTTTTGAAAATTCCCCTTGGAAATACGGACTTTCCTCCGGTATTCCTCGGCTTCCGAGCGCGACACTTCTTCAAATGCCAGGGCATCTTGATTCCAAAGCACCTTGCCTCCTGCAAGCAGGACGGACATGCCCACATAAAAATCATCTACAATGGCCGATACTGGCAGCTCGGGCATGCTTGCTTTACGGATCAGGTAGCAACTTCCCTCCAAACCCATCACCGCTTCCCAGCATTTTGACTCGTTCCTCTTGAGTCTGTTCTCAAAGCGCAGAAAACGGTCTTCATCACTGGCCACAGGCGCGGCAGCATGTTCCATGTATCGGATCTCTGCACCCACTGCATCTGCCCCTTGGCGCTGGGCCTTCAGCACCAATTCATCGAAGCAATCCGGATCGTGCAGCACATTGGCATCGGTGCAGACGAGCCAATCGTATCGGGCTTCTAACGCCAGAGCGTTGAGTATGGCCGACTTGCCCTGTCGCTCGGAGAATTCGATCAAACGAAAGGAGGGGAATCGCTCCTGCCACTCGCCTACCAAAGCCGCGGTCGCATCCGTACTCGCATCCGAACCGATCAGGACCTCCAAGTCCGTCAAAGGATAATTGGAATCGACAATGCTTTGGAATTTTCCGGGCAATACCGCCGCTTCATTCCGTGCGGCAATCAGCAAACTGAGCTTGGGACGGTGCCCAGCTGCCTGATCATCACCGCTCTTCGATCCGTTGTTGCGAAGCGCGGCCAAAAGCCTTAAGGACAGTGGGTACAGCACATAGCTGTGGACCACGGGTGCGATGAATAGTATGGAAATGATCCACATCATCAAAGCTCCTTATAGAACTCGATCAATGAACGGCCAATACTGGCACGATCGAAATAATTTCTTGCTGTTTTTCTGGCCTCCCGGCCCATTTCCTCCCTGAATGCTGCTTCCCTGAAAAGCTGCAAGGCATGCGCTGCAAATTCTTCTGCCTGGTCTGCGATCAGACAATTCACCCCGGATACACAGGGGATGCCTTCGGCGCCTATGGAAGTAGAGACCACGGCCTTACCAAGGCTCATGCCTTCCACGATCTTGATGCGCAGCCCACTTCCTGATCTGAGCGGCACGAGCAGGATCTGATACTCTTGAAAAAAACCAGAAGCGTCCTGCCGATCGGGATGTATGGTCACGCCCTTCACCTTTTTGAAGCCGTCCGGACAATTCCGGCCCAGCACATGGAGCTCGGCCTGCGGTTCTTCTGAACAAATCAAAGGCCAGACATCACGGAGGAGCCATTCCATTCCCTGGGCATTCGGCAGCCAGTCGAATGCACCCACGAAGAAAAAACGGGCAGATCCCTCTCTGCTCTTCTCTTCTGAAGTTGAAAACCCGCGTCCACTGAAGGCCGTATGGCTGGGCACCGATATACCGAGGTCTTTGAACGCCTGCTTGTCCACCTCGGTAATGGGAACCAATGCATCGAACAGGGCCGTCTTCTCCAACTCGAACTGCTTGAGCCGTTCGGCCTGAATGCGCAGGTAGCGCCTTTTCAATGCATTTTTCTCATGCGCTGCAGATCGCTCCCAAATGCGGAACTCCACATTGTGGGCACGCAGGATGACCGGCCCCTTGTGCTGCTTTCGGACATCTCCCAGATAATGCGCCAATGACAGGCCCTCAAACTGAACAAAATCAAAGCGTTTCTCCTCCAACAGAGCGCAAAGTGCCTTCCGGTAGCCCTTGTCATCAAAACGCGAAACGGCAAATGACCTCGTGCTGAAAATCAGATTGTACAGCGCCTTTCCCATGTATGGTCGGTTGTCCACTTCCACCATGGTCAACTCCACTTCTTCCTTCAGTTCCTCTGGAAGGTCTGCTGGACTTTTGGGATGCTTCGGCGTATTCATGGCCAGCAAATGCACCTGATGCCCGTGCGCCACAAAGCCCTGAACCATGCTCTCAATGGCCACACTGCTTCCATCGTTGGGCGGAAATGGAGATTTATTGGAAAGAATAAGGATGCTCAGTCGCTCTTCTTTCCCCTTCTGGCGAGCCATTCTTTCAGATTTTCCAGTGGTTTAAGATAGGCTTCCATATTCAGCAGTGCAGAGTCTGTGGCTGCCTTGTACGTGAGAAAGATACCGATGGGCAAAAGAATGAAACTGGCGGTCCACATGGACTGAGCCGGAGTCCAGACCAATTCCCTACCCATTTTCTCCATAGAGAAAGACATGGTGTGGTAAACGATGAAAATGCAAACGGAAACCACCACTGGAAGGCCAATGCCGCCTTTTCGTATGATCGCTCCCAAGGGCGCGCCAATGAAAAAGAGGACGAGTACCGCGAAAGAAAGCGAAAACTTCTTGTGCCATTCTACCCGATAACGAGCGATCACTTTGTTGCGCCAATGGAATTCCTCCGACAGCTGGTCCAGATAGGCCCTTTGGGTCTTGGCCAACCGAAGAGCATGTTCCAAGGCGCGGTGCTTCATTGCTGGCGAGAGATGAGCGATCACGACTTCTTCTTCCTCTATGCGGTCGCCCTCGAGATCGACGGTGGATTCAAAACCGTATTTGGAACGAAAGCTCCGGTCCACAGATTCCTTCCGCTCGGTCAGGATCACACCCAAGGAATCCGATGCCACGGTCAACTGATCGATATTGAGCATCTGAAAACTCTTTTGGCGCACCTGACGCAGATCGCCTGACTGGAAAGAAGAAAGATCGAATCGTATGCGCGCCCGATCGAATGAGGAGCGAATGAAGGGATGTCGGATGCGGTCTTTTCGGTTGCCTGGGATCACCTCTTCATAGGAAGTGCCTTCTTCAAGATCGATCAGCAGAAAGCGCTCGTCAGGCGTCAGATCCATGGCCCCACGCTTGGCAGCTATTACTTTTCGCTTGCCCTCCACCGAGGTGTGGTCGTAGATGTAGACCTCTCGCAACAGCTTGCGATCCGGACCATACTTCTCTCCGATCTTGATGCTGAAGCCCTCGATCCCTCCATAAAAAACACCTGCCCGAATGTTCAGGGCCGGCTTTTTGGTGGAGATATTACGCAGCAAGGTCTCGCCCTTGAGATTGGCCACAGGCATCACATAGTTCGAAAAGAGGAAGGCCGAGCCGCAGATGAAGAGCATCAGAAAGATCAGCGGACGCATGACCCGCACCAAACCCACTCCGGAAGACTTCAGGGCGGCCAGCTCATTGTGCTCACCGAGATTGCCAAAGGTCATCAGGCTGGACAGCAGCACTGAAATGGGAAGTGCCAAAGGCACCAGGCTGGCGGATGTATAGAAGAGCAGCTCGATCAGGTAATACCACTCCACTCCTTTGCCCACCAGATCGTCTATGTATTTCCACAGGAACTGCATGAGCAAGAAGAAGATCATCACCAAAAAGGTCGCACAAAAAGGACCGATGAATGAACGGATGATATATCGGTGCAGGACGCTCAATCCCTTGGTATGTAGTAATCGGGGAAGCGTTCAGCAGAGAATTCCAGTACGGATGCATCAAGAGGTGTGCTGGCATCATACCTGTCGACTTCCGTCTTCATGCGCTCGCCCGAACGCATCCACTGTTCAACTGAATGAAGCTGTTTGTCAGGAAGACGGATCCCAATGACCACCCTTCTGAGGACCTCCGATGCATGCGGAGTAAGAACAACGAACTGCACTTTCCCGCCATCTGCATCTTCCCGCCCTCCGAGGCGAAAAGAATAGCCTTTGTCATAGGAATCGAGGATCTTCAGCGGATGACTTCCCTTATCGCCATTGGAAGCATCTATCTCGTGGATCTGGACTTCCTCATCCTCATGAAGAATGGTGAAGACGCGTTCTCCATCGCAGATCTGTTCGATGTCCTGCAGTTTCCATCGGTAGCGATCTGCCGCTATTTGAAGGACCCCCTCGGAAGTATTGGATGCCTCCAGCGCCTCCGCCTTCCAGACAGACCATGTGAAATGCATTTCCAATTGAGGAAGGGATCTGATCCCTTGTCTGCATTCATCGAGTAAGGCACGTGCCTGCTCGTGGCTGCTTTGTGCAGCAGCAGAGAGATAAAAAAGGGTGGAAAGGAAAAACAGGACGCGGGCCATGAATTCGTTTATGCGTCTGGTTTCAATATCTGTTCCAAGGACAACTCGTCCGGAACGAGCACCTGCCGTGCCTTGCTTCCCTCGAACGGCCCAATGATGCCGGCTGCCTCCAACTGATCGATGATACGGCCCGCACGGTTGTAGCCCAATTTCAGTTTTCGCTGCAAAAGCGAAGCGGAACCCTGTTGATGAATGACGATGAGTCGTGCAGCTTCCTCGAACATGGCATCGCGGTCTGCTGGGTCGATGTCGGAAGCGCCACTGGATTCTTCGGCCTCGTACTCCGGGAGCTGATAAGCAGTCGGATATCCTCTCTGGGCGCCGATGTATTCGACCAGTTTCTCGATCTCCGGTGTATCCACAAATGCGCACTGAAGCCTGATGGCTTCGTTTCCAAGGCTGATGAGCATATCTCCCTTTCCGATCAGCCGTTCGGCCCCACCCGCGTCCATAATGGTCCGGGAATCGATCTTGGAAGTCACGCGAAAGGCGATGCGCGCAGGGAAATTGGCTTTGATGATGCCGGTGATGACATTCACTGAAGGCCGCTGAGTGGCAATGATCAGGTGGATCCCAATGGCCCGGGCCAGTTGAGCCAAACGGGCGATCGGCGTCTCCACTTCCTTGCCGGCGGTCATGATCAGGTCCGCAAACTCGTCCACAACCAGAACGATATAGGGCAGATAGCGATGTCCTTCCTCCGGATTCAGTTTGCGCTCCTTGAATTTGGTGTTGTACTCCTTGATGTTGCGCACCATGGCGTTCTTCAAAAGCTCATAGCGCTGATCCATCTCAATGCACAGCGAATTCAGGGTGTGGATCACCTTTGTCGTATCGGTGATAATGGCCTCTCCATTGCCCGGCATCTCCGCCAAATAGTGTCTTTCGATCACATTGAAAAGCGTGAGTTCCACTTTTTTGGGGTCGACAAGAACAAATTTCACTTCCGAAGGGTGCTTTCGGTAGAGCAATGAAGTGAGGATCACATTCAAACCCACGGACTTTCCCTGTCCGGTCGCACCCGCCATCAACAGGTGGGGCATTTTGGCCAGGTCCGTGACATAGGTCTCATTGGAAATGGTTTTCCCAATGACGATCGGAAGTGCATGATCGGATTTGGTGAACTTTTCGGAGGCCAACACCGTCCGCATGGCCACCATTTTGGGCTTGGCGTTGGGCACCTCGATACCGATGGTACCGCGCCCGGGTATGGGCGCAATGATGCGTATGCCCTCTGCACTCAGGCTCAGAGCAATATCGTCTTCGAGATTTTTGATCTTCGAGATGCGGACCCCGGGTGCAGGGATGATCTCGTACAGGGTAACTGTGGGCCCGATCGTCGCCTTGATCTTGTCGATGGCGATCTTGTAGTGCGCCAGGGTATCCACTATGCGTTTCTTGTTGCTGTCGAGCTCGTCCTGATCGATGGTGATGTTGGAATTGCCATAATCCTTCATCAGATCGAGTCCGGGCATTTTGAAGCTCCCTAAGTCGAGTTTGGGGTCGTAGTATCCGACTTCTTTGATCAGCTTTTTGTGTGCACGTACATCGAGCTCCTCCTCCTGCTGGGTCTCTTCTATCTCGATGACCAGATCATCGTCTGCGTCTGCCTCTTCCTCTTTTGCAGAGGGCTCAACAACTTCGGACTCTTGTTCCGGCTCCTCCACTTCAACAGAAATATTGGATCCGGTAGCTTCTTCGGTTTCTTCATTTTTCTCTTCTGTCTCCTCCCATTCCACGACCACATCCTCTTCTTGGGTATCGTTGCCTTCCGCTTCGCCATTCTCCTCTGTCTCTTTGGGTGCTTTTCGGATCTTACTCAGCAGTGCATCCAGAGCAATGCGCAACTTGGGAAGCGTCCAGCGAAAATGAAGCGTCAGGAAGACCACGAGCAGTCCATAGATCAAGAAGTGAACCCCCACCGGACCGAGTTGAACGGTGAGGAACAAGTAGGCATTCCTTCCGCCCATACCGCCCAAGGGCAGAAAACCGGAAATGCTGAATCCGGACAAGGCAACAGCTCCCCATCCCAAGGCGTAGAGTGCGTAACGTATGTCCCGACCCAAGTGCGCCCGGCGATCCAGGACCGCCCAGCTGCCCAGGCGAATAAGGAGATAGACGGCACAAAAAGAGGCCAGGCCGAATCCTCTGTAGATGAGGGTATGTGCCACAGCTGCTCCCAACTTTCCAAAGAGATTGATCACTTCGTGTTCGGGATCGAGCAATTCTGAGAAGGAGCCGCTCAATTCACTGAGGTCTGTGCGCCAGTGATAGAGATAAGAAAGGAATGCTCCGGCCAAAAAGAGCCCGGCAAAACAAAGGAACAGACCAATGGCCAAACGAACTGTCTGGTCTTCAGCCCATTTCTTCAGCTCCGATAAACGGATGCTTCGGTTTTTGCTGCGTGTTTTCTTTTTGGCCAATGAACTGCGTAAAACTCAAAAATACGTGCCTGAAAAGCGGCTTCCACCCTTCTCTACCAATTGTTTTTAACGGAAAAAGGCGCCTGCTCCATATATCCGTTGAGATCTTTATCGATCTGCGAACCCTCTGCTGCTCCGTACGGGAGGGATTTCAACTCGAATTTCGTTGGGCATCAAATCTCCTTGCTCAAGTCTTTATTTTAGCCGCAAATCAAAGATCCCCATGACCACTACGACCAAACGCCTTTTTACCATGGCCCTTACTTCAGGAATCCTATTGCTGCATTCGTGTGGCAGCCCGGCAGCAGATCCAGCCGAAGAAAACCAAGCCTCGGCAGCAGAAGAATTCAAATGGCAGACCGAGCAATTCGCCGATCTGCGCATACTGAGGTATCAGGTGCCCGGTTTCGATCAACTCAGCACGGATCAAAAGAAACTGGTCTTTTACCTGACGCAGGCCGGACTGAGCGGCAGGGACATCACATATGATCAGAACCACCGCTACAATCTGCGCATTCGCAGAGCCCTTGAACACATCGTCCGACAGTACAAAGGCGATACAAAAAGTGAACAGTGGGCTGCATTCATGGAATACACCAAAAGGGTCTGGTTCAGCAGCGGGATCCACCATCATTATTCCAATCAAAAATTCATGCCCGGCTTCGATCGCGCCTTTCTTGAAGAGATGCTTAAGGAAACAGGCCACGAACTGGAAGCAGAGGTCATCGATATGATGTTCGATCCCGAACAGGAGAACAAGAAAGTTTCCAAGGATTCCAATGGCGACCTCTGCCTGAATTCAGCGGTCAACTTTTTTGATCCTGATGTGCGCGAAGAGGAAGTGGATGCCTATTACGGGGAACGCATAGACAAGACAGACCCTCGTCCGGTCTCCTACGGCCTGAATTCAAAACTGGTTCGTTCGGAGGATGGAAGCCTGAAGGAAGAAGTGTATCGGGTGGGCGGACTCTACGGCCCAGCACTGGAGAAGGTCTGCTACTGGTTGAGCAAGGCTTCAGAAGTTGCAGAAAATGAGGCCCAAAAGGCAGCATTGGTCGAATTGGTCGAGTACTTCAACACTGGAGACCTGCGCGACTGGGACGAATACAATGTACTGTGGACCAAGGCAACAGAGGGAGATATCGACTACATTATCGGCTTTGTAGAAGTGTACAACGATCCGATGGGCATGCGCGGAACCTACGAGAATATTGTACAGATCAAGGATTTTGATGCTTCTGCGCGCATGCAGGTGGTCAGCGAGAATGTGCAGTGGTTCGAGGACAACAGCAGCATTCTGGACGAACACAAAAAGCCCAATGTCGTGGGCGTCAGCTACAAGACAGTGAATGTGGCCGGTGAATCTGGAGATGCTTCTCCTTCCACGCCCATTGGAGTGAATCTGCCCAATGCCAACTGGATACGCGCAGAACACGGAAGTAAGTCCGTGAGTCTTGGAAATATTGAAGGGGCATACGACAAAGCTTCCGGCGGCGGCTTCCTGGAAGAATTTGCCTTCAGCACGGCTGAAGTGGAACGAGCCAAGGCCCATGGAGATGTTGCTGGAAAGCTCCACACCGCGCTTCACGAGGTCGTAGGCCACGCCTCAGGCCGTCTCAACCCCGGGGTGGGAACACCGAAAGAAACACTGAAAAACTACTCCTCCACTCTGGAAGAGGCCCGGGCAGATCTCGTGGCCCTGTACTTTTTGATGGACCAAAAGCTCATCGATCTTGGATTGATGGAGAGCCTGGAGGTTGGAAAATGCGAGTACGACTCCTACATCCGCAACGGAATGATGGTGCAGCTTCGCAGACTTCAGATGGGAGAAGAGCTCGAAGAAGACCATATGCGCAACCGACAACTCGTAGCTGCATGGGCCTATGAGCAGGGAAAAGAGCAAGGCGTCATTGAGAAAAAGCAGATCGGGGACAAAACCTACTTCGTGGTTCAGGATTACGACGCACTTCGGGTGATCTTCGGCGATCTGCTCCGTGAGATCCAGCGGATCAAATCTGAGGGAGATTATGCAGCCGGACAAGACCTGGTGGAGCGCTATGGCGTCAAGGTCGACCCTGCACTGCATGAAGAGGTTCTGAAACGGAGCGAAAAACTCAATGTAGCTCCATATGCAGGCTTCATCAATCCTGTTCTCGTACCCGTCGAGGAGAATGGGCAGATCGTTGACATTGAGGTCACCTACCCCGATGATTTCACCGAGCAAATGCTGGACTATTCAGAGCGCTTTTCGTTCTTGCCAGACGAGAATTGATCTACTGATCATTCAAACCGAAAAGGCGCCATGTGCGCCTTTTTTTTATTCAAAAAACCATACTTGACTGATATAAAATTATTTAGGTATAATTTTTTTAGTACCTTTTTCACTTCATCCAACCCCCTAAGAGATGAAAGACCCCACACAAAGTGCTCGTTTAAATGATTTTCTGGTCCGTGAATTGGAATCGATCGAAAAGGGGAAAAGCCTGGAAGCCGGGCTGCTTTCCTTTCAGTATTGGATCGGTGGATTCCTGGCCTTGATCGATGAGCAAGGAGAGCGAGAATCCTTCGTTCTTCGGATTTCTTCAGAACTCGACAACGAGGATTTCACCGAACCCGACCACAGGCGATACGACACTGCCCGTACACCTGCATTCCAATGCCATCTCTACATCCAATGTCTAAGAGACTATATGCGTACCAAATACGGAAGGTCTGTTGCCTGATCTCTTTGCTGCTGGCCCCAGTTCTGTGCCAGGCACAGGCGAAGGTGTTCGCTGAAGAGCTCTTCCATTTTCACGGCCGATCCGAGGACGATCTGCATAAGCAATACATCCGCCTTGGCGAGTATCTGCAATTTGTGGACGACATAGAACCCAATGACACCAAAAGGGATCACCTCAAAAATGCCGCACTTGAAAACTATGCTGCGCGATCCGAAGAATTCAAAAAAGCCTGCATCGATCTGATCGCCCATCTCGAAAACTGGCGAAATGACGAAAACATCGAGCTACAGGAAGTGATCGAGTACAAGGAAGAGGACGGAAGTCAATGGGTGGCCTGGGTTTTACAGGGCGCACTCAGCGAGCAGACGGAAAGATTCTATTTTCAATTGATACCCGTCCCGAATGGATGGAGACTGGCGGATGGATTCTACATCGCCGGTCGACCGAACTAGATCATCAAGTATAAATAGGTAAGTTAATGGATCACTGCCAGTTATCACTCAGGCAATGATCGTGCATGCCTACGAGATGGCAATCCGGCGAATGAAGACATGTGCGGTATTCACTCCCCATATTTCTCTCTTCCGCTCCCGCGTAAGATGATTGACTGGAACAAGCACCCAAGCCCAAAACAACGACGATCAGCAAAACTCTCATGGGTTAATGTTTTATTAATTCAATGTTAAGGTAATATTAATTATTGATCTGACCAAATTCCACACACTTGTTTATCAGTGAGTTCATTGTTAGGTACTATTTATTGCATAGTACTATTTTTCATTATATGTTTGCCTCATGATTCACTGTCCTCATTTCAAAGCTTTCGCATGAACATCGACAACAGCAAGGCTCAGATGAAGAAAGGAGTGCTCGAAATGTGCATCCTTGCTCTTTTAAAGGAAGGCCCAGCCTACGTATCCGAGATCATCGAGGAACTCAAGAAGAACCAAATGATCGTGGTGGAAGGCACCCTCTATCCACTGATGACCCGCTTGAAGAATGCAGGTCTTCTTCACTACAAATGGGAGGAATCCCGTTCTGGACCGCCACGGAAGTATTATGAATTGTCTGAGAAAGGCGAAAAAGTCTTGGACGAACTCGGAGAAAGCTGGAAACAACTCACCAAAGCCGTTGGGCAAATACTTAAATATCCAAATGAATAAAACGATACAGATCAATTTAGCCGGAAGATCACTGCAGATCGACGAGAATGCCTTTTCCACGCTGCAAGACTACCTGGAGCGGGTTCAGTCTTCACTCAAGGATCAGGAAGGAAGCGAGGAGATCTTTCAGGACGTGGAGGCCCGCATGGCCGAACTCTTTGAAGAGAAACTGACCAATGGCCGTCAAGTCATTTCTATTGACGACGTGACGGCCGTGATCAAGATCATGGGCAGCCCAGAGGAATACCGTATCGGGTCCGACACATCAGATGAACAAGAAGGGGAAACGATCCGACCGAAGAAACGGATCTTCAGAGATCCCGACAACCGCATCATCGGTGGTGTCGCCGGTGGTCTTGGCGCATACTTCGGACTTGACCCCATCCTCTTTCGCGCCGTATTTCTCATCCTTTTATGGACCGGTTCAGGTGTCATTGCATACCTGATCCTCATGCTTGTGATCCCTCGGGCCAAAACCACTGCACAACGCCTTCAGATGCGCGGTGAGGCAGTCAATCTGTCGAACATCGAAAGATCCGTCTCAGATGAACTGAAGAAAGCCGGACAGATCATAGACGACCAGACCGAGCGGCTGCGCAAAAGAGGGTTTTTCGATAATGCGGGAAAAATGGCGCGCACAATAGCCGACTTCATCGGCAACATCCTGCAACTGATCGCCAAGGCCATTCTCCGCATTCTCAGTGTGGCCCTTATCATATTGGGCGGATTCCTTCTTTGGCTGTTGATCGGGATCGGGATGGCCGGATCCTTCGAACTGAATGGCACTTCATTCCGTGCAGTCGATCTTCTTCAGAACCTTTTCGACAGTCCTTGGATCTACTATCCAGCCATTTCTGGCTTACTGCTCTGCTGCCTGTTCCCACTGCTCTTTGGCACAGCCGTACTCATCCGTCGCCTGTTCAAACTGCCGCGCATAAATCCGCTGTTCGGACGGCTTACCCTTGGCCTGTCCCTTCTTGGACTGCTGCTCTTCGTTATTTCACTTGTTTCCGCTGCACAGGAGTTTCGCGTGAATGGTTCTACGGAAGAGGTGGTCATGCTCGAATACGACCACAAGCAGCATATCGAAGTGATCGCTGCCCGGGACCCTGAGGGGAAGCCTGTGGAAATGGATATGACCGTCAATGGAGAAGAGATCGACGGTTGGATCATTGGTGCGGAATCACATTACATCCGTCGCGTGGTGTTCGATGTCGCTTCAACGCGCTCCGATGCTCCGTTCGTCCAAATTGAAAAGCGATCGAAAGGCCGGTCTGAAAGAAATGCACAACTCAATGCCCTGGAAGCGGAATACGCAGTGTATGAGACCGACAGCCTTTTGGAATTACCACTTTATTACGCACTGCACAAAGACCGCCTCTTTCGGTTTCAGGGGGTCAAAGCCACGATCTATTTGCCTGTAGGATACAGCATCCGTTTTGGCAACGAATTCGAAACGCCCTTGTCCCTTGTAGAGACAGAAGACGACCTGCTTCAAAATACGTGGAGGATGACAGAAGAGGGACTGCAATGTCTGGATTGTACAGAGCAGAGCTCGGAAGACGCTCACAGAACCCGCATATGAAAAAAGCCCATCCGATGGATGGGCTTTGTACAAGGATCGATGCTTATTTCAAAAGAGGTCCATCTGGTCGAGAACGCCCATCACCTCACGCACAGCTGTCGCTGATCCCTCCAGCTCGGCACGTTCTTTTTCGTTGAGTTGAAGCTCAATGATCTCCTCAATGCCCGCTTTGCCAAGTTTGACAGGCACACCCAGATAAATGTCCTTCATTCCGTATTCACCCTGCAGCCATGCGCAGACCGGGAAGATGCGTTTTTGATCGCGAACGATGGCCTCGACCATTTGCGCAGCTGCAGCTCCTGGCGCATACCAGGCAGAGGTGCCGAGCAATTTGACGATCTCTCCGCCACCCACCTTGGTGCGCTGGATGATGGCCTCGAGTTTTTCTTCATCGATCATCTCTGTCACGGGGATACCGCCAACGGTGGTGTAGCGTGGCAATGGCACCATGGTGTCTCCGTGTCCGCCCATGAGAACGGCCTGAATGTCCTTTGGGGACACATTCAGTTCTGTAGCGAGAAATGCACGATAACGCGCTGTATCCAAAATACCCGCCATGCCAAAAACGCGGTTCGGATCGATCTTGGCCGTCAGGAATGCCGTATAGGTCATGACATCCAATGGATTCGCCACGACAACAATGATGGCATTCGGTGAGTATTTGATCACCTGCTCGGTGACCGACTTGACGATCTTGGCGTTGGTCTGGATCAGATCATCGCGGCTCATTCCCGGTTTTCTCGGAAGCCCGGAGGTAATGACCACAACTTCAGAATCCGCTGTGCGGGCATAATCGTTGGTCACGCCAATGGTCCGGCTGTCGAACAGATTGATGGGCGCGGTCTGCCACATGTCGAGCGCCTTGCCTTCCGCAAAATTCTCTTTGATGTCCAAGAGGACCACCTCATTGGCCAATTCTTTCTGTGCACATACGTCGGCACAAGTGGCGCCTACATTTCCGGCACCGATCACACTGATCTTCATAGGGGCTGATTTTGCTGCGAAGGTAGTCAGCAGGGCGCAGATTATCCGCCCGATCCAGCTGCTTTCCCTTCTACTTGAATTTGATCTTGTTCATCGCAAACGCACTCATGCGAAGAAGGAGCAATCCGTGTTTCCATCTTGAGATGTTCGTATCGCCATACACTCTTTCCTGATAGCGTATGGGCAAGTCGATGATCTTGAGGTTCAACTTATAGGCACCGAACAACAGATCGAAATCCCCGAAGGGATCGAAATTCCCAAAGTACTTCCTGTTGGCCTGCAGCTTCAGGTAGTCTTTTCGGAACATCACCTTGGTGCCGCAGAGGGTGTCCTTGACCGGTTGCTCCATCAGCCAGCTGAAAAGCAAACTGAAGAACTTATTGCCCAAAATATTGAAAGGACGCATGCTGTTCTTTTCCAGTGGATAGACCAGCCGGCATCCGTTGATGAATTCTCCTTTCCCGGAGGCAATGGCCCGGTAGAATTTGGGCAACTCCTCCGGTGGAACGGTCAGATCGGCATCGAGGATCATCAGTATGTCTCCTGTGGCAATGTCGTAACCTGCACGAACCGCATCGCCCTTTCCCTTCCCCGGCTGCTGAAGGATCTTGATGTCGTGGCTGTCCTTGTACTTGGCCTGCATCTTCTGAATGGTCTCCCAGGTGTCGTCTGTTGAATTGCCTTCGACGAAGATCAATTCGATGTGTTTGCCGAAATCAGGCAGACGCCGAATGGCATTCTCAATGTTGCCGCTTTCATTCCGGGCGGGAACCAGCACCGTCGTTGAATAGGCCTTTTCCCAGTCCTCTTTCGGCCTTTCTGGAATGGGGCGGGCAAAGAAGAATTGATTCATGCCCAATTGATTCAATACAGGCAGCTTGTCCAGATAGGTATTGAATAAACCAGAAAGCAGCGGCCAGCGGTATGGCAGAAGCATGTCCGTATTCTCGCGGTATACTTCAAAACCCGCCAAATAGAGCAGATTGGTGATATCGTGCCGAGACAACCAACTCTGCTGGGGCGCTTTTCTTTTCAGCCCCAGTTTTTCTGCAATGCGCAGCCAGGGCTGCCAGGCAAAGTTGTAGTAGGAAAGGATGATCCGGCTCTCCGGATGGGTGACCCGATGGATCTGCCTCAGGGCCTTTTCAATATCTGGAAGAACACCCAGTAGATTGGACAGGATCACCACATCGTAGGTGCCCTTGCAGTTCAGGTCATCTGCATCCATGCACTCGAGGTCCAGGTCCGGGAATTGCTCCCTGCCCTTTTCGATCATTTCGGCGCTGAAATCGACCCCCTTCTTCTCCCCTCCTCTCACCTGGGCCAGCAATTCGCCTGTTCCGCAACCGATCTCCAATACGCGGTCGTCTTCCCGCAGGTAATAATTGATATACTGGGTAATGGAATCCCAATAATAACGATGCCTCTTTCGGTAGCGAATCCGGTCGGTGGCCGTTGCACCGAAGTGGTCCCGGTACAGCTTCTTTTTCTCCTCGTAGTACTCCATGCTCTGCTTTCCTGCTTCTATTCTATCCATCCTGCCTGAGCGTAGTCGATCTTGATCAGGCTGGCCGGCTCCAAGCTTTGGTCTCCGATCCGGTGGATCTGCTGGAGCGCATTGGGGTATTTGGTCTGTATGTAGCTCAGATACCTTTGAATGGTGTTGATGATGAATTCCGATCGCTGATTCGGGTTTCTTCTCAAACTTCCCATCACAACGTAGTGTACATTTTTGTCCTTGAGTGTGCGCAGAAGCTGGTCTGGATCGACCAGATAAGTTTTGGCAAACTGCGACACCAAAGGCTCCAATCCTTTCCAGTGCTTCATCCCGACCGAATCCATGGCTGCAAAGATCTTCGATGCCTCTGCATCCGATAGTGCAAAGGTGAAATAGAATTGATCCGGCTTCAGTTTGCTGTTTTTCACTGGCTCACCAAATGCCATGAGTTCAATGCGGTCACGACCAAGCCCTGTAAGATCAGTGAATCGGTCGAGCTGCTGCATGCGGATGACTATGCGCGGAAGATCTGCCACATTCTCTTTGGATAAAAAGGGGATCTTGGTGATGCCTACGAATTTCCTTCCCCCGTAAATGAAGCTGATGCCCGCCTTCCTGCAAGCGATCTCCTCGCTTTCTGGTACCAACTGAGTGGCGTACTGACTCATGAGGATGTAATTCTGCCAGTCTGGTGTATAACCCGCGAGCGGCCTGCCGGAGATGGCTTCCTTGAATTCGGCCTGACTTTCTGAGATGCGATCCGAGCTCTTGTTCATCAGGGAAATGGCAAGCAGTGAAACACCAAACACATAAGCCCACTGGAGTGAAGTGCCACCCGACTTCATTCTGGAAGCGGAATAGATCAGACCCGAAAAGATGATCAGGGTGCAAAAGGGCAGATATGGAAGGATCAGACGGGCCTGGTCCCAGCGGGTCTGGACCGCGAGAAAGGTGAGCGTGATGAATCCAACGGTCAAAAGCGAAAGAAAGCGAAGGGTCCGGTTCTTCCAGGTGAAATAGATCGATACGGCCAGCAGCAAACAAATGACCCAGGTATACAGAGGCTCCACTTGCATCGGCTCAGGGATACCGTTGGGAAGGACCGACTCTTTTCTCAGCCCCAAGAAGTTCATATAGTGTTTGCTCAGATACAGATCGGCATTGCCCATGAATCGATCGATGAAACCAGCGACATCTTCCTTACCATCCGTCGGTGTATAGGGATCTTTCAGCAAAAGAGTTCCTCCCTGACTGGAGAACTGAAGAAGATCACCACCAAAGAGAGCGGTCTTCAATCCCTGCATGGCCAGAAAAACACCGGAAAAGGATGCGGAGATCTTCGCCATGGAGATCCAATTTCTGTCCATGGCCAAGAACAAAAGAACTGCAGGCAAACTGGCATAACCCACGGTCCGGGTACTTCCAAGCAACCAGATCCAAAGCGCAGCCAGCAGATGGGCCTTCCAGTCAGGCGCTTCTTGGCCGTCCACAAAGGCGCTTAGAAAAAGGGAAAGAAAACCTGCGAGCAGAAAGAGAAAAAAGGCCTCTGAATAGGTCTGTGAGGCAAAATAGAGCAGCAAAGGGCTCATGGCGGCCAGCGCAAAGGCGGGGAAAAGTGCTACGATTGGGATGCGTGTGCGGAGCAATCGATAGGTCCAGTGAAAGAACAGGACCATGAATACAGCAGAACTGATCTTCAGCAGCTGCAGTTTCAATCCGAACACTCCGATCAAACCGGAAAGGAAGATCGGATAAATGGGGCCCTGAAAACTGGGGAACCGACCGATCTTGAG
Source organism: Flavobacteriia bacterium (assembly GCA_038150465.1). Lineage (GTDB taxonomy): Bacteria > Bacteroidota > Bacteroidia > Flavobacteriales > Schleiferiaceae > RFXV01. The sequence goes on along the minus strand of JAYOTP010000004.1, from coordinate 47,153 downwards.
AAGATCGAATGCCCGGGATACATAGGCAGAATCATCGCCGCCTTCGCTCACTTTGAAATCGTAAAGCAGAAAGGCCATGAGTGCTGCGATCCCCGTCACTACCCAAAGGTCCCATCGGCCTTTCGCAAAGCTTTGCTCCAGGCTTTTCAACACGCCGTTTTGTGGGACTCCGGAATCCATAGACCTATCCTTTGAAGACAAAGAAAAACCAAAAAGTGCCGCCCATCAACACGGGCCTCATTGCCTATCTTGCGCCTCCTTGAAATTGCGCTGTTGAAACTCTCAGTTATCATTCCGGCTTACAACGAAGAAAAGACCATTGCGGCCATCCTCGACCGCGTTCGGGAAGTTCAATTGACCGGTGGTATGGAAAAGGAATTGATCATCGTGGACGATCATTCCAGTGATGGTACGGCGGCTTTCATACAGGCTTACAGTGAGAAGCATCCGGATGGAGGCATTCGCTTTTTCAGACACGATCGGAATTCAGGAAAAGGAGCAGCCCTACGGACGGGCATCGAACACGCTACAGGCGATTTCGTGGTGATCCAGGACGCCGATCTCGAATACGACCCGAACGAATACAATTTGCTTCTTCAGCCCCTGCTGGACGGTCATGCCGATGTGGTCTATGGATCGCGTTATGCCGGTGGCAAGGCGCATCGCATTCTCTTCTTTTGGCATTCGTTCGGAAACAAGTTCCTGACCACCCTGAGCAATGCACTCACCAACCTGAACCTGAGTGACATGGAAACCTGCTACAAGATGTTCCGAAGAGAACTCATCCAGCGCATCCAACTGAAGGAAAATCGGTTTGGCTTTGAGCCCGAAGTCACGGCAAAGATCTCCCGCATTCCGAATGTGCGGATCTACGAGGTCGGGATCTCCTATTACGGAAGAACCTTTGACGAAGGAAAGAAGATCGGATGGAAAGACGGCTTCCGCGCCATCTATTGCATTCTCAAATACAACTTGTTCAGTCGATCTTGAGCAGACGCTCGATCAGATCCTCCACCTTCAGACCCGCTGCCTCCGCCTCATAGTTCAGGACGATGCGGTGCCTGAGGATTGGGATCGCCACCCTCCGCACCTCGGCTTCGTCCGGGGCGAACTTTCCATTGACGGCAGCCACTGCCTTTGCACCCAAGATGAGGAATTGGCCCGCACGGGGTCCTGCTCCCCAGGAGATGTATTTCTTCACCCAATCCGGGGCATTGGGATCTTCAGGCCGTGAACGAGACACGACGCGAACGGCATATTCAAATACACTGTCCGTAACAGGGATCTTGCGGACGAGGGACTGAAAATCCAGCATCTGCTGGCCATTGAGTACTTCACTGACCTCGCGGACCGAATCATCCGTGGTCCCCTTTACGATCTGCACCTCTTCTTCAAAAGCGGGATAATCCACGTTGATCTGGAACATGAACCGATCGAGCTGCGCTTCAGGCAGCGGATAGGTTCCCTCCTGCTCAATGGGATTCTGCGTGGCCAAAACGAAAAAAGGGTCGGGCATGGCGTGCGTCTTTCCGGCAGCGGTCACCGAGCGTTCCTGCATGGCCTCTAAAAGGGCACTTTGGGTCTTGGGCGGTGTTCTGTTGATCTCATCGGCCAAAAGCATATTGCAGAAGACGGGGCCGGGCACAAACCGGAACTTTCGGTCTTCTCCCAGTATCTCCGAACCAACGATGTCCGAGGGCATCAGGTCGGGGGTGAACTGGATGCGCTGGAATTGCATGCCCAGCGAACGGGAGACCGTGTTCACCAACAGGGTCTTTGCCAGACCAGGGACCCCGACCAGGAGTGCATGGCCCTTGCACAGCATGGCCAGAAGCAATTGCTCCACCACTTCATCCTGACCGACAATGACCTCGGCGATCTCCTTACGGAGTGCCTGATACTTCTCTTGTAACTGCTTTACGGCTTCGACTTCGTTCATTCCATCAATCTTGTTCGTTGCGGACCCAGTCGTAATGAAAGCTGCAGGGCACCAGGTCTGCACTGATCTTCACGGCCGTCTCTCTTATCTTCTCAGCCACCCATTCCTCTACAACCTCTTGCTTGCGCTGCATGGTGGCCATCATCTGCAGACGGGAATAATCCTCTTTCAAATTGGCCCGATGCGGCTGTGTGCGGTCGACGAGCAGAACGAGCCTGAAAGCCTCTTTTCCATCTCTGCTGCGCATCAGACTCGACTTGGAGATCTCACCCGGATCCATATCCTCAATGGCGTAGAACAAACTCCGGTCCAACTGACTGATGTCCCATTTCGAATCTCCGCTCTGCGGATTGATCAGCAGCCCATTGTTGAAACGCGTGTCCTCGTCTTCCGAGAATTGAAAAGCCGCATCGTCAAAGCTGATGCTGCCCTTGATGATCTGAGCCTTCAGACTGTCCAGTGTGCTACGAGCTGCATTGAGATCGGCATCGGAGATCTTCGGCTTGACCAGGATGTGTCTGAGGTCGAGTTCCTCTCCTCGCTTCTCGATCAGTTGGATGATGTGGTAGCCGTATTCCGTTTCGAAAGGTTCGGATACTTCCCCTGCCTGAAGATTGAAGGCTATGGCCTCGAATTCCTTGACGAACTGACCTCGCTGGATGGCCTTGTATTCTCCTCCGTTCTTTGCACTTCCCGGGTCCTCGCTGTAGAGGATGGCCAAGGTGCTGAAACTGCTTCCGCCTTCCACGCGCTCCCGAAATCCGTTCAGTTTTTCGATGGCCGATCGCTTGGCGTCAGCGGTGACCTTCGGATACCTCACGATCTGCTGCACGACCACCTCCGTGTTGATCAGCGGAAGGCTGTCTTCTGGAATGTCTTTATAGAACTTCCTGACCTGCGATGGGGTGACCTCAGCTCCTTCTGTGATCGTGGCCTGCATGCGCTGCGCCAAAAGCTGGTCCTGAACCAACTCGCGCATCTCTTCCTTGATCTCAACGGTGCTCTTGTTGTAGTACTCCTCCATTTTGCGCTGAGAACCGATCTGTTCGGTGAGCATGGCAATTCTTCGATCGATGGTGGATTCCACTTCGTCCTCACCGACCTCAATGGAATCGATCTCTGCCTGATGGATCAGCAGCTTTTCGAACAGCATATCCTCAAAGACCTGACAATCGGAAGGAGCATCCTCCCCCATCGATTGCCTTTGCTGACCAACGCTTTGGATCTGCTGATCCCAATCCGAGACCAAAATGATGTTTTTGCCGACGACCGCCGCAATGCCCTCAACGACCACAGGTTCCGGCTGGGCCTGAAGCATAAGGGCGCTGAATACACAGCCTAAAAACGTCCAACGGCTATTCATAGAGCTCACAGTCTTTTTTTTCAAGTGCTTCCTCCAGCAGATCTCTCTCCAGTCTTTCCAGAATATCTCTCCTTCGCTGATTGAGCAAAATACTTCGGATGGTGGTTCGAACGTAAGGCAGCGGAGACAGGCCATCCTTGATGCGGTATTCAAAGATCTTGAGCAAGTGGATGCGTGTGCTGTCTGCTATTTCCACAAAGGAATTCTTCTTCAAGAACTGCTGTTGGTTGTAGGTCTGTATGGGCACCTTCCGCGACAACTCCGAAAAGGACATCCAGGTGCTATCGGAGAGACCAAAGCCCGAGGCATACTTCAAACAGTAATCTTCCAAACGCACAAGGTCTTCCCGCGTTCCCAACTGGAGCATCTTTTTGGCCTCCTTGAGATCCGGGGCTTCAGGCACTGTAACCAGATAAGCGGCCCGAACGATATTTTCCTTGAGCTCGAAATTGGCACTGTTCGCTTCGAAATAGTTGAGGATCTGCTGCTCTGTAATGGCTGTATCCAGAAGCTTTTGCAGCATGGCTTCCTGATATCTGTATTTGAGCAGATCTTCCCGATAACGCTCCACCAATTCATCAATGCCCGTTACCTCGTCCCCAAGATTGAACACCGCCCGATCGATGAGCACTCGGTTGCGAACCCACTGATCGGTGTATTGTCTGAACCAATCGAGGCTGTCCGCTCCTCTGAGCCCTGATGGCAAGATCTCCGAGACTTCATCTGCGTACAAAAAAGCGTCTTGCACCCGGGCAAGGGGCTTTCGCTCCTCGGAATTCCATGGAAGCCGGTCACAGGATGTGGCCAGACCGACCAGCAGGATAAAAGAATATCTGATCGCTCTGTGGCTCAACGGCTCAGTTCTTGGATGACCGCATCGCGTACCTTCTCATCGATCACTACAGGATAGGCCGAACGAAGGCTTTTCACCCACTCGGTCTCCAGGAGTTTCTGATAGTCCGCGGCAACAAGACCCTTCACCTCCTCCAACTTTTTGTAGCCGGCGGGAAGGACTTCGGTCACTTGAATGAATTGATAACGGCCATTGACCTCCCTGATGGGTCCTGTTTCCAATACATTCAGACCGCTTACTGTGGACGGTGCATTTTCCTCTGTCTTTTTATCGATCTGAAGGTTCAAGACACTCTTCTCGTTGTACTTGGCCAGCAGCAGGCTGTCTGCCGTACCCTTCAACACTTTTTTCCGCACCTTCTTGGCGATCTTCTTTGAGGCGCAGTCGTAGGTGGTGTATCGGTGCCGAACATCCCAACGGTAGTTTTCTTTGTTGGCTTCAAAATGGGTATACAGACCCAGGCTGTCGCTCATACTTCGTGACCAGATGCGCTGATCGGTCAGATCAAAGAGCAGAATACCGTCCCTGTACTCATTCATCAGCAATCTGAATTCTGGGTATTTCTTTTCGAGTTGGGCATCCTCATAGGCCAAAAGGCACTTTTCAGCATACATCTCCAGATACATTTCGAGAATGAAGCGCATGGAACTGCTCGAACTGAAATTGGATCTACCGGTACCGATATAGCCCATGAGTGCGCCGACGGTGACCGCACTGTCTGCATAACGCGCAATGATGCGGGGATCTTCCAGCTGCTTTTCTGAGGGTGTCCAACTGGGCCCGACCGAACCGTCCAACTCCTTGGCCACTTTCTTCAGCGTACGTTCGTCCAGTCGCCAATCATATTCCTTGGCCAGTCGTGCGATGAATCGATCTTGGGAAACTTCGGCCCGTACGTCTCTTTTGATCTTTCCGCGCAACTCCATCTCCATCTCGGAAAATGTGCGCAAAGGCTCCTTTTTGATCAGCTGGATGATGTGCCAGCCATAGGGTGTGCGCACAGGCGCTGAAAGGGCACCCGAATCCTGAAGTGCAAACGCTGCATCCTCGAAACTGCCCACCATATCGTTGAGCCCGAACTCGGGAAGCAATCCTCCCCGGCCCTTGGATGTCTTGTCTTCTGAGAACTGGAGCACGGCATTTCCAAAACTCAGGCTGCCTGCAGTGAGCATGCCGTGGATCTCTTTGATCTTCCGCTCGGTCTCCGCCTGCTCAAGCGGCTGGGAATCTTCCGGAAGCATGAGCATCAGATGGGCGACCGTCGCCTTTCCGCGCGCCGGACGTTTCGCATCGAGACGTGCAAAGTGATACCCGAAAGGCGTCTTGAACACCTTGGAGATCTCTCCTATTTCAAGACCATATACCGCACTTTCAAATTCATAGACCATTCCAAAGACGTTGAACCATCCGAGCGAACCCTTATTCTTGGCTGAATAGCTGTCGTCGCTGAGGACCTGTGCAGCCTCCTCGAAGGTCATTCGTCCCGAACGTACCTGATCATAGGCATCGCTGATCTCGTTCCAAGCATTGGCCGTATCGCCAGCATTATTGAAATCCTCCACATAGATCATGATATGAGAGGCCTTCACATCCTCCTGCATGCGCTCAAAGGCTTCTTTAACGAGTGCCTCCTCCGACATCTGATCCGTCAAGTAGGGCTTGGCCAATTGGGCCCTGTAGCCCTGCAGCTCATTGATGAAGGAAGCGCGCAGATGCATGGACGAATCCTTTGCCTCACGGACCTTTAACTTGAAATCGATATAGAGTTGCAGGTATTCCTCTGGTGTCTTGGGATCGATCTGTTCGCCGATCTCCCGGTTCTTGTTGAAGACCGCAGTGAACTCTTCAGCCGTCACCTGTTCTCTGCCATCAACAGTGAACAGTACCGGAGACACTTGGGCCTCCGCTGCGAGGACGGACAAAACACATAGGGACAAAATGAAATTCTTCATCGTCTGATAATGATTAAAGGTGGCCAAAAATACGGATTGTAATCAGCCGAAAACAAGATTCCTCAACGGCTGTAATTGGGCGATTCCCTGGTGATCTGCACATCGTGCGGATGGCTTTCATTCACCCCTGCCGTGGTGATCCGAACGAATTGGGCATGGCCTTGCAACGCGTCTACGTCTTTGGCACCGAGATAGCCCATTCCCGCACGCAATCCACCGATGAACTGATACATGACCTCGGACAGCTCGCCTTTGTATGGCACCCGGCCGACGATCCCTTCTGGAACGAGTTTCTTGATATCGTCCTCCACATCCTGGAAATAGCGGTCCTTACTCCCCTTTTCCATGGCCTCTATCGAACCCATCCCACGATAGGACTTATATTTTCTTCCCTCGTATATGATGGTATCTCCAGGTGTTTCCTTTGTACCTGCCAACAACGAGCCCAGCATGACGCAACTCGCACCGGCAGCCAAAGCCTTCACGATATCACCTGTGTAGCGAATGCCTCCATCGGCGATCAATGGAACGCCGGTGTCTTTCAAACCTTTGGCCACCTCCATCACAGCCGTGAGTTGCGGCACGCCCACCCCAGCCACCACTCGGGTGGTACAGATGGATCCCGGGCCAATGCCCACTTTGACCGCATCTGCTCCCTGATCTGCGAGCCATCGGGCCGCTTCCGCTGTGGCAATATTGCCTACCACCACCTGCAGATCCGGGAATTTCGCCTTCACCCGTTTGAGTGCCTCGCCCACCCCTTTGCTGTGGCCGTGGGCCGTATCGATGACAATGGCGTCCACATTCGAATCCACCAAAGCCGATACCCGTTCAAGTATGTCACCGGTCACCCCAACAGCAGCAGCCACCCGCAACCGACCGTATGAATCCTTATTGGCATTGGGCTTTACCCTTTGCTTTTTGATGTCTCTGTAGGTGATCAGTCCGACCAAATGTCCTTGACCGTTGACCACGGGCAACTTCTCGATCTTATGGGCCTGCAGTTTCAGCTCCGCCTCCTCCATGGACGTATTGGGATGCGTGGTGATCAGTCCTTCGCGGGTCATCACCTCGCCAATGCGCTTCTCTTCTGCCTTTTCAAACCGCAGATCCCTGTTGGTGATAATGCCGATGAGCTTTCGATCGTTCTCGATGATGGGAATGCCACCGATCTTGTATTCGGCCATCATTTCCCTGGCTTCCCGAATGGTGTTTTCCTCCGATAAGGTGACTGGATCGAGGATCATCCCGCTCTCTGCGCGCTTCACTTTTCGCACCTCCATGGCCTGTTGTTCGATGGTCATGTTCTTGTGGAGAACACCTATCCCGCCCTCCTGTGCAATGGCAATGGCCAATACCGATTCGGTCACGGTATCCATGGCCGCACTCACAATCGGAACCTGCAGTCCAATGCCTCGTGTGAACTGTGAAGCTATGGAGACCTCACGCGGAAGAATGTCGGAAAAATGAGGAAGGAGAAGGACATCATCGTAGGTCAATCCTTCGCCGATGATAGGTTGAGTAAAAGAATTCATGGCGCAATCTTCAGATTGCATGCAAATATACTGTGCTCGATCAGGCACAAAACAAAAAAAGCCGTCCTTTCAGACGGCTTTTGCAAACAAGATTTGCTGCCCTTATCGTATCAGATTGAAATGGCCTCGCTGCTCCACGGGCACATCCTCAAGGGATTCGTAAATGATCAGGTACATATACACCCCGGCAGGTGCCAACATCCCTGAGCTGCTGACTCCATCCCACTTCTTGTCTGGATTCGACGTACTGAACACCACCTCACCCCAGCGATTCATGACTAAAAATTTGTATACACTGGTCTCAAAAACGGCAGACGGCCCGAAGAGCGCATTGTCCGGATTGTCGCTGCCCGGACGGAAGGCCGTTGGCAAAAAGATTCGGGCTTTCACCACATCACAGTCCACATTCGACCGCGACTTGAAGGGCTGTCCGTCCAAGCCTACAAAATTCAATGGGTTGTTGATCTCGTTCGCCTCGACATAGTAACAGTAGCGACCATTGTCGGGATCTGCCTCGGTGGAGAAAAAGTCCATGTAGACCGTGTCCGTACCCGGTACAGTGGCGACCTCAGTGAATCCATAGGTTTCGTTGTCGCTTCTCCAAACCGTATAGCTTCCGACTTCTCCAGCAAACTCAGTATAGGGATTCCAAACAAGGCGATTGGAAAGTCCTTTTTCATTGTTTACCTGCAGAAGAATGTTCCGAGAGACATTGGTCACAGTATCACGTGCGCCACATGAATCCAAGGCCGAAACCCGATACCAGTATTTCTTGCCAGTGAAGTCCGCCGAGAAATCTGAGTACTCGATGATATACGGAGCGCCCGTTGGTTTGAGTACACGACCCAGTGAAATGAAAGGACCCACGGGGTTGTCGGAACGTTCAATGTCGTAGGACACCACATCGGCTGTTCCATCAATGAAGGTAAAGAGTTCGATGCTGCTGTTCTGGACCGACACATCTGCTAGATACATGAGCTTGGATTTGTTGGGCACATCTGCCTGAAAACAGATCCGGTTGCTCACTGCGCTTACGTTGTTGACCGTGTCCATGGCGCGTATGAAGTAGCAGTACGTGTATCCATTGAGCAAACCAGAATGGATGTAGGTCGAGTCATTGGACGGTTGACTGTTCAAGAGTACAGGCGGATTTTGGTTGCCCGCCGGATCGGTGACTTGTACCATCACATTGTAGAGGTTTGCAGTAAACCCTTCATAGCGTGTCCAGGTCAGGCTATTGGTCGCCGTACACTTATCCAGATAATTCTTTAGGAACATCGTCTTGTGCCGTATCACCTGAACATCATCGCTTTGGTTGCCACAACTGTCTATGGACACCACCTTGTAGACCTCTGGCGTGGTCGTCGCATTGGAATTCAAGTTGATCCAAGGCATGGCCGTGCCAATTGGAACCGTATCCACCACATTGAATAAAAGAGTGGCTGGATCCATCTGAAGCACATAGTATTCGATCACATCTCCGCTGGGTGAGTCTTGCCAACTGAGTTCTGCAAGTCCACCAGCGCCCACTGATGCCGAATCGATGATCATGATGTCGTCGTTCACATTATCGAAGAAAATGGCACTGTCCACCGTTGAGCCACAAGTTCCACCTACACCCAGCGGTATGCGTATCTGGAAACTGACAGGTGCGTTACAGAAAGAAGCCAGAACCTGATAACTTGTATCTGTGGTGGTACCGATCATGGTCCAGTTGCCTGCTCCCGGAGGCGATTCTGCCCATACCTCATAGGTCGTACCCGATCCGATCCGATTCCAATCGAGCATGGCGGAGGAGACTGGGGGAGCCGAAGTCGTCAAATTCATGACAATGATGCCCGAGGTATCCGAGGGTACACTCAAGTAGCCACACATTCCTCTGACCCGCATGAAATACTCTCCATCTCCATTGTTGGGCAGGCCGTTCAACAGAGCTGAAGTGGCCGCATAATTCGAGTTGGAATCCACCGCAGAGAAAACGGCGCCGGGCGTATTAGCTGGCTTGAAGTAGATGATGTATTTATCAAAACGGAAGCCCGTATCGACTGGTGCCGTCCAGGTCACATTGATCCCGCCCGAAGGATCGTAGCCTACACAACCCATCTGTGGCGGATCTGAAGGATCGGCTACCACAGTTACTTTCAAAGTGGCAATGGAGATGGCTGGAGCCGGACAGAAGTCGTCCTCCATTCTCAGAGCAAAGGAATAGGAGTTTCGGAAGGTTCCGCAACCATTCTGTGTATTCAAATGGTTACAGTCGGTGTTCCAACTGAATTCCACTTGGTTGTTGGTGGGGTTCACAAAAGTGGGCTGTCCTGGTGTAGGAGTGATGTTCGCACAAGGGGGATTCAGACAGCCGCCACCCGGATTGCCGATCGGCGCCAGGTTGTTGCCCGTTGCACTGAACTCGATCTCTTGTGGTGCGAACGACTGAGGTTGAAAATCGAAATCCGTTGCATTCAGACTGAAGGCAACAAGGTCGCCGGCAAAGGCGGTTGCCGTAATGATGGTCCCGTTCACATTGATCGGAACAGAGCCAGGTGCCGGAGTAATGAGCAGAGTAGGTGGATTGTTGACCGCACCGCAGTTGATCAAAGTCACCTGAATATCCCGGAAGATCTCCGCAACAAGTTGTCCGCATTTCCAGGCTTCCACTTTGATGCAGGTTACAAAGGAGCCCTGTGTGTAACTCGTGTAACTGATCTGACCCGTGGGGCCATCGATGGATGCGGGGACATTCGAAGGATTTTGTGCAGTTCCGGGCAGCGGGCTTGTACTCGAGTAACCGGTTAGCCAGTTTACAGTGGGCGGAGAAGCCGGTGGATTCCAACCCGATCCATCGTCCAGAGGATCTGCCCAGCTGTAAAATAGTGAATCGAGCTCGGAATCGGTCGCATTGTGGTTGTAGGTAAAGGGATAGCCCGTACAGATCACTGTATTGGCATTTTCCTCAAAGACTGGGGAATTATCGTAGCAGGGATTCGCATTGCGCGGGCCCGTTCCTCCCGGAGGTGTGAAGGGATACATGATGGCCCTCAGGGTGTGTCCTGTACCGCCGGGGCTGTTGATGTTGTCCACTGTGTTGTTTCGGCAACAGGAACTCCAGGTAAATACCCAGCCATTGGCTGGCGGAGTTCCGTTCAAAGTGACCGGAGCGGTCTGATAGACACTTTCTTCCACTGCTCCATCCCCGTTCCCCTGAGAGCCACCGAAATTGAAACAACTCAGTTCCGTGGCACCTGGAGAGTTCGGGACATTGCAATCCGGAGATATATCGGTTTGTGATACGCGAGACATTGGGAAAGTCGCCTGTCCTCCGGTTGTCGGGTAGTTGTAGGCCCGCAGAATGGCTGAGGAAGGCGCCGAGATCCCCTGACAGTCTCTGTACAACTTCATCCTGAATATGTACTGACCACTGGGCGTGCAGCTCCACGTGATCTCTCCTCCCATGATGTGTGTTGCTTCGAGGCTGAAACCGCCCATGAACAAGGCGGCCAGGAATAGATTTCTAAAGAAATTCTTCATGTCTCTGATTTAATTGGTTTCAAATTTAACACCTCAACCAACTGTAAGGAAGCTCCTTTATTTGAATGATTCCCCAAATGATTCAACGAGTGCCCGTTTCGATTCATGCGATCTGACGAGCACATTCAGTAATGCGCATCACCGAGTGAACGACGCACTTCATTGAATTCGCTCCACATTTCGGCCACGATCTCCTCCGCCTTTTGGATCTTAATGAATTGAGCGGAAACCTGACCGATCTCCAATTCCCCTTCCTTGAGATCCCCTTCGAACATCCCTTTTTTGGCACGTCCTCTTCCCAATAATGAGAGGAGTTCGTCGCGCTCTGCTCCCCTGGAATAGGCCGCCATCACCTCTTCAAAAAAAGGATTCTTCAGCAATCGGACCGGGGTGAGCTCCTTGAGCGTGAGCAGCGTATCTCCTTCCCCAGCCCCCGCCACCAACTCCTTGAAGGCCTTGTGGGCAGAGGACTCTTCCGACACCACAAATCGACTTCCTACCTGAACGGCCTCTGCGCCCAATGCAAAAGCAGCAGCCATGGCCCGACCGCTGCCAATACCGCCCGCTGCAATGACCGGTACCGATACTGCGTCCGCGATCAGAGGAATGAGCACCAAGGTGGTGGTCTCTTCTCTCCCGTTGTGTCCACCGGCCTCAAAACCCTCCGCCACAACTGCATCCACGCCGGCCTCCTCAGCTTTTAGAGCAAATTTTTTATTGGATACGACGTGCACGACCCGTATCCCCTCTTTCTTTAAAGTTTCTGTCCATGTCTTTGGATTGCCTGCCGAACTGAAGACGATGGGAACCTTTTCTTCAATGATGGTTTGCACATGCTGATCGATATCCGGATACAGCAAAGGAATATTCACGGCAAAAGGACGGTCGGTCGCGGACCTGCACTTTTGGATGTGGGTGCGCAGTACATCGGGATACATACTGCCCGCCCCGATGATGCCCAAGCCTCCTGAACGGGAAACCGCGCTGGCGAGCTCCCATCCCGAGCACCAGATCATCCCTGCCTGAATGATCGGGACGTCAATGCCAAAAAGCGAACATATTCGATTGGCGCTCATCGGATCTCTATTCGTTGGATACCGATCAGCTCCCCTGCCGCCACTTTTAAAATGTATGCGCCCGCTGGGAGCTCAGGGGAAAGTCTCAATCGGCCGTTTTCGGAAGTTCCGCTTTGCACGATACGGCCAAAGAGATCCATCAGATACCAACTGGCAGATCCTTCATTTCCATCCAATGCGAACCGAATGTCGCCATCGGAAGGATTGGGAAATACCTCCAAACTCCGGCGCTCGCTTGTTGCACCCTCTGCGCTCAGAAGTTCATCGATCCTGGAAAAATCGGGGAGGCCATAGCCCGTCAATGAATCAGGCGCCCAATAGCGGTTGCTGATGAACTCCACTGCCTTCATCAACTCCCAGTTGGTTTTGGTGGGGTACTTCTGCCAAGCGCAGGCCATGAGTCCTGCGATGGTAGGCGATGAGAAACTCGTTCCGTTCGCAGGCACAGGAACGTCCGATCCATTGGCCACTTGTACCGAAGCGGCAACAGCTGAGACATTTGGCTTGACCCGACCGTCCGCGCTCGGTCCGCGGCTGCTGAAGAGGGCAAATGCACCGGTCATGGTCACCCCTCCGATGCAGAAAACACTATCGCCGTCGCAGGGTGCGATGATCCGCTGCCAACTGCTGAAGCCCTCATTGCCTGCACTGGAAACGACCAGCAAACCGCGGGATGCCGCTGCATCTGCCCCACGGGTCACTACTGTGCTGCCACCATCCATCTGAGAAAAGGAATAGCTCTGGGATGGATCATCCATTTCATAGTAGCCCAAAGAGGAGTTGATGATGTCGCAGCCGATGCTGTCTGCCCGTTCGGCACCGAAGATCCAATTGTACTCTTCCTGCCGGGTTTCCGAGAAAACATTCTCTGTGGTGTACAAGGCGTATTCGGCATGCGGTGCCGTACCGATCAGTGTGTCGGGGTTCAATGCCGCCATACAACTCAGAACAGCTGTTCCGTGTCCTCCTCCGGCGTCGTATACATTGGTATCACCATGAACGAAATCATAGCTGTCCACCAAACGCTGGTCCACATACATCGAGTCGAAAGTGGTCATGGCATAGGCATTGGCAAAGCCCGCATCCAAGACGGCGATCCGGACACCTGCACCTGTGAAACCATCTTCGTGAAGGGACTGCCCATTGAGCAATTGGATCTGCTGAGCTGCACTGCCATAGTCGAGACTTGTGCCGCCCATCGAATGGGAATATGCCGCCGGGCCCGCACCCCAGCAACCCACCGCCTCGACCTTTCGCACACATTCCAATCGCTCAAGATCGAGGGAATTTCCCATCCATCCCACGACTGCTGCATTGAGCCAGCGGGAGGTCCCGATCACCTCTGCGCCCATGTTCCTGAGATCCTGGGTAAATTCCGGGAAGACCGCAACATCTTTGGCATCGATGGGCACTCCGCGCAGGAACCTCTTTTCCAAAGCCTCTTCTCCAATGGCCAAGCGTCCTTCGGCGATCGCCTGCTCAGCATGTGGCTTGCCCTTGAAATAGACCCAATATTCCGCAGTTTGCGCCGTGGCCAAAAAGGACACCAAATAGGAAAAGATCAGGGCGAGTTGTTTCATGTATGGTGAATGGTTCCGCTTCCGATCAGTTCTGCTCCATCGTACCAGGCTGCGAACTGACCCGCAGTAATTGCTTTTTGCTTTTCTTCGAAACGAATGTACAGCCCCTCTGGTTCGCAAATGAGCCATGCGTTCTGCAAGGGTTGGCGGTAACGGATCCGAACCTGAAAGGCTCTTTCCTCGCCAACGGCCAATGCACGGTCAGGCCGCACCCAATGGACCTGCTCCTTGTCCATGAAGAGCGCAGTCCGGTACAAACCCGGGTGCTCCTCTCCCTGGCCTACATAAAGCACATTCTCCTGTACATCAGTTCCAATGACGAATAAAGGCTCCTCTCTTCCGCCCACATTCAGTCCTTTTCGCTGGCCGATGGTGAAAAAATGGGCCCCATTGTGCATGCCGATCTGCTCACCATCCTCTTTGGTGTAAACAAAGGAACGCGCCTTCTGCGCAAGAGTGGCTTCCTCAGGCTCGTTGTAGAGCGAAGAGCTGGCCGCCACTTCAACAATGGATCCTTTTTTTGCCGCCAGCTGTTCCTTCAGAAAATCTGGCAGACGCACCTTTCCGATAAAGCACAAACCCTGGGAATCCTTCTTCTCAGCCGTAACCAAGCCCAGGCTCCGAGCGATGCGACGCACTTCGGATTTTTCCAATTCTCCAATGGGAAAAACACTCCGCGCCAGCTGCTCCTGACTCAATTGACAAAGGAAATAGCTCTGATCCTTATTGGCATCCTTCCCGGCAAGCAGTCGATGGGTCTGATCATTCTTTGAACCATTTTCGTTGCCCTTACCGATGCGGGCATAATGCCCCGTAGCCACCTTATCTGCACCCAGTTCGAGAGCGGCCTGAAGGAAGAGATCGAATTTGACTTCGCGATTGCAAAGAATATCAGGGTTGGGGGTCCGTCCCTGCTCGTATTCGCGGAACATATAATCGACAATGCGCTCTCGATATTCCCCACTGAGGTCCAATACCTGAAAAGGAATTCCCAATTGTTCGGCGATCAGCAGGGCATCGTTGCTGTCGTCGATCCATGGACATTCATTGTTGATCACCACGGATGAATCGTTCCAATTGCGCATGAAGATCCCGATGACCTCGTGCCCCTGCTCCTTGAGCAAATGAGCCGCCACGCTGCTGTCCACTCCTCCCGAGAGGCCGACCACGATCCGTGCCATCAGATGGATCTGCGCTCTACTTCCCTGCCCCGCTTGAATTTTACCCGAAAGGCAGGTCTTCCCTTCTCGTTGTACTCGATCCACCAACCCGTCCGCCATCCATGGGCGTAATTTCCAGAGCAAATGGGTGTACCCGCCGTGTTCCAATATTTTGCCGGCCCGCTCAGTACACCCTCCTTGTATTCTGCACGCACCACCGTGGTTCCGTTCTCGATCTTGCGCACCCACAGGCCCTCTTCCACATCGTCCTTATAGAACTTTTTCTCGGCGAGAGAACCATCCTTATGATAGCTGATGGACCAGCCGCTGCGCTTGTCGTCCTTGTAATCTTCTTCTAGGATAAGCCGGCCCTGAACATCGTATGTTCTCCAGATACTGTCCCTTTTTTGACCGATGTACTTGCCTTCGATCATCAGTACAGCCTCCTCACTGTACTGCTTTGAATAACAGATACCTGAGCTGCCTCTAAATTCATTGACTGCCCTCCTGGCGCCTTTTTCATGGTAGTAGATAAAGGTGCCCACGGGAACATCATCTCGGAATGTTCCTTCAAAGCGCACGGAACCACTGGGATGATATTTCTTCCAGCTGCCTTGCTTCCTCCCTTGCGTATCTGTTTGGTTCGCCTGGGCACACAGGAAAAAGGGAATGAAAAGGATCGCCCAAAAACAGCGAGAACCCTTTGAGAGAAAAGAAGAAAAAAGGTGATTCATGGGAAGCAAAATTATCCAATTCCATTCGAGCATCTTCATTTCAATTGAACGGCATTCTTTCATCTGTCGCATCTTTGACCTCAGGTGCTGAAGCAAGCCATCATACAAGCAGGAGGAAAGGGTACCCGTCTGGGAAAACTCACCGAGCAAACGCCAAAACCTTTGGTGGAAGTGGCCGGCAAGTCCCTTTTGGAATATCAGCTCGATTGGTGCCGCGACCATTCTCTTAAGGAGGTCTGCATCGTGGTGAATTACCTCAGCGAACGGATCGAGGCCTTTCTGGAGAAAAAAAGGAAGAAATACCCGGGCATGCAGATCCGCTGCGTCCACGAGGAGCAAGCGCTGGGAACGGCCGGTATTCTCCCCTATCTGAGCGAGGAGCTCGATGACGAATTCCTTCTGCTCTACGGAGATGTGCTCTTCGATATCGACCTGGACCGAATGCTCGGATTTCATCGCGTAAAAAAGGCCGATGCCAGCCTGGTCTTACACCCCAATGACCATCCCTACGATTCCGACCTGGTGGTCACCGACGAAGACGAGCGTGTCCGCGCATTTCTCTCCAAGCCCCACGCCGAAGGGCTGAGGTACCGCAATTTGGTGAACGCGGCACTCTACCTTCTCAGCAAGACGATCATCGAAGACATTCCAAAAGGCGAAGCTTCGGATTTTGGAAAGGACATCTTCCCAAAAGCCGTCCAAAAAAGAAAGATCTACGGCTATTCCACTCCTGAGTTCCTGAAGGATATGGGCACTCCAGACCGCAGAGACGCAGTAGAAAAGGCCGTGCTCAGCGGCAAAGTGAAGCGACGAAATCTGAGGTGCCGGCAGAAGGCCATCTTCCTGGACCGCGACGGCGTACTGAATTACGATACCGACCTCATCCACAGACCCGAAGACTTCAAATTGTATCCATATACCGCCGATGCCCTGAAGCGCATCAATGCGTCGGACTACCTGAGTGTGATCACCACCAACCAGAGCGTGATCGCCAGGAACCTGACAGATATAGACGGATTGAGGGAGATCCACGACAAGATGGAAACTGAACTCGGGCATGAGGGTGCTTTTGTCGATGCCATCTACTACTGCCCGCATCACCCGGATGGTGGATTCCCTGGAGAAAATGCCGCCTTCAAGAAAAAATGCAGCTGCCGAAAGCCCAGCCCGGGTATGATCATGCAGGCGACAGAGCGTTTTCACATCCATCTGAAAAAGAGCTGGATGATCGGAGATTCGGAACGGGACATCCAAGCGGGAAAAGCCGCAGGCGTTCGCACCATCGGACTGAAAACAGGCCACGGATTGAAAAAGAGCCGGACCGAGCCGGATCTTTTCTTCAGCAACCTGACCGAAGCCGTCAACCACATTCTCGACAGACCCTATGAGAAGCTCGTTGAAGAGATCCTCCACAGACTGCCCGAGGAGGGCTCAGGGCATATTCTGCTGCTCGGGGGCAACAGCCGTACAGGTAAGACACATCTGAGTCGGGAGATCGAATGGGCATTGGAAGAAGAAGGCATCAGCTGCTTCACCATCCACCTGGACGACTGGATCCTGCCCAAAGAGGAGCGTCCAGCAGATCCAGATGTTTTTGCCAATTTCAACTTCACTCAGATCCAAAGCGATCTTTCATCGATCCTGGATGGCCAGCGAGTAGAACTTCAGGGCTACAGAAGACATCCCGACCGACCTTCGGTCTCTGTGTCCTACCAATACGAAAACCAACAAGTCATCCTTGTGGAAGGCATACTGGCCCTGGCCGATGCCGAGTGGCGAAAAAAGGCCCATTTGAAGATATTCACCCACTGCGATCGGGCGGTGCACGAAGAGCGCATCAAGACCTTTTATCGCTGGAAAGGCCATACGGACGATGCGATCGATCAGCAGTACCAGCAGCGACTTGTCAACGAATACGAAGTGGTGGACCAGATGGCCCTCCATGCAGACATTCTCCATTCAACCGGATAACCCATGATCATCAGCAAAACCCCCTTCAGGATCAGCTTTGTCGGCGGCGGATCGGATCTGCCCGCATTCTACGAGCAGCATCCCGGCGCCGTTCTGAGCACTTCGATCAACCGATACATGTACATCAGTTCCCATCAGTTCTTCGAAGCCGATAAGATCCGGACCAAATACAGCATCACCGAAACGGTCAGCAGCCTGACGGATCTGAAACACCCTATCCTTCGGGAAACCCTGGAGATGATGAACATACAGGGCGGGATCGAGATCAGTTCGATCGCCGATGTCCCGGGAGGAACGGGAATGGGCTCCTCCTCTTCCTTTACCGTGGGCGTGCTGCACAACCTCTACGCATACACCAACCGACATGCAAGCAAGGAGCAATTGGCACGGGAAGCCTGTGAGGTAGAGATCACACGGCTGAATGAACCCATTGGAAAGCAAGATCAATACGCTGCGGCCTATGGCGGATTGAATGTGATCGAATTCCATACGGACAATACGGTGAGCGTCATTCCATTGCATCTGTCCAAAGACCTGAGCACGGAACTGGAGAACAGTCTGTTCATGTTCTACACCGGCGATCAGAGAAGCGCCTCACACATTCTTCAGGAACAAAAAAAGAATGTAGATCAGAAGGAGAAATTCGAAGCCCTGAAGGAGATGGTCGCCCTGGTCTATGAATTGCGTTCGGCGCTACAGAAAGGGAATTTGGATGATTTTGGCCAACTGCTTCATACCAATTGGCTGCTTAAAAAACGCTTGGCCAGTGGGATCACCAATCCAGATATTGACCGGGCTTATGAGGCCGGCCTGAAAGCAGGTGCGCTGGGTGGCAAGCTGCTCGGAGCGGGCGGCGGCGGTTTTCTCTTGTTCTTCTGTCCTCCGCAGCGTGCCGAGGCACTGCGTGCGGCCCTACAACCACTCAAGCCCTTTCCCTTCGGTTTCGATCGGGACGGCAGCAAGATCATCTACTACGGCGAAGACTGACGCGGGCAGAATAGCCTTAGTCAGAGGCCTTGACGAGCCTGTGGGTCTCGGTGCGGTCTGAATTCGATAGGGACAGTTGATACACCCCATCGGAGAGATCGCCCAGATCGAACACACACCGGCCGCCCACAAAGGTTCCCGACCGGAGGTTCCTTCCCTGCATATCCAACAAGGACCAGGAAAATGTTCTTCCTTCCTGACCTTCCGCATACAGCTCAAAACGACCCGAAGATGGATTGGGGAACAAACGAAAATCTTGTGCGAAAGATTCCGCACTGATCCATGTTTGTTGTATTGTAATGTTGCGAAGAAAGAAGTTATTGCCCTTTCTGTTGGTCGTTTCAAAAGCAAAAACCAAATAATCATCATACGGATACCGACCGCTGGAAGGAACTGGAAATACACTATCACCCAGACCGTTCATATAAAATGAACCCCAATCCTGAGAAGAAGTCGGATAAAAATTACTGCCGTAATTCGAGGTCGTAGCCAATTGGTCACCAAAAGCCTCAAAAAGCAAATGGTCAAAATGCTGACCGCAATCCGTGCTTACATAGATCCGGAAGGTGTCATGCAGGAACGAAATGGGCCCCAAAGGACGGTAAGCGTAACCGACATAGATTTCCGGATACCCGTGGAATTGAATGGCTGGACTGATCAACCGATCCTTTTGATTTGCTGCAGGATCGTAGTCGCTCATGTTCATCCAAACCGATCGCTGTTGGCCCGGCCCGACGGTGATCGTATCCCAGGTCATACCTAAGTCAGGATTTTCAACATACCATACATCTGAGAGCAAGCCATCAAAAAAATATTCATCTAGCAGTACTGAGCCCATCCACCGCAAAATTTTTGGGAGGCGGTGGTAACGAAACATCCCTGCATTATTCACCGGATCGTAATCCACACTGTCGATCGATACCACCGCTTGAATCTCATTGGCGCCGCTATCGGGCCAAGCAATGGCCGAAAATCGAAGCGTATCTACCGAACCCTGAGCAGGCAATTGAACGCTATAAGTCGCCGTGGACTGACTCGTTCCATTCACTGATACCTCCACCTGCACTTGGTTCAATGGCAGATTCCCCTTGTTTTCCAAAATGAGATCGAGCTGAACCAGTGAATCGCAGCCGTACAAGCGGCCATCCTGGCTCTGCAAATTGCGCACGCTTAGATCATGGTGTGGCTGCAGCGGATCGCGGGGCGTGTGTTGTTGTGCCAGCCATAAAAAGGCAGCATGCACATCGATCAGGCCGTTTCCATACACATTGTCTTCGCCGGTAACACCCATGTCGGTTGCCGTGGTGTACAATGCCGTGAGCAGTTGTGCGCCGGTCAGCTGTGGAAAGGCCTCTTTGAGCAGAAGCACAGCTCCAGAAACATGCGGACTGCTCATGCTCGTTCCCGATATGGAATTATAGCCATCCATCCCCCAGGCCGACCGGACATTTTCGCCAGGCGCAACGACCTCAGGATGGATATTGAGTGTTCCGCTGCTCGGACACTGCGAAGGACCTCGGGTAGAAAAGCCACTGATCGGATGAGGGAAGGCCACATTCCCGTTCACACTGCCTACAGAAAAAACATTGACCGGATTGGACTTGATGCGCTGCGGCGAATTGAGCATGCTGTTGCTCGGTCCGGTATTCCCACCCGAAAAGACATTGGCAATGCCCGCTGCTTCGATCGCGTTCATCAGTTGCACAATAAAACCACCGCACTGAACCGTATCCAACTGATCGCGCCAGCGCCAGCTGTTGTTGATCACATGCGGTACATCCGATGAAGTTGCGGTGTCCCCATCCGGATCCAGCGCCCATTGAAAGGAACCGATCAGATGCACCAGGTCCGGAAGACCCGCGGCCGTGGACGCATTGATCAGGTCGTTGGCCATCCAATACGACCCGAAGGCCACACCAATGGTATCGGCCGTGCGGGGGTCGAGCCCCGTTGCCGTTCCGCAGACATGGGTGCCGTGGTTGCTGTTGACTCCGCTTGGATGCCGGGTGAACAAACCCTTCCAAGCCTGATCCATGGGGCGATGCTTGCCCAGGAAGCGGTCGGAGAAGGCCGGATGCTGGCTCCACACACCGGAATCAAAGACAAAGAGCGTACTGCTTTTTCCAGTATAGCCCAATTGCCACATTTGCGGTGCATGAATGGCCTTCAGTCCATTTTCCGTTCCTTGTACAGAAGATGTCTTTCCTGCAGCTGCGGGAAAAAACTCCATAGGCTCCAGTTGTCCTTCCGCCAGATCGATGCGTTCCACTTGCGGCAGGGCTGCGCAGGAATGAAGCACATGGGGCAGCGCTTTCAATACGATGGAATTGGTCAGGTAGAACTCCTGCACATAGCCCACAGAAGCTGCTTCCCGAGCTTCCAGGAACTCAAGGACCGGATCTTGATAAAACCTGGCTTGTCTTAGAAGCAGACGATTCACCCCTCTGACACGTTCCTCAGCAGGGATCCCTTTGACATCCCACTGGGCAGAGATAAGGGACCAATTCAGCGTGTCGGGCAAACAGATGCGCGCCTCGATCATTTCAGTTGCTGCCGTCCGACCCATCTTTTCCAAAAGACGCGGACTCAGTTCCGCCTGTCCGAAGAGCGGAGTGAAGAAGAAGTACAGGACGATCGAGAAAATTGGATGGAATTTCATCGTACTAAAATTTGAAAAGCCTCTAGAAAAGTACTGAAAAGTCCTTGTTAACAGAGCGCTGCACATGATCCTAAATGTGCTGACACTGAAGAACAGAGCTGCGAAAATCTACACGGAAGCAGAAATACCTTCGGCTGAATAAAAGCTTCACCAAAGAGTTCAACAAAAGCGTTCGCAGGACTATTTTTGCGGCGATCATTTTCCCCCTAATCTTCAAACCTCCCCCGCAATGATCGAAAACCAATCCTATCAGTCAGGTATTAAAAGCCGCATCGAGAGCGAGAAAGCGGCAGTTGCCTTTTCAAAGATCATCAATGAACTCTGGTACGACAAGGGCATTGAGACCCTGCTCTTCCGCAATCCATTGTTGGACAAACGCAACAGTGAGATCCTCAATCTGCACCATTACGCCCGGGAAGTGGTCGGCCACAGCATCACCATCCATGACACCTTGAGCCTGGCCGAAGCCATGAGTGAAATGGACCTCTGTCCTGCCCGAATGGATATTGGAAAGCTGACGGCCGAATGGATGAACGAAGGTGAACAGCACGGCGATGTGCATTCCTTCCTGGCCGATAAACTGCGTAGCTTCATCGGAGCGGTTGAAAAGAACCGCACCGAACCGCGCGATGTCGTCCTCTATGGTTTTGGTCGTATCGGCCGACTGGTGGCCCGCGAGCTGCTGCACATGGAAGGCAGAGGGGAGCAATTGCGGCTCCGTGCAGTGGTGACCCGGGACAAGGGAGCTGAAGCACTCGAAAAAAGAGCCTCCCTTCTGCGTGTCGATTCCGTTCACGGACCTTTTCCGGGAACCGTAGAAGCCGATGCAGAGCGGAACGCCCTCATGGTCAATGGCCGTTTGGTCCATATGATATCCGCCCCTCAGCCCGAGGACATTGATTACACCGCCTACGGGATCGACGATGCACTGATCATTGACAATACCGGTGCCTTTCGCGATGAGCAGGCCTTGAAGCGACATCTTTCCTCAAAAGGAGCGTCCAAAGTATTGCTGACCGCACCTGGTAAAGGAGTGCCCAACATTGTTCACGGAGTCAATCAGAAGCTGTTCGATCCCTCCAAAATGGATGTGTTCTCTGCAGCCTCCTGCACGACCAATGCCATTGTACCGGTATTGAAGGTGATCAACGACGAACTGGGCATTGAAAAAGGGCATATAGAAACCATCCACGCCTACACCAACGACCAGAATCTTGTGGACAATATGCACAAGAAGTACCGCCGTGGACGCGCAGCCGCCATGAATATGGTCATCACAGAAACCGGAGCAGGAAAAGCGGTGGACAAGGCCATCCCCGGACTGGGAGCCAAACTCACCTCGAATGCGATCCGGGTGCCTGTGCCAGACGGCTCGCTGGCCATATTGAACCTCACACTGGAAGGTGAAACAAGCAAGGACAAGCTCAACGAACTCCTTCGAAATGCCGCTTTGAATGGAGATCTGGTCGAACAGATCTGCTACCACACGAGCAACGAATTGGTTTCCTCGGACATCATTGGCAACTCCTGCCCTTCGGTCTTTGACAGCCAGGCCACTCTTGTCCACAGCGACAACAAGACTGCTGTGATCTATGTCTGGTACGACAATGAGTTCGGATACACGAAACAGGTCATGCGTTTGTCGAAATACATCGCACAGGTTCGGAGAAAATCCTATTATTGAGGCACTGAAAGGACAGTTATAGCCTTGACAAACAAAGCTTTAACACCTCACATTAAATAATTTCAAAAGGAAAGCGTCCGTAAGGGTGCTGAAGAGTACTTTTGACCGCAAATTATCCAATACCCAATGAAAACAGGAACGGTTAAGTTCTATAATGAAACCAAAGGCTTTGGTTTTATTATCGACGACGAGTCCAAGACCGATCTCTTCGTTCACGCAACAGGCCTTATCGACAGCATCCGTGAGGATGACCGCGTAGAGTTCGAGGTCAAAGAAGGAAAGAAAGGTCCGAACGCAGTCAATGTGAAGAAGGCAGAGGGATAATCCACCTCTTCTTCTCTCTGGGTTCTCAGAGCATTTTTTGACGATCAGGTTGAGGGCGGAACAAGCCGCTCACAGGAATGGTGTGCGCACCACTTTCGCCTTGACCTTTTTATTTCTGATCTGCAGCTGTAGTTCTGTGCCCTCGAGGCTGTGGGCAGTGGCTATATATGCCAGTCCGATGGCCCGGTCCAGACTTGGTGAATGCGTTCCGCTGCTCACCTCCCCTATTTCTTCGCCCTGGGCGCTGAGTACAGTGTATCCTTTTCTGGGGATGCCACGCTCAACCATTTCGAATCCGATGAGCTTTCTCTTCAGGCCGCCTTCTTTTTGTTCAAGCAGCTGCTCTTTCTGAATAAAGTCCTTCTTGAATTTGGTGATCCAGCCCAGCCCAGCTTCCAGTGGAGAAGTGGTGTCGCTGAGGTCGTTTCCATAAAGGCAAAAAGCCTTTTCTAACCGCAGGGTGTCCCGAGCGCCCAGACCGGCTGGCACTGCACCGAGCGCACGTATCTTCTTCCAAAGACCCGCGGCCTGCTGATTCTTGACATACAGCTCGAAGCCACCCGCTCCCGTGTAGCCAGTTGCTGAGATCAAAATGTCCGATACTCCGCCCATGTTCCCTTTTGAAAAACTGTAATAAGGCATTTCCGCCAGGGGGATCTCCGTCAACGGCTGCAGCATCTCGGCGACTTTTGGGCCCTGTACCGCCAGCAGACTCCATTCGTCGCTTTGGTCTTCCAATTCCACATCGTAGGGGGCCGTCCACCGATGCAGCCAATCCCAATCTTTTTGGATGTTCGACGCATTGACCACCAGCAAGAATTCCTGATCGCTGAGGCAGTAGACCAGCAGATCGTCCACGATACCGCCCATCTCGTTGGGAAGACAGGAATACTGCACTTTACCCGGTACGAGTCGATCGACATCATTGGAAGTGACCCACTGAAGAAAGGCGCGCGCACCCGATCCTTTGACGATGAATTCGCCCATGTGGGAAACGTCAAAGATCCCGGCCTTTTCACGAACAGCGAAATGCTCGGCCTTGAGCCCTTCATACTGAACGGGCATATCGTATCCTGCAAAAGGAACCATCTTGGCCCCTTCGGCCAGGTGCTCTGTGTGCAAAGCTGTTTTCTTCAGGCGTTGTTCATCCATGGATGTGTTCTTGAGTTCCAAATTCTTTGATGACCTCGCCTTCGTAGGCCAACAGTTCTGACCAAAGACGATCGACCTCTGTTCGGTCGCCATAGCTGCGGGCCAGCCGCAGAAAAAGGGTGTAATGACCGGCCTCGCTCGCCATCAACCGGCTGTAGAAGGAGGCGAGATCTTCGTCTTCCAAATGTTCGCTCAACACTTTGAATCGCTCGCAACTCCGGGCCTCGATGAGGGCCGCGGTCAGGAGTCTGTGGATCAGTCTCACATCCCGGTCTGAGGTCTTCTTGAAGAAACGGCTGATGCGGCCAACGTATTCGTCCTTGCGCTCTCTTCCCAGAACGAAGCCGCGATCCAGTATCCTCTGATGGACCATTTCAAAATGGCTCATCTCCTCACGTGCGAGTGCAGCCATTTCCGTGACCAGTTCCGAATGCTCCGGATAAGTGATCATCAACGAAATGGCAGTAGATGCAGCCTTCTGCTCACAATACGCATGATCGCTCAGGATCTCTTCCAGATTTTCTTCAGCGATGTGCGCCCAACGGGGGTCTGTGGGCAACTTCAATCCCAGCATGCATCAGGTGTTTTTTGTAATTCGCTCCCATATCTTGTTCAGTCCGTTGACCTTCGGGAAATGCGGAGGCGAAGTTATTGGATAACCATGGTCCGACCGAGATTGATCGTGCTGTTGTTGCGGGAAAATGGTCAACAGGTTGTTATCGGGGAATTCCTGCTGCAGTTTTTTGGGATAGGCATCCAGGGCGTCGTCATAGGACAAGGTGCCTTCCCGGGCGGAGATCAGGATGATCAGGTCATTGGTATCCGCATGCCGGTGCACCGTCTCAGTGGCTTTGTCGAGAGTGGATCCATAGAAGTGGACGGGGGCTGGATTCCGAACGGCCTCCAAACGGTTGCCCACAGCTTCCAAGCCTTCACGATCGCCTATGAAATGCAGTGTGGCCGTCAGGTGCCTTGCGATCGCCGCCATCTTATCCACCCATAAGACAAAACCGTATTCGAAGCGTGCATTCTCATTCATGATGATGAACAGGTCCTCATTGGTGTTCAGCGGTTGGATCTGACGAAGTACGTACACCATCTGGAACGACTGATGGAGCACCTGATGCAAGGTGGATCCAAAGAAGAAATCACGGGTGCTCATTCGCTCGTTCCAACCGATGATGAGCTCATTGGCCGCTCGTTCCTTCATGGCACGGACGATGCCGCTGGAAACATTCATGTCGATGCGTGTCAGCGCCTGGGCAGGCACATCCATGGCGCGAAGATGGGTCATGGCCTCATCGAGCAAATGACGCTGGGAACGGGATTCTTTTCGGGCTGTATCGTCGTCTTTCACCACGCTCAGCGCCATGATCGGATAACTGCTGCCGGGTTGCCGGATGGCGACGGCAAAATCCAAAAGGTATTCTGCGGTGGCTGGATTGGCTACAGGAATCAGAATACGGTCCTCATCCAAGGGGTGCTCGGGCTCGTATCTCTTTTCCATGGCCGCGAGTTTCCGGCCGGCATTCTCCGTGACAACAGAGCCCACCAGGCTGGTAAGCAAGATGACCGCAACCGTTGCATTGACCAATTCTGCATCTACCGCTCCTGCCTCAAAACCCACGAGTACCACGGCAATGGTCGCAGCGGCACGTGCCGTGGAAAGTCCGAACATCACATTGCGCTGCACCGAATTGAAATGGAACGAAAGCTGAGTGATCCATGCCGCCAGCCATTTGGTGGCCACGGCCGCAAGGGTCAAAATGCCCACTATCAGGACGAGTGTCCAGTTCTCAGTAAAGATGCGCAGGTCTACCATCATCCCAACTGAGATCAGGAAAAAGGGAATGAAAATGGAGTTGCCGACGAATTCCAGTCGGCTCATCAAGGCCGATTGGGCCGGGATCAGCCGGTTCAGCGCCAAACCGCTCATAAAGGCGCCTATGATCGCCTCCATTCCCGCCACTTCAGCCAGAAAGGCAGCGAGAAAGACCATGGTCAGGACAAAGACGAACTGGGTATTCTGATCGTTCTCCACATTTTTGAAGAACCACCGACCAATGTGCGGATAGGTCAGGAAGACAAAGGCAATGAAACCTGCAATGGAACCGATCAGTCGCAGCCAAAAAATTGCGGACATCTCTCCCGAAAGAAATCCCTCCACCACGGCGAGAAAGACAAGGACCAGCGAGTCGGCCAGAATGGTTCCCCCCACAGTGATCATGACCACCCTGTTCTTCTGTATGCCCAATCGAGAGGCAATGGGATAGGCCACCAGGGTATGGGAAGCGAGCATCAAGCCCGTGATGAATCCTGCTTCAAGAGAAAAACCCAGTAAGCCGTGGCCAATGAGAATGCCCGATCCAAAAGGGATCAAAAAACTCAAACCACCAAAGACCAGAGAGCGGACCCTGTTCTTTAGAAACTCGTTCATCTCCAGCTCAAGACCGGCCAGAAACATGATGTACAGAATACCGATGGTGGAGAAGAGTTCCACACTCTCTCCGCGTTCCAGGATGTTGAAGCCGTGTGGTCCGATCAGCAAACCACTGATGATCAAACCTATGATCCCCGGGATCTTCAACTTGCTAAAGGCCATAGGTGCCAACAAGAGGATGAGCAGGACCAATCCGAAGATGGGCACCGGATGGTGCAATGGCAATTCGAATGTGGCCGACAGGAGCATAATGGGAATATACCGAAGTCATGCGAATATTTTTGCTGCACGAAACGGATATCCGGATGCCGGATCTGCCTGGATCCGAAGGAAGAAAAGGAGGGCTCGGGATCGCACCGTGCTTGGGTATATTTGCACGGCATTAGCCACGACTTTAGAAGCAGGTCTCCAATGGGTTCAATCGATCAAAGGGAAGATTCTCTCCACGACAGCGATCATCACTCGTCCTCGCCAGACACGCCCTTGCGCGCAGATGCGTTTGCGCTCAGCGACGAGGAAAAAAAGAAGAGGATCCGGGAGCACTTTACAGGCATCATGGATACATTGGGCCTGGACCTGTCTGACGACAGCCTTCAAGGCACACCAAAGCGGGTTGCAGAGATGATGGTCGACGAACTCTTTGCCGGACTGAAGGCAGACAAGATGCCCAAAATGTCCACCTTCGAAAACAAGTACCGCTACGGCGAGATGCTGGTGGAAAAGAACATTGTGGTCTACTCGACCTGTGAGCACCACTTTTTGCCCATTGTGGGTCGGGCACATCTGGCCTACATAAGCAAGGGCCAGGTCATTGGGCTGAGTAAGATGAATCGCCTGGTGGATCACTTCGCCAAGCGGCCACAGGTTCAGGAGCGGATGACCCGTCAGATCGTGAACGCCATGCAAAAGGCGCTGGGCACCGAAGATGTGGCCTGCGTGGTCGATGCCAAGCACCTCTGCGTGAATTCGCGGGGCATACGAGACATTGATTCGAGCACGGTAACGGCCGAATACGGCGGCGTCTTCCAGGAAGAGTCTGTGAAAAGGGAATTCCTTCAATTCATCCAACTCGAAACAGATTTCAACTCGCTCTGATGGCTGCACGGGAACATCGATTGCATGTATACAACAGCCACAGCGGGCAGAAAGAAGCTTTTGTTCCTCTGAGCAAGGGCCACGTTGGACTCTATGTCTGCGGACCGACCGTTTACAGCGATGTGCATCTGGGCAATGTGCGCACATTCACCAGTTTCGATGTGATCTACCGCTACCTCATGCACCTGGGCTACAAGGTGCGCTACGTTCGGAACATCACAGATGCTGGCCACCTGGTGGGTGACGCGGACGAGGGCGAAGACAAGATCGCGAAGAAGGCACGACTCGAAGCGATCGAGCCCATGGAAGTGGTGCAACGCTACACGGTGGGTTTCCGGGAGGTCATGTCCATTTTCAATGCGCTGCCACCATCCATCGAGCCGACGGCTACAGGGCACATCATGGAACAGATCGAGATGATCCAGAAGATCATGCAGAACGGACTGGCTTATGAAGTGAACGGCTCCGTCTATTTCGATGTGGATGCCTACGGGCAAAAGGGCGGATCCTATGGAGAACTCAGCGGCCGAAAAACAGACGAGCTGCTACACAATACACGCGCATTGGAAGGCCAGAGCGAAAAGAGGAATCCACTGGATTTCGCACTTTGGAAAAAGGCCGCGGACGGCCACCTGATGCGCTGGTCTTCACCTTGGGGCGTTGGGTTCCCTGGCTGGCACCTGGAGTGCTCGGTGATGAGCACGAAATACCTCGGCGACGAATTCGACATACATGGCGGTGGAATGGACCTCAAATTCCCCCACCATGAGTGCGAGATCGCCCAGTGCAAGGCTGTTGGTACAGATCGTCCTGTTCGCTACTGGATGCATGGAAATATGCTCACCCTCAACGGAAAGAGAATGAGCAAGAGCACCGGAAACACCATCCTGCCCAATGAGCTTTTTTCGGGAGACAGTCCGCATTTGAGCAAGGGCTATGCACCAGCTGCCGTTCGCTTCTTCATGATGCAGGCCCATTACAGAAGTGTTCTCGATCTGAGCGACGATGCGCTTTCGGCATCGGAAAAAGGCTATCTGCGGCTTATGCAGGCCTGGGAGCGGCTGGATCGGTTGGCGGCTTCTGGATCGAACAAGGAGGTGGATCTTGATGGATGGATGGAGAGAGCCTATGATGCATTGGACGATGACATCAACACCCCGATCCTGATCTCCGTGCTCTTCGAAGCGGTTCCATGGATCAATCGCGCTGCCGAAGGAAAGCAGTCCATGAGCCAGGAGCAGATCGATCGCATCCAACAGGCTTTCCAGTGGTTCGTGGTCGATATCATGGGCATTCAAAGGCCCAATTCATTCGATGAGGGTGAAGATCGACTGGAACAGGTGATGGACGTTCTCCTCGAACTGAGAAGAGGGGCCCGAATGGAAAAGAACTGGAGCCTGAGTGACGCCATACGAGATCGACTTCAGGCCATTGGCATCGAATTGCACGATGGAGCAGAAGGAAGTTCCTGGACCATGAAGCAATGAATGTGCTTGGTATTTGGCTGGCATGGCTGATCAAGATCCCGATCCTGTTCTACAGACGGCTGATCTCGCCTCTGCTTCCCAATTCCTGCAGATTCACCCCCAGCTGCTCGGAATACATGCTCTCGGCCATTGATCAGTGGGGCGTGTTCAAAGGAGGGTTACTCGGCCTAAAAAGGATCGCTAAGTGCCATCCGTGGGGGCCTCACGGGCACGACCCGGTTCCCAAGAAGGACGATAACGCATAGCCCAGCCTTCAGGCTGGACATTTAAAGATCAAAAAAGAAAAAGTGGCTATTTGTTGGCCAGACCGTTGATCAACTTGACCAACTCGTCGGGGATGATGGGCTTGGAGTAGAAAGAATCAAATCCCGCTTCCATACACTTCACTTTCCAGTCTTCTCCAGTGTAGGCGGTCAGGGCCACATAGGAACTGTCTTTTTGAAGAGGGTTCTTCTTTACGATCTCCATCACATCGATCCCATCCATCTCCGGATCATTGAGATTGATGTCGATCAGAATGATGTCAAAGGAATGAAGGGAGGCCATTTCGATCGCCTCCGGACCGGTTCGCGCCATTTTAACGTCGCCCATAGGCTGCAAAACCTTCTGAACCACCAATCTGTTGATGTAATTGTCCTCGACGTAAAGAATATTCATCCGTTCCTGGTCCTTTTACTTACGGTCCATTTCATCAAATTCCATGCGTCTTTCGACCATCTGCTGGAATGCTTCGAAGATATGCGAATTTGAAGAGATGATGCTCTTGCCAAAAAGAAAATCATTCGACCCATGAAAATCGGATAATCGTCCGCCCGCTTCCTTGACAAGCAGTGCACCGCCTGCCACATCCCAAGCGTTCAGCCCGTATTCAAAAAAACCATCAAAGCGGCCGCAGGCCACCCAAGCAAGATCGGTCGCTGCCGATCCAAAACGCCTGAGCCCCCGCGTGGATCGGTAGAGATCGGCCAGCAGCTTGTTGAAGCGCTCGACCCTGCTGAAGTCGTGATAGGGAAATCCCGTTGCCAAGACACTCTGGGACAACTCATGCGCTGCACTCACACATATGGGTGTTCCATTGCAGAAGGCCCCTGACCCCAGAGCCGCATGGAACAACTCGTCCCGTCCACACTCATATACCACACCACAGACCAATTCATCCTCCTGCAACAGACCAATGCTCACGGCATAGAGCGGAATGCCGTGAATGAAATTCGTCGTTCCGTCCAATGGATCGATAACCCAGGAGAGTTTCTTGCGCTCATTGGTCACAGTGGCTTCCTCGGTGATGAATCCCGCCTCTGGAAGCAGCTGACTGAGGCCTTCCACCAATTGCTCCTCTGCCCTCTTGTCTACATAACTGACAAGGCTGTTGTGGTCTTTGATCTCAACGCGCTCGCTCTTGAAGCCTCTTTGTTCTTCCGCGATCCACCGACCCGTTGAGCGGGCGATATCTGCGATCTGGACGCTCAGTTCTTTCCAATCCTTCATGTTGTCCTACTTGTTCAGATGTTCTTTACCGACTGGCGAATTTGAAATTAAGGATCCTGATCGGTTCGGTAGATGTACTTCACGGTTCTGGACCGAACAGATGCAGAGATGTCCTCCGCATCCACCACCTCGATGTCCGGCAACTCCTCTGCCCATTCCCATTTCGTGGGTCCTGGCCCTTTCTTTCGCCAAAGTAAACTGAACAGCAAGCCGGTCACGGCCCCACTCAGATGGCCTTCGTAGCTGACGCGTTCTTCTATTGGAAATAAGCCCCAGAAGAGGCCTCCATACAAGAAGACCACCAAAAGCGCCGTTGCCAGCAGGTATCGATTCTTTTTCCAGAGGCCGCTAAAGAAAAGAAAGGTGGCCATGAAATAGATGAATGCACTGGCTCCAATATGCACCGACGGCCGACCAAAGAACCAAACCCCGATCCAGGGAATCGTGGCGGCAGTAAGTGCAATGTATCCCGCCTGTTTGGGGTAATAATAGAACAAGGCCATGCTCAGAAAAAGGACCGGCAACGAATTATGGGCAATGTGCTCCATGCTTCCGTGCAAGAAGGAGGCAAAAAGAATACCTTGCAGCCCTGCCCATTCGCCAGGCTCCAGACCGAAACGCGTCCATTCCATCATGGCGCGCTGATCGTACCAGAAGACCCACCAAAGGAAAAGGACGATCAATACGGGAACGGTATAAAAACGATTCCCTTTTTGGGGCAACTGATCGGACAATTCGGGCATGACCTTAAAAGTACTTCTCGCCCATGGCATCACCACATCCCGACCAAAGACCGCTTGCAGAACGCCGCAGACCGCGTATTCTAGAGGAATATGTCGGGCAGGAGCACCTCCTGGGCACAGGAGGGCTGTTGGAGCCCATGCTGAAAAGTGGCGACATTCCGTCCCTGATCCTATGGGGGCCTCCAGGCGTTGGGAAAACCACCCTCGCCCGACTCCTCACTGAATCGCTGGACAAGGCCTTTTACACTTTGTCCGCTGTGCACTCTGGAGTGAAGGAGGTGCGGGAAACGATCAAGAAAGCCAAGGAGCAGAGTCTGTTCCGAAAGGGACGCCCCATTCTCTTCATCGACGAATTGCATCGTTTCAGCAAATCCCAGCAAGACTCCTTATTGGGGGCTGTGGAGGATGGTTCCATCAGTCTGATCGGCGCCACCACGGAGAATCCAGGCTTCGAGGTCATCCCTGCCCTACTCTCCCGCTGTCAGGTTTTCACACTGAAACCGCTCAGTGAAGAAGAACTCCAGAGGATCGTTGCGTCCACCTACTCCAGCGACCATGCCTTTGAAGGATTGGTCTACAAGGCCGAAGAATGGGAGGCTGTTGTCCGTATCGCCAATGGCGATGCAAGAAGGCTTCTGAACATCATGGAGATGTTGGTCAGTCGATCTGAAGGCAGCATCGACACAAGTGAAGAAAGGCTCGATCAGCTGCTCAAAGCCAATCCGCTGATCTATGACAAAAAGGGAGACCAGCACTACGACATGATCTCTGCATTGATCAAATCCATTCGGGGCAGCGACCCCAATGCGGCTGTTTATTGGCTCGCGCGCATGCTCGAAGGAGGTGAAGACCCCAAATTCATCTCGCGTAGACTGATCATATTGGCCGCAGAAGACATTGGACTGGCCAATCCGACGGCCGGGGTCATTGCGCATTCGTGTTTTGAGAGCGTCGAGAAGATCGGTATGCCCGAAGGACGTATTGTTCTGAGCCAGTGTGTCCTGTATCTCAGTCTCTCTCCAAAGAGCAATTCCGCCTACATGAGCATCAACAAGGCACAGCAACTGGTCAAGGAAACAGGAAACCTGGAGGTGCCACTCGCCCTGAGAAATGCATCGAACGCGCTGATGAGATCCATGGATCACGGAAAGGGCTACAAGTATGCCCACGAGCATCCGCAAAACTTTGCATCCATGGAGTTCATGCCCGACGAAATCGCAGGCACCCGACTCTATGATCCTTCAGGCAATCCCAAAGAACAGGAATACCAAAAAAAGATCGAAGCACTTTGGTCGGGCAAGTACGAAGACCCGACCCAAGGCAGCTGAACCGATCTAGAAGCTTGGCATAGGTACAGTAGTGGAAATGCCGGATACGGTCACGCGCATGAGGTTGTTGCACCCGTCTGAGGTGATGAAATCGACGCTGCCCAACAAATTTCCCGAGGTCTGCTGTATGTCCAGATCGATGATGCCCTGAGGAATGGTGTGCGCGCAGCTTTTGTCCACAGTGATCTGATCTGTGGGAGAATAGATCGCCTGTATGAATGCTGTATCCTGGAAATCCTGTGCACGACTGACGCCATTCATGCGGTATACATCATCGTCAAGATCCTCGATCGTGTTGAAGCCCTGATCCCAGTAAAAGTCTTTTCGTCCGGTCATCAGATAATCTCCGGCGCCGAGGCCCAATGCAAAACTATCGATCTCAAAATGTTCAGATGTTCCGCTCAATCCTCGATTGGTTGCCATGAAATACAGGTCGGTCGCTACATCGTCCACGTGGTACCCATCTGTCTGCAGGGAGACCGTGGTGTTCGCTGTGGTCAAAAAGGCCGGAGAGACGTTCGTCACCTCGATCTTTCCTCTTCTCGACTTACCGTCTTCGGCAGAAAGCACATTGGTCGCCCCAAAATCAATGGCCAACACCATGCTGGATGCGTCCCAGCTGATGGTGGCTCCGTCTTGGGTGGTTTGTCCTGTGGCTGCAAGAACTGAATCGCGCAAGGCCGATTCAAAGCGGGAATAGATATTGAGAAACTCCCCTTCTGCACTGACGTACTGAGAGGCGATCTCGCTGTTTTGCGGATCGAGAAGTGCAGAGAGGTCATCCTCTTCACAGGAAGAGAGGCCCAAAAGGGTGAATAGGCTCAGAAAGATGGCGTGTTGCGTTTTCATATTTACTTATTTATGTCCCATTGGGACGGTTGATCATGATTCATCGGTTGGTTGGATCTCCTCCACCTGATCTCCGGCCGGGACCGGGAGAATGGGCGGATGGCTGTACTTTCTGTCTTTGATGCGATCCCTGCCAAATCGGAAGCTGAATCCTGTCCGTATGTTGATGGTGCTGGTCTTCCCAGGCACGATCAATCCATAGACATCATCGCTCATCAGGTGCCATTGGAAGCCGCCCATATTCAGAGCAAAGCCTCCTGAAATATTGTTCCAGATGCCGTTGATCATGTTGTATCCGGCCACAAAATGAAAGGTCTTTCCCAATTTGGCCTGATAGCTGAAACCCATATCGTGGTAGTTATTTGAATTCCAGCTGCGCATATGGTAGGTGGCCGAAAGATGGTGGCGCTGATTGAAGCTGTGCGTCAAGGAAGCATATATCTCGCGTGGCAACTTTCGCTTGTAGGAACCTCCTGAGCGTTCAACAAAGCCAAAGGTGGAGTCCAACTCTGAGGTCAGATCATCGAAATTCAAGGCTTCATTGCTCGGGTCGTAGGCCACGCCCTGAAAGCTGTAGGTTCCCTTGCTCGTCTGTTCCAAGACATCTTCCTTGTACTCGATGCTCCCCATATTCAACACAGAAGCGGAAAGCTCCCAGCGATCAGTGATCGAATAGGTGAACCCAAAGTCAAAAGCGAGTCCGGTGTTTTCAGGGAAGAGAACCGCACCCCAGTCGTCGATATTGCCGTCGGTCAGGCTCTCCACTCCTGCAGTCCGGATCAGAATATCGGTTTCGGCCAGCATCTCATCCCGGTTGCTGCTGACCCCCGCGGTCATGTCTTCGATGTAGGCATTCTGGATGCCGTAGAAATACTTGGCGCGGACACCCAGACTCAACTTCTCTCGGAAGAGATTCTGCTGATAGCCAAAGTGAAAAAAGGTCGCATTGAGCACCTCATAGTTGACACCTGATAAGTTGATGTCCATTTCAGAAAAATCGTCGGTCCCCGGCCAAAGGAACTGCAAGAGGTCTGCAGGATATTCCATCTGCACCGAAGTGTAGGTTCCTGCACCCATGGAAATAAAGCCTGAGCCCACACCAAAACCGATGTACATAAGATCCGGACGCATGTTCAGTGCGATCTGATCGACATCCGACATCGATGCCGCGATCTCCTGTATGGCGAGATTCACATCCTGCACATCGGGACCGATCAGATCGATCAGCTTGAATCCAGAATTGTGCAACTGAAGTCCAATGGAAGACAGACCAGGAAGCCCAATGGCCGTATGTGCCTCTGCCCGGAAACCCGGATTGAGCAGATTGGAACCCGGTACATTGGTGAGTTGATAGAGCGTCAGATCGGTCTGCGCGCTGAGCGTATTGCCCAGAAGAAGGAAAAAGAAAATAAAACGTGAATGACGCATCATAAAGAAGATAGGTTGACCCGTCCCTTCAAGCTCAGGGACACCTTGAGTTCATAGTCGCTGTAGATCTTGATGGCCGTCGCTCCATTGTTCGGACTTTGGGCCTGACCGCGGATCAGCCAGTAGGGCGAACGGGTCATGGTTTGGATCTGTGACTGTTCGAGCACCACCTGAAAATCGTTTGTGCTGGCCTGAATGCCCCGGCCATTGGCATCCACCGCAGCGGCATCCAACAGGGGAATGTATACGCTGTCGAGGACCGCCCGGGAAGAATCCAGGAAAAAGAGTTTGATGTTCAGGTCCAGGGGAAAATCATTCTCAGAGCGGAAGCCCAGAGAAATGAAATCGATCAGGCTATCGTCTTCCGTCAGATCGATTTCTACTTCGTCCTCAAAGCGCAGATTGGATGTCCTGAGCTCCAATGGCAGATCGATCTCAAGTCCGAGCTGCAATACATCCTGTCTGGAGAGAAAGTTGGTGACCCCGCCAGTATTACTGGGATTCAGGCTCATCTGCCCGGAGTAGATCAGGTTGGTGGGCAAAGCGTCCAGGAATTCGACGATCGAAGAATTGGTCTTGTCGAGCCGCACATTGGTGGAGACCATCGTTCCAGGAACGGTGGACTGGGCGATCTCGAATGGAGAGGGATCCAGTTGGGTGACATCTCCATCGCTGTTGATACCATCCAGGTCCAGCTCAATGCCCATAGACACGCCCATTCCATTGCGCACAAGAAAGGTCAGACTGGGGTCGGTCATGGTGAATCCGGAGGTGAATTCTGAAATACTGCCCAGGTCGAGGGCGACATCGCCTGCTGGAACATTCACCGGACGCTGACCGAAAAAGCCTGTGACATTGTTGACCTCGGTGCTGTCAAAGTCCAGCCGAACGGAAACTGGTGTTCCCGTGGGAATGGACGGATCGGGTATGATCTCAAGGGACAGACTCAAATTGTTGTAAGGTGGTGCCTGTGGATTGCTGCTCTGGGTGAGATCGAATACCACATTTTGGAAATTTGCAAGCCCTGCTGTGTCGCCTGCGCCTGTGGTCTGAACAGTGAGCTGAAGTGGCGTTCCGCCTATCAAGCCATTGTTGAATGTATACCGAACGCTGACGGGCGCCTGAGCAGGTGTTGAGATGGCCCAGGCCAGACCCAACTGGTCAAATGTCAATTGCTGCAATTCCATGGAGCCTAAACTCGCCAGTCCTGCTTCCACGGTAAAACCAAGAGTAGAGTCCTGGAGGATGGGAATATTCTCCAAGTTCAAAGCCTCCTGCGCCGGAATACTCACGAACTCACTGGTGGTCATCGAGAAGAGACTGTCTTCGGAATAGACGAATCGAAGAAATCCATCGGGATCTTCCGTCAGTATTGTGTCCCGCTCAACGAGATCGTTCAGTCGCATACTGAGGTCGACAACGGGCACGATGACATTCGGCGCCGGGCGTGCATCCGACAGCTTGTCAAAATCCAGATCATCCATACAGGACGAAAAGAGAAATGAGGTGAAAGAGGCAACAACCAATAGAAAAATACGTGCAATCATGCCGCAAAAATAGCGTTTTTGTAAGTGCGTACGCACAATGTACTACAAGTGCCGGGTATTTAGTTAAAGCCCTGAAGCACACAGCAAGATTGATAAAGCATTTCTTTTCTTTGAGGCGTGAAGAACCCCACCTTTTCGCTCATCCTTCTTCTTCTCCTTGGGGCGTGTTCCCCAGACCTTTCCGATAAGAGCTGGGAGGTGGATGTACTCACGCCCATTGCGCACACGAGTTTGGAGATCAGTGACATTACCGGCGACAGCCTGATAGATGTCTCATCGGACAGTCTCTTGCTCCTTGTACGCAGTCAGAAGGTCTATGAATTCACGCTCGACGATCTGGTCGATCCATTTTCCACCACCTTCGAGAATACAGCCAAGCTTCAAACCCTCGATCTCGGGACCCGAAAGATCGATTATGCCATCAGCCTGGGTCAACTCGCCGCCCAGCAGGGTCCGCCTTTTGGCAATATCATCGTGGCCAACCACGGGAATAATCTGCCTTTCCCGGCGATCTCCATCGGCAGTCCCATCAATTATTCCATCAATGCCAATCAATTCTTTCAGAGCATCACCTTGCTGGATGGATGGCTGGTCTTTGAGCTGCGCAACGAACTGCCCATCGATCTGATCAATTTCGAATACGACCTGATCAATCAGCAAAGCCAGACCCTTGTGACCTCGGGCATCATCCCTTTGATCCCTGCAAACGGGGTGGCCAAAGACAGCACACAGCTCAATAATATGACCGTCCTGGAAGGCACCCTGACAGCCGAGCTGAAGAATTTGGAGTCCCCTGGTTCGGGCGGTGTGGCTGTTCCGATCGACACCTCGGATCAACTGAAGATACAGGTAACGGTCAAGGATCTGAACCCATTCGAGGCGACAGCGATCTTCCCTGCACAAGACCTGATCGACTACACGGAGGAAGTACTCTTCGAGACCGATTTTGAACTCTCTCGGATCGTAGTGGATACGGGCGTACTCTACATGCAGGCCATCAGCACGGTGGAGGAACCTGTCATTCTTGAATACGAGATCCCCTCGGCAACAAAGGCCAACCAGAATCTGCTGCTGGCGGGTACGCTTCCGTCCTCCCCTCCCAACGGAACAAGTCTGTACAACGATTCCAAGAACATCCGGGACTATAGCGTGAATCTCAACGGGATCAATTTCGACCCGAACGTCAAGAATACCTTCTTTGCCCAACTGCGCGCCAGGATCGAC
The DNA here is from genome assembly GCA_038150465.1 of Flavobacteriia bacterium. Lineage (GTDB taxonomy): Bacteria > Bacteroidota > Bacteroidia > Flavobacteriales > Schleiferiaceae > RFXV01. The sequence goes on along the minus strand of JAYOTP010000004.1, from coordinate 9,030 downwards.
TCCTCCGGCAATATGGTCTTCATCTCTCTGGAGGACAGCATTTACCTCACGACGGGTATTCAGGGTTTGATGCCGAGCAAGATCGAAGGATGGCTCGGCCGGGATACGATCTCCACGGACGATGAGCAGCTGCCACTGTTTCTTTTTGAAGATATCGACGGTGGTTCCTTCGATCTGGCCGCTGCACGCATCAGAATGGAACTCATCAATCACTTTGGTGCAGATATGCAGTTCGTGCTCACCGATGTGCGAACGGAAAACCAGGCTTCGGGACAGATGGTCAGCATGAATTGGACAGGACTCGGCCAGGCACTCAACCTTCCTTCCGCCCTGGATGACGCCCCCAATTTCCAGCCCGTAGCTCATTCAGAAAGCTGGCAGCTGGACGAAAGCAATTCCAACCTCAATGAACTCTTCAATATTCAACCAGATCGCCTCATCTACGATCTCGATCTATTCATCAATCCTTCTGGAATCGCTGATCCCAGCGGTTTTGCCTACCGCCATCACCCCATCGAGGCATGGATGCACGTGGAGATTCCGCTATTGCTCTCTCTGGATGGCTTGCTGCTGATCGATACTTCGGGTTTCAGGTATTCCGATATCGACCCCAATGACCGGCTGATCGGCGGAACTCTGCGGCTCTTTGCGGACAACTTCATGCCGATCGAAGCTGAAGTGGATCTGATCGCGATCGACAGTTTGGGCACGCCGCTCGATACACTTCTTGGGACCGAGAAGATCCGTGCCGCCCTGCTGAACGCAGACGATCGGGTGGAATCATCGCTGCGAACGGTCATCGAATACCCATTGGATGATCGGGCGATCGAACAATTGAAAAAGGCCGACCGCATGGTCTTCAAAGGCAGGTACAGCACCCAGGACCGCCCAAAGCGCATTCCGCTCTATGAGCACTACCGAACCGAACTCAAACTGAGCGGTGCCTTCCAATTCCGCATCAATTGAAGATCCATTCGATCCTTGTCCTCCTCTTTGTGTCGCTGACTTGTTCTGCACAATCTCTGGACAGTCTGCGCATGCGCACCGAAGTCTACCATTCAAGCCAGTGGGAATTCGGATCCAATGGAATACGCACAAAGAGCCTGTTCTCCTACCTATCCGCTCAACAACTGGATGACCGGTTGAAAGAGGATCTGATCTCCAGCCTTCAGGCGGAGAATGTGCTGGGCAACATTCAGGATGTAGAATTCGGTTTTCGTCAGGAACTCGACAGCATTCACGGAAAATGGAAGAAGGGATTTGGTCTGCACCTGGCACATCGCAGTCGCTGGGGAATGAACGCCTCTGACCGCCTCTATGAACTGGTCTTTTTTGGAAATGCCCGCTTCGCAGGACAACAGGTCGATCTCATGCCTCTGGATCTAAAGTCTCTGCAGTGGTCCGAAGTGGGCTATTCCTTCTGGCAGGAGACCGATGACCTTTCCTGGACGGTAAGCACCAACCTTCTGTTCGGGCATGCCATGCAGCAGCTGGAGGTCGGTCGGGGATCGATCTACACAGAAGAATCGGGACAATTCATTGACGTTCAGGCCCAGTATCGATTCAGAAGTGCAGATAGCCTGTTGTTGTTCAAGGGAATGGGCGCATCCATCCATTTGGAAGGCAGCTACGACCCTGACGGGCCATGGCGCTTTCGCCTGGGGGTGCGGGATCTTGGTCTGATCGGATTTGGACGATCCAGCTGGGAGGTGCAGGCAGACAGCAGCTTTCGATTCGAAGGAGAAGACATCCCCAACCTCTTCGACGAAACAACGGATCTGTTTTCTTCCTCGGTTGACCGCCTCGAGGCCACCTTCTACGATCCCAAGAGCGGAACGCAGTGGACCATCTTGCCCGCGCGCTGGACAGCAGAAATGGCCTACAGTCTCTCGCACGCCTATTTTAAAGAAGTTCAATGGATAGGAGACCATCTCTCTCTGCCTGGTTACCGCTTCAGGAATCGCATCAGGCTCAAGATGAAAATGTCTCCGCAGTGGATGTTGCGGCCTGAGTTGAGCCATGGTGGTCTGGCCCGGCTCGGATTTGGACTGACTGCCCAATGGACGTACTCCTCCTGGAAATGTGCTCTTGAACTCAATAATGCCCAATGGATGATCGCTCCGTCATCCTCTTTTGGTTTGGGCGGTCAGCTCAGCATCAGGTACAGACTCTGATCAGAGGATGCGCAGTTCGGTGCGACGGTTCTGCTGCCTTCCCTCCTCACTTGAATTATCAGCAAGCGGGCGACTCTGGCCATATCCCCTGGCCTCCAACCGATCACTGCTGATGCCTGCATCGACCAAATAGGCTTGCACAGAGGCTGCCCGACGCTCGGAGAGCAACTGATTGCCTCGATCGCTTCCTTCTGAATCCGTGTGTCCCTCCAAGGAGATCCGAAGTTTCGGATTTTGCTCCATGAGGGCCACCAAGCGATCAAGCTCAGAATAAGATTCCGGCATCAGGGCATAGGAATCCGTATCAAAGAATACGTTTTCGAGAGTAATGCGGCTGCCGGTTTGAAGCGGTTTGAGTGGCACATCCAATTCAAAGGCGCGCGCTCTACTCTGGTCGCTCAGAGCAAAATGTGCAGAGTGAAAAAGGTAACCGGCCTTATCGGTATTCAGCCCGTAATCGCTGTGTGCAGGCAATACTGCAAAGAAAGATCCATCCGGTCCCGATATGCATCGATGAATGACCTCACCTGAATGCACATCTGTGAAGACCAGATCGGCTTGTGCGAGAACCCGACCGCTTTGCTGATCGCGAACGATGCCCTTGACCCAGGCAGATGGAATGGCCCTAAAGGCCTCAGGCAGTTCCACCTGATAAATATCCAAAAGGCCAAAACCGCCAGGCATATCGCTTGAAAAATAAGCGGTCTTTCCATCCGAAGCGATCACAAAACCCATCTCCTCACCAAAGCTGTTGATCGGGTACCCCAGGTTTTCGGGCTCGCTCCAGCGCCCGTCTGCTCCCTTTCTGCTCACGAACAGGTCCAATCCACCCATCCCGACATGTCCGCTGGAACAGAAATAAAAGGTCAGGCCGTCCACATGGATGAAAGGAGATGCTTCCTTGCCCGAACTGTTGATGGGCGCAGGCATTTTCTGGGCCCGACTCCATCGGCCGTCTGACCTTCTTTGGCTGAAGTAAATATCGCTTTGCTCTTCATCGTGTTTTTTGGAACGAACGAAGTACAAGGTCTGCCCGTCAGAAGACAAAGACGGCTGGGTTTCCCAATTGCCCGTATTGATGCTGTCGCCCAGGTTGAATGCCTCCGACCAACGACCATCCTTTCTTCGTTTGGCCCAATAGAGGTCGCAACTCCCCTTTCCTTCCGGCCGATTGCAGCCCACAAAGATCATCAGATCACCCGCTGCGGAAATGCATTGGGCCCCTTCATTGAATGGCGTATTTAAGCGACCCTGCACAGCTGCACCAGGCTGCCACATCCCGTCCACCCGACGCGAAAAATAAAAGTCCTCGTCCCGACGGTGTCCTTCGGGATTCCGATAGGTCCAGACCAGCTGCTGACCGTCTGCTGAAAGCGCCGGGAAATATTCCATGGCCGCCGTATTGATCTCTGGCCCAAGATTGACCGGCTCGAAGGCCTGCGGATTCTTCAGGGCATCCAAGGCAAAATCACAGCTGCTGATCCTGTGCTGCGCCACCTCTCTAAAACTCTTCTTTCTGTGCTCCCGATCGAGGTATTCCAAGAAAAAGGAGCGTGCTCTTTCGTAATGCCCGATGCTGTAGCTCGCCATTCCGATCTGAAAGGCGATGTAGGCATTCTTGCTGGCGATCCAGGCCTGATCAAAATAATCTTCGGCCCGCTCGTGGTCCTCGAGTTCCATACATATCTGACCGGCCATCAGGGCTGGATCGGCAAATTCCGGATCCTTATCTATGGCCTTATCGAGATGTTCCAGGGCTTCTGCCCATTGATCTGCCCTGTAATGCGCACGGGCCTCCTGATAGTATTTGAAAGCCCTTTTACTTTGGCCGAACGATCCCGCCGACATAAGACACAGACAGAAAAAAAGAAGGGCATTCTTCAAGGCATTCCAAGGTATTTGTGGGTCTGAAGAGAGATCTTCCAGCGGGGATGCTCAAGCACATGATCGCAGATCAAGGGCATCATCTCTTCTTTCTTGCTCCATTCAGGTTGAAGGAACAGAGCACAATCCGTGCCCATTTGTTCCGCATGGGATTCCGCCCACTCCAGATCGTTCCGATTGTACACCACCACTTTGAGTTCATCCGCCCGAGAAAGGATGGATGCTACGGGAGGGGCTGTCTTTTTTGGAGACAGGCAGATCCAATCCCAGGTCCCTGAAAGTTCGAAGGCACCGCTTGTCTCAATGTGCGTCTGCAAACCCAGGGAACGAATGGCTTGGGTCAAAGGATCCATGTTCCAGCTAAGGGGCTCACCTCCTGTGACCACAACGGTATTGGATCTGGGATCGATGGAGCCCACAATGTCGTTCACCTCCGTCACTGGGTGCAGCTTGGCGTTCCAGCTCTCTTTTACATCGCACCAGTGACAGCCCACATCGCAGCCTCCGATGCGCACAAAATGCGCCGCTTTCCCCGTATGGGCGCCCTCACCCTGCACTGTGTAAAAGGATTCCATCAAGGGAAGCCACTCTCCTTTTTCCACTTTGAGCTCTTCCTCAAGACTGTCGATCAATTTGCTCATGGGTCAAAAATAGCTTGCGTGATCGTCCATAAAAAAAAGCCGCCCAAGGCGGCTCTTCTTTTGAGCGTGGTCGCTCATTGGATCATTTCTTTTTGTTACCGGTACCGTCTTCCTTGGCCATGGTATCCACCATGACAGGAGAAGCTACGAACAAAGAGGAATAAGTACCCACAATGATGCCCACCAACATGGCGAACATGAATCCTCGGATGGTCTCCCCTCCCCAAATGAATATCACCAGCATGACGACCAAAGTGGTCATCGAGGTATTGAGCGTTCGGCTCAGCGTTTGGTTCAGGGCCTCATTGACCATGGGAACAAGGTCTTTTCTCTTGTTGTGGGTCTGAACGTATTCACGGATCCGGTCGAAGACCACTACCGTATCGTTCAGAGAATAACCGATCACCGTAAGGATGGCTGCGATGAAGGCCTGATCGATCTCCATGCTGAAAGGCAGAATGCCGTAAGCGATGGAGAAGATGCTCAGCACGATCAGAACGTCGTGTGTGGTCGCTGCAACCGCACCCAAAGAATACTGCCACTTACTGAATCGGATGAGGATATAGAGGAAAATGATGATCAGGGAAAAGATGATCGCCCAGACCGCAGACTTCTTGATGTCATCGGCAATGGTCGGTCCGACCTGTCGCTCGGACATCAATCCCAATTCAGATTCCGCGTCGTAGAAGGACTCGGCCGTCTTTTCTTCGGCAAAGAAGGAGGAACATCCTGCGTAGAGTTTGGACTTGATGTCTTCTTCCACTTCGACCCCCGTATCATCGATGCGGTATTTGGTGGTGATGACCACCTGATTGCTGCTGCCGATGGTCTTGACCTCCGGACTGATCTGCTCGCCCTCTTCGGTGACGAATTCTTCCGCCAGTGCAGCGCTCAGATCGGCTGTACTGACTGCTTGATCGAAACGCACCTGATAGGTTCGGCCCCCGACGAAATCCACACCGTAGTTCAATCCGCGAACGGCCAAAGAAGCCATGCCCAGCACAATGATGCTCAGTGAGAAGATGTAAGCCCGCTTTCTCTTTCCAAGAAAATCGATCTGTACGTTGCGGAACCAACCCTCCGTCATCTTGCTGGCGAAACGCACATTCTTCTTGCGCTCAAGCCGCCACTCGAGGATGATACGGGTGATAAAGATGGCTGTAAAGAGTGAGGTGAGAATACCGATGATCAGCGTGGTAGCGAAACCTCTGATCGGACCTGTACCAAAAGAATAGAGGATGATACCAGTTAGCAGGGTGGTGACATTTGCATCAATGATGGAACTCAGTGCGTTCTGATACCCATCGGAGATCGCAAGACGCAGTCCCTTTCCCTGATGCAGCTCTTCCCGAATGCGCTCGTAAATGAGCACATTGGCATCCACCGACATACCGATGGTCAGAACGATACCCGCGATACCAGGCAGCGTAAGTACCGCTCCAAGGGAAGCAAGGACACCAAATATGAAAAACATATTCACCAGGAGAGCGATATCGGATACCATGCCCGCCTGATTGTAATAGAAGATCATGTAGAGAAGTACCAGCGACATGGCCACTACAAAGGACCACAGGCCAGCTTGAATGGCCTCTTTACCGAGCGATGGACCGACGATGTCCGCCTGGATGATCCGCGCAGGAGCCGGCAGTTTACCAGCCTTGAGGATATTGGCCAGATCCTGAGCCTCTTCGATAGTGAAGTTCCCGAAGATCTGTGTATTGCCACCCGCTATCTCGCTCTGTACCCGAGGATAGGAATACACCAGACCGTCGAGCACAACGGCCACTGAGCGTTTGGGTTCCATCTGGGAAGCCTCGCGGGTGATCTCCTGCCATTTACGCGCACCGATCGCATTCATCTGCATGCGAACGATCGGCGTATTGCCCTCGTCGAAATCCTGGGCAGCATCGACGATCACATCACCTCCGAGATCGGGGATCCCATCTCTGTTGGACTTGATGGCCA
>JAYOTP010000004.1:0-2266 GCA_038150465.1 Flavobacteriia bacterium | reverse complement strand
GCGTTGGCCGCATTGAGAAATTCCAGGAAGTCCGAGCCCTGATAGAGATTCCAGAATTCCAGCTCTGCAGTGCTCTGGAGCAATTTTTTCACCCGGTCCGGATCTTTGACGCCCGGAAGTTCGATCAGGATGCGGCCCGTATTTTCCAGCCTTTGGATATTGGGCTGGACCACACCGAATTGGTCGATACGTGCACGCAAGACCGTGTATACATTCTCTACGGATGCGTCCACTTGAGAGCGCAACTCTTCCTTGACCGCCTCGTCTGCTGCATTGAAACCGAGGATGTCGTTCATCTGTTTGGTGCCAAACAGCGCCGGATCGCTCATCCGCGCCCCTTCAGAATTGGCCGCTTCGAACTGTACAAAGAAGTTGTCGAGATAACTCTCCTGGCTGTTTCCCTGAGCAGCATCAGTTGCTTCGAGCGCCTGAAGGAATACCGGGTGCGTGCTTCTGTTGGAGAGAGAACGCAGGATCTCTTTGACCGAGACTTCAAGGATCACATTCATTCCACCTCGCAAGTCCAGGCCGAGATTGATCTCTTTTTCTTTGACTTCAGAATAGGTGAACTCATCGACGAAGACATTGTACACATCTTCTGTCGCCATACTGTCGAGATAGGCTTTCTCTTTGATCGGATCGCCATTGGCCACCTCTCGTGCATCGCTTTCCACACCACGGGTGATCCAGGTGAAGGACAGCTGATAGAGACAGGCCAGCGCGAATAGGATGGCAAATAGTCGGATAACGCCCTTATTCTCCATTGTTTACCGCTTTTGCTTTAGGTTTTTACTGAACGGGCAAATATAGAGCCTTCACCTTATCGGTTTTGCCCTTTTTTTTCTTGACCTAAAGACCTATCCCTAAGAGGGAAACATTTTCCCGGGATTCAGGATGCCGTTCGGGTCGAATGTGCTTTTGATCGCCCGTTGCAGATCGAGTGCCTCCGGCCGGAAGGCAATGTCCATAAAGTCTTTCTGCACCCATCCAATGCCGTGCTCTCCACTGATCGTTCCTCCGAGTTCTGTGCACAGCTCGAAGAGTTCTCTTATGCCCTGATTCAATCCTTCCTTCCAGGCTTCCTCACTCAGCTCACCCTTCAAAATATTCACATGCAGATTGCCATCGCCCGCATGTCCGTAACAAACGGATCTGAACCCATAGCGTCTTCCGATCTCCTTGACACCGCGCAGAAGATCCGGGAGCTGGGCCCTTGGAACCACCGTATCTTCCTCTTTATACACCGAATGGGCCTTGACCGCTTCCCCCACTCTTCTTCTCAATAGCCACAAAGCTTCCTGGTCTTTGACCGAATCTGCAAACAGCAGATCCTGGGCCCCAAAGGATTCCACTATTTGTTGGATCGCCTCGCAATCGGCGAACAGCTGCGTTTGATCATTGCCATCCACTTCGATCAAAAGATGGGCTTCGATCCCCTCCTCTAATGGTACCGGGGCATCGGGAACAAATTTCAGAGTGTACTCGATGGCATCGCGCTCCATGAATTCCAAACCACTTGGTGTCAGACCGGCCCGAAAGATGGCGGACACACTCGCGCAGGCCGATTCCGCAGAACTGAACGGGGCCAGCATCAGCATTTTGTGTTTGGGATAAGGAAGCAGCCGAAATACAGCCTTTGTGATGATCCCCAATGTTCCTTCGCTGCCGACCATCAACTGAGTGAGGTTATAGCCCGTGGAATTCTTCAGGGTATTGGCTCCGGTCCAAATGACCGATCCATCGGGCAGGACCACTTCGAGATTCAACACATATGCATTGGTCACTCCGTACTTCACCGCCTTGGGACCACCGGCATTCAACGCCAGATTGCCTCCAATGAAAGAACTCCCCCAACTCGATGGATCCGGCGGATAGAATAGCCCCTTTTCCTTGCACGCATCGTGAAATACCTGATTGATGACGCCGGGTTCGACCGTTGCCTGCAAATTCGCTTCATCGATGGACAAGATCTGATCAAATCCCTCCATGCTCAAACAGATGCCACCTTCCACGGCCAGTGCTGCACCGCTCAATCCGGTACCTGCGCCCCGCACAGTAAGCGGAATACGGTGCTCATTACACCATCGAACGAGCGTGGATATCTCGGGAACCGAAGAACACACAACAACGAGTTCTGGTGGGAAGACCAAGTCTTCTGTTTCGTCATGGCCGTAGGCCAAAAGATCCTCGGACCGCTCAAAAAATCGGCAATTCGGCAGTTTTTCTTTCAGCTGTTCGACCAGCTGCACACTCAATGCTGTAAAGG
>JAYOTP010000003.1:19076-114175 GCA_038150465.1 Flavobacteriia bacterium | reverse complement strand
GGATTTTGGCTTGATTCACCCTTAGGCGTATCATCCAATTATGCTGATTCACCCTTAGGCGTATACTTAAGTTGTCAGTAAATTCTGAGATTTGAGGCATCAAAAATTCTAAGATCACTGCAATGAAGAATCTTCTATTCAGTTTTGCTCTCAGCACACTCGCGTTCAGCGCATATGGCCAGTGGAATTGTTCCCAAATGGGCATGCTCGTGAATGTTTCTGATACGGACCTTGTCAAGTTGTATCATAGCGGACCCTATGTACTATGGCCCAGGGAAAAAAACAAGATCTACTGGGAAATAACCGATCTCCAAGGTGGCGTTATCCACCAAGACACAACAGTTGGTGAGATGGCAGGGCATATGTCATTCTCCCATAATGTACCGCTAACCGATTCCATGCAGGTTTCGGCCGTGATCCTTCATGATTCGGTCGTTGATATATGGACGGGTGCTGTTTCTCAACTCGCATGCAAGACCGTAGATACCCTTTACTGGAAACCGAACGAGATCATCCCTGGGGTCTTCACATACAGATGGGAATTTGTAGGTGTGCCAAATCAGGGCATCAGCGTATTGTCTGCAAGTTCCGTAGCCAACAAAGAGCTTGAATTGCATGTCTATCCGAATCCAGCATCGAGCAGACTGTTCATTGAGCCCGGCACGAATGAACCGAAGGCCATTTCGATCTACAATGCCCATGGCCAACTCGTCTATTTCGAAGAGCATTCGGTCGGAAACAGAGAACTGAACATTCAAGACTTTGCAGCTGGCACCTATGTTTTGGTGCTCGGCCAAAACCAATACGAATTGTTTCAGGTGGCGAGATAAAAGAGTGTTTCGGGGTCACGACCGAACAGACCTTTCAACCCGATAAAAAAGACAAGCCCGGACAGGTGTCCGGGCTTTCTTATGCAGAAAAGAATGTATTCGCGTGCTACTCCTTGATCACTTTTCGCCAGATCACACCATCGCCATTGTCGATCGACAGGAAATAATGACCAGGAGCAAATCTGCTCATATCGATGACCTGATCCAGTAGCGAACCCGCCGCATCTTTTTTGTACACCTCCCTGCCCAACGCATCGTAGATACGCAGCTCGCTGGGTTTGTTTGTCTGAATGTGCAATTCATTCAGCACGGGATTTGGGTATACAGAAACTGAACTGCCCAGAACTTCTTCATTGCCAAAGGAGGTGAATTCCTGCAGGAACAAAGAGCGTTTGAAAACAAGGCTTCCATTGGAAAAGACATGAAGCACTTCTACTACTGGAAGCGGATAATTGGGCAACCAGAAGATCTTGGAATGTTCAACAACCGTGAGGTAGGTGCCGAATGGAGAGGGCCCGGTCACAGTGGTGCGCTTGGTGGAAAGCACCACCGCATTTTGATAACTCACACCGTCGGGCATGGTCACCGCACCCGAAGCTATTCCCTGGACTTCGGCCTTATCCGTCACATTGGCGGTCAGACCATTCCAAACCAATGTGGAAGCTATGCTGTCCACGTGCGTGGTTGATGCATCCAAAGGGAAGGGCACCATGGTCAAAGGATTGGCATAGCTCGCAGTGGTCGATGAGGTGACCTTTCCATAGGTCTTGAGGCCCACTGAATCATAAGTGAAAAAGAACTCTCCGTTTGCACTTTGCAGCACATGGGTCGCATCCGGATAATTGGATGCATTCGACGAAGCACTGATGGGCAGCATGGCCATGGTGTAGGTACTCGCCGGTTGAACGGAAGAAAAATCCCAAGGGCCAGAGGCACTCACCGAAACGGTGTCGTTGAACTGATCGAAGTTCATGGTCATGCCCCACTGGGGAATGTTCGGACTGTTGATGGTCTGCGCATGGACGCCGAAGGCCAAAAACACAAGAGGGAGAAATCGATATTTCACAACTGTGATTTTTATTCGATTGAAAATTAAATTGTTACAAAGTGAGCAGATGCGAATGAAGACCGGTTTTATCAACGACTTTTTGTTGAATGTCTGCAACGAAGTAACTCATGATCCAAAACGGACGATCTGCCCAGTCAACAAATTCCCATTTTTACGTTCTGTAATTGCACCCACTCTTTTTAACAGGCTGCAGCATGTGCAAAATGGATATTGGTACGCTTTGCCTTTTGGGACTCATGTTCCTCTGCATATCATCCTGCAATGACGAGCGGGACCCCGCTTCGGCCTGTGCTCCTGTCACCAATACGAACGCTCCGGGCATCTCATGGATGAAACACTTCAATGGTTCACAACTGGAATCGCATGGACATTTCCTTCATGCCTGTACTGATGGCGGTTTTATTCAATTGGGTGAAACAGGTACTCCTCCAATGGCCAAGATGTTCGTTGTAAAGATCGATGACCAAGGGGCCCTCTTATGGAAAACAGAGCTTGGCAATTTGGGTATCCAAATGGCCAACTCCCTGATCGAAACAACGAACAGCTACGTCATTATTGGTCAAATCGATGGGAACAGTTGCATTGTTCAGCTCGATCGTTCCAGTGGACAAACAATGGCCAGTAACACTTTTGAATTAGGTGGACAGGACGCTTTTGAGCATGCCATCCCATACGGTACCGGATACCTGGCTGTTGGCTATCACCATGCGGCAGACGGCCTGAACACTTTTTTTGCCGAGGGAACTGGGCTGATCAGCCTCTTGGACGCCCAATTCAATCTAATAGAAAGCAGGTCCATAGGAATGTATATGGCTCATGCCTATCGTGTGAACCGTTCGAATGATGGCATTTATATCAGCGGACTCAATGAAGATGCACAGGATTATTCGCTCCTGAAACTGAACGATTCTCTGGAGGTCCAATGGCATCAGACCTATGGCGGCCCTGCCGATGATCACAACTTCGGAATGGATATCGATCTGCAAGGAAATATCTTCCTCACCGGCCACAGTCGTTCAAGCCGAGCAAACTGGGATACATACACCATGAAGATCGATCCCAATGGACTAAAGCTTTGGGAGGTCTGGGCGGGAAATCCAAGAGGATTCGACCCCGAATACATTCACGACGAGGCCTGGGACATAAAATGCACAACAGACGGAGGATGTCTTGTGGTGGCGGGCACTGGAGATGAATACAGCAACTATAGCGCATACTGTGCAACGGGCCAGTGGAGATCGGATCAATGGGCGGCATATCTGATCAAGATCGATTCAGTTGGTCAGATCGAATGGCAGACCGTATTCCAAGAAGCCTCTGGTGTGGATTGGGCAGGAGAGGCAGTCTTATTGACAGCAGATGGCGGAGCGCTTTTAGCGATAGACAACGGCGCTTTTGGCTTTCTAAAGACCGATCCGTTTTAACCAACTGTGGGTATTCTGCATGGAAACCGAGGAAAGGATACGGCGGCATAAAGGAGAGACAGACCGCTGAAGCCTGAAGCCCTCATTATTGCGACCTTTGCGGCGTGAAAAGTGGCTTCATCAATATCATCGGCAACCCAAATGTGGGCAAGTCCACCTTGATGAACGCACTGGTCGGTGAGCGGCTATGCATCACCACGGCCAAGGCACAAACCACCCGGCACAGGATCCTTGGCATTGTGAACGGCCCCGACCATCAGTTGGTTTTCAGTGATACGCCAGGCATCATAGAGCCCGCCTATTCCCTACAGCGAAAAATGATGGGCTTTGTTTCTTCGGCCTTGGAAGACGCAGACATTCTGCTTTATGTGGTCGAACCCGAAACCCGAGCCATCCGGGACGAAAATGTGCGTGAAAAGATCAATGATCATCCGGCTCCACTGCTGCTTTTGATCAACAAGGTCGACCAGACCGACCAGGACAAACTTGAGGCGCTTCATGCCCATTGGCAGTCCGTGCATCCGCGGGCGGAGATCATACCGATCTCTGCATTGCATGAATTTCAGACCGATTACCTGCTGCAGCGCCTGATCGAGCTCTTGCCGGAAGGGCCAGCCTATTTTGACGGCGAAACACTGACCGACCGGAACGAGCGCTTCTTCACATCCGAGATCATCCGGGAGAATATCCTTCAGCTCTATGAACAGGAAGTCCCCTACTCCTGCGAGGTCGAGATCGAATCTTTTGTGGAAGGAGAAGAACGGCACGAGATCCGGGCAGTGGTCCATGTGAGCCGGGACAGTCAGAAGGGCATCCTCATCGGTCATCAGGGAAAAGCACTGCGCAAACTGGCCGAGCGATCCAGGAAGCAACTCAAGGTCTTTTTTGGAAAGACGGTCTTTCTGGAACTTTACATCAAGGTCAGCAAAGATTGGCGCAAGAGCGACCGACAACTCAAACGATTCGGATACAATCCATAGCCCATGGGAAACCTCATTGCCATCGTCGGAAGACCCAATGTGGGCAAGTCGACGCTCTTCAACCGCCTCACCCAAAGACGCGACGCCATTGTGGACCCGACCTCCGGTGTGACCCGCGACAGGCACTACGGCCGCAGCGACTGGAATGGACAGGAATTCTCGATCATCGACACCGGTGGCTACATCTCGGGGAGTGAAGACGTATTCGAAGAGGAGATCCGGCGCCAGGTGGAATTGGCCATCGACGAGGCCACGGCCATTCTCTTTCTCGTGGACAGCCAGGACGGCATGCATCCCACCGACAAGGAGATCGCTCAATTGCTTCGTCCTGTGAAAAAACCCATCTATCTGGTGGTGAACAAAGTAGACAGCAGCAAGGACCAGGCGGACGCCGCCGAATTCTATGCCCTCGGATTCGATGCCTTCTTTCCCATTTCTGCCAACAACGGATCGGGCACTGGCGAATTGCTCGATCAGGTGATCGAGGAAATGCCGGAAACCAGTGAAGAGGACGAAAGCGAACTTCCCCGCTTCGCGGTCATCGGTCGGCCCAATGTGGGCAAATCCAGTTTCATCAATGCACTCACGGGACAGGACCGGAACATCGTCACGGATATTGCGGGAACGACCCGCGACTCGGTGCACACGCGTTACCGTCAATTCAACCACGACTTCATATTGGTCGACACTGCCGGCCTACGGAAAAAGACCAAGGTGCACGAGAACCTCGAATTCTACTCGAACATGCGCAGTATTCGATCCATCGAGCACTGCGATGTCTGCTTCCTGCTCATCGACGCTGAACAGGGCTTTGAAACCCAGGACCTCAATGTGTTCCACCTGGCCGAAAAGAACAACAAGGGGCTGGTGATCCTGGTGAACAAATGGGATCTGCTGGAAAAGGACACGCATTCGGTCAAGCAATTCACCAAGCGGATCGAGGAGAAGATCGCGCCCTCTATGGACATCCCGATTCTATTTGTCTCCGCACTGAAGAAGCAGCGATTGCTCAAAGCCCTCGAGGAAGGCATAGCGGTCCACGAGCGACGGAAGACCCGCATATCGACCTCCAAGCTGAATCAGGAACTGTTGCCTCTGATCGAGGCCTATCCCCCGCCATCGGTCAAAGGCAAATACATCAAGATCAAGTACATCACCCAATTGCCCACGCGCTACCCGCAATTCGTCTTTTTCGCCAACCTCCCGCAATACGTGAAGGATCCGTACAAGCGTTTCCTCGAGCGCCAGTTGCGCGAACGCTTCGATCTGAGCGGTTCACCCGTACAGATCTACATTCGGAAGAAATAAAAAGACTTAGGAGTTCTTACTCCTTGTGGCCGATGATCTTGTAGGCCAACTTGGGATTGATCTTTTCCAAAAAATTGATGGTGATCCAGTATCCTACGAAACCCGCAAGAAAGATCAGCATGGAAAATCCCATGAGGAAAATGAACAGGAAGACAAAAAATCCGAGCAGCTGCATGAACATATTCCAAAGTTTGCTCAAAAGTAAGTCAAATTGGGTTCTGCAGCTAGGGCTGCCCCCTACATTTGCACTTTAAATCTCTTCATCATGGAATACCGTACCGAGCGGGACACCATGGGACCCATTGAGGTCCCCGCCCACCGTTATTGGGGCGCCCAGACCGAACGCAGCAGAAACAATTTCAAGATCGGCCGGGAAGCCAGCATGCCGATCGAGATCGTCCATGCATTCGCCTTTTTAAAAAAGGCTGCAGCCCGCACCAATGCGGAACTCGGGGTACTGGATACCCAAAAGAGTGCGTGGATCGGAAGCGTCTGTGATGAAATCCTCGAGGGGAAACTCGATGACGAATTTCCACTGGTCGTTTGGCAGACCGGATCGGGCACTCAATCGAATATGAATGTGAATGAGGTGATCGCCAACCGCGGCCACGTGATTCAGGGAGGGGCGCTGACCGACGAAAAAAAGGTGCTCCACCCCAACGACGATGTCAACAAATCGCAGTCTTCCAACGATACGTTTCCCACCGCCATGCACATCGCTGCCTATCGGTGTGTTGAAGAGATCACCCTCCCGGGGGTCGAACTGCTGAGAAATATTTTGGCCGACAAGGCAAAGGAATTCGACCATGTGGTGAAGACCGGGCGCACGCATTTCATGGATGCCACACCACTTACCGTTGGACAAGAATTCAGCGGTTATGTGCAACAACTCGAAAACGGCATTCGGGCACTGAAAAATGCGCAGGAGATGGTTGCCGAACTCGCTCTTGGCGGAACAGCCGTAGGAACCGGCCTGAATACACCCAAGGGGTATGCCCAAAAGGTAGCCGGGCACATTGCCGAGCTCACGGGCCATCCTTTTGTGTCCGCACCCAACAAATTCGAGGCTTTGGCCGCGCACGATGCGATGGTTGAAATGTCGGGTGCACTGAAGCGCCTGGCCGTATCACTTATGAAGATCGGCAACGACATCCGGATGCTGAGCTCAGGCCCGCGCTGCGGGATCGGGGAATTGATCATTCCCGACAATGAACCCGGTTCGTCCATCATGCCCGGAAAGGTGAATCCGACCCAGCCCGAGGCACTGACCATGGTGGCGGCCCAGGTGATCGGAAACGATGTGGCCGTCAGTGTAGGAGGGTCCACAGGTCATTTCGAGTTGAATGTCTTCAAGCCGCTGATCGCCACCAATGTGCTGGAATCTGCCCGTCTCATCGGAGATGCCTGCGTCTCCTTCACAGAAAACTGTATTGCAGGCATCCGGCCCAATGAACCCATGATCCAAAAACATTTGGAGAACAGCCTGATGCTGGTCACGGCGCTGAATACACACATCGGCTACGACAAAGCCGCACAGATCGCCAAGAAGGCCCATAAAGAAGGCAGTACGCTAAGAGATGCTGCGATCGAACTCGGCCATCTCACTGGCGAACAATTCGATCAGTGGGTGCGTCCGGAAGCAATGACCGGAAAGAATTAACCGATCCTCAGGTAAGTATCGGGCGTTATTCTCTTTGGGCATCCGCCCGCAATAGGACGAGTGTGTCCAATCCGAGTTCAAATTCGAGCCAGGCGGCCAATTGCTGCTCGCGCTGGATACATTCCTTTACATCGGCCTCATCGCTCCACCGCACGGAGAAATACGGGATGGTGTCCACCCGTTCGAAGTCGGAATGCAATCGGAAGGACAAATCGAAGGACTGCATCTGTGGATGCTGAAGGTGGACGGATGTGGAGAGCTTCTGAAAATCGATCCGTTTGGCCTCCATGGACTGCAAGCGTGCCTCCAGAAGCTGTATCCGTGTATCTTTTTTCAGCAGGTCGTTCTGCGCCTTGTTGAAGACATCCACCATCATACGAACATCATCATTCATTGCCTGCTCCACTTCTTCTCCCTGGATCACTTCCAATCGTGTATTGTCCAGTGAATACAATGACATCTTTCCCTTCCAATCCTTGATGACATCGGACGGAACCCTCTTGCCCATGAGCACGATCTGTATCGTACTGAGCGTATCGCTGTATTCGACCTCGGTCTTCACGATCTCGGCTCCCGGATGGTCCACGATCTCTTGCACGTACTGATCGGCCGAGCGAAGAAAAAGCGTCTCCTTGACTGTGAGCAGGAACACCCATATCGCAGGAACGATCGTCACCAAAGCAAAGCCTGTAATGTACCTGCGTGCTCTGCGCTCTTTTGCCGGATCCGAGAAATCCACCAGCGGAAAACGAAGCAAACGCACCACGAGAAAGGTGGCGATGCTGATGAAAATGCTGTTGATCAGGAAGAGGTAAAAGGCACCCAAGGCGAATTCCCACTGGGCCGTGCCGATCCCATAACCCGCAGTGCACAAGGGCGGCATCAGAGCGGTCGCAATGGCTACCCCGGGGACCACATTGCTCTTTTCCTTTCGCGAACCGGCCAGAATACCTGCCAGCCCGCCAAAAAAAGCAATGAAGACATCGAGGATGTTGGGCCGCGTGCGCGCCAGCAGTTCCGACTGAGCATCGCTCAGAGGTGTGAGGCTGAAGTACAAAGCCGAGGTGATCAGACCGACCAAAACAGCGACAGCCAGTGAACGGAAACTCCTCTTGAGCAAGGTCCAGTCGTTGATGCCCATGCCCAGACCGACCCCCATGATCGGACCCATGAGCGGGGAGATCAACATGGCCCCGATGATCACAGCTGTGCTGTTGACATTCAGCCCGATGGACGCTATGAAGATGGCCAGAATGAGGATCCATACATTGAATCCCTTGAAGTCCACATCGCGGATGATGCCCTCAATGGTGTCTTTGGGGTGCGCATTTCCCGTGATGCTCAGGGTGGACTTGAGCTCACCGATCAAGGTTCTGTACAGACTGGGCGAAGCAGCGTCTGTGCTTTGCTTATTGGTCGTCGCTGAAGTGGGATCCTCCTGCTTCACCTATTCTTCGCCAAAGTGTATGCGGATATCGTTGACAAAAGCCTTGATCATTTGCTCATCTTCCTTCCGGCATATGAGCAATCGCTCGGGCGTGTCCACGACAATGAGGTCCTTCAATCCCTGTATGGCAACGGTCTTTTCCTTGGGTACACGGACCATATTGCCTGAAGAATCATACATGAGCACCTTTTTCCCAACGACTGCATTGTTTTGCGCGTCGAGGTCCAGTTGTTCATACAAGCTGCCCCAGGTGCCCAGGTCGCTCCAGCCAAATTCTGCAGGCAACACATAGACATTGCTCGCCTTTTCCATGATGCCGTAGTCGATGCTCTCGGTCTCACAGCTTGCGTATACCTGATCGATGAAGCGCACCTCTTCTTCTGTGTCGTAGGCCGCTGAGCCAAAGAAGGCATCGGCCAGATCGGGCATGTGCTTTCCTATGGCCTTTTCGATGCTCCTGGCAGACCAGATGAAGATCCCTGCATTCCAGAGAAAGTCACCGCTATCGAGGAACATCTGCGCATGTTCGCTGTCCGGCTTCTCAGTGAAGGTCTTCACCTTATGGACGCTGTCGAAGTCCTCGAGTCTTTCCTCGCTGTATTGAATGTACCCGTAGCCTGTGTCGGGCCGGTGCGGCTTGATGCCAAGGGTAAGGAGCCGGTCGCCTTTCTGGGCAGCCGCCATCGCCTCGCGCATGCAGCGTTCGTATTCGTCTTCTTTGGTCACCACCGAATCCGATGGGGTGACCACCATGACCGCCTCCGGATCGCGGTGAAGGATCTTCGCTACGGCATAAGCCAAACAGGGCGCTGTATTCCTTCGTGCGGGCTCGCAGAGAATATTCTGTTCCGGCAGATCAGGAAGTTGCTCGCGCACAAGCTCCTTGTATAGATCGGAGGTGACGATCAGCACACGCTCGCTGGGACAGATCCGGTTGAGTCGTCCCACTGTCTGCTGCAACAGACTTTGGCCTGTGCCGAGAATGTCGTGGAATTGCTTGGGATACGAGGCTGTGCTCATTGGCCAGAAGCGGCTTCCTATGCCTCCTGCCATAACGATGGCGTACGCGTGCTCCATGGTCTAAAATGGATTTGCGCAAAAATAGGCATCAGCGATCGACCCTTGATCCAAAAGAAGTTTCCACTGACCTATTTTTGGCAGTTCCTATCTCAAGAGCCAACCCATCATGCTTCATTTGATCTTGTTCGGTCCTCCAGGCGCAGGGAAGGGCACACAAGCGGCCTTCCTGTCCGAGCAGTACCAGCTCATCCACCTTTCCACAGGCGATGTCTTCCGCTACCATATGAAAGAAGGAACGGAACTGGGCCAACTGGCTCGCTCCTATGCAGACAAAGGTGAATTGGTGCCGGACGAGGTGACCGTTCGCATGCTTCGGGAGGAAGTGGAAAAAAGAAGCGATGCCAAGGGATTCATCTTCGACGGATTCCCCAGGACGGTGGCACAGGCTGTTGCTCTGGATGCTTTTCTGGCCGAGCGCAACGAATCGGTCTCTGCCCTTGTAGCCATGGAGGTTCCCGAGGAAGAACTGAAGGAGCGATTGATCAAAAGGGCTGAATCGAGCGGAAGAGTGGACGATGCGGATCCTGAGATCATTGCCAACCGGCTCCGGGTCTATCGGGAGGAAACTGCTCCGGTTCAGACCCATTATGAAGGCCTTGGGCGCTATCGCGGGATTGACGGAGTGGGCAGCATTTCCGAAATCACCCAGCGGCTGGTGGAGGCCGTGGATCAGATCAAATAGACCAGCTTGTCCAGGAACTTCGTTGACCACATTCGCATCTGGTGCCAATCGGGTAAAGGCGGTGCGGGTTCCCACCACCTCAGAAGGGAGAAGTTCATCCCCAAGGGAGGGCCGGATGGCGGCGACGGTGGTCGCGGAGGCCATATTGTTCTAAAGGGCAACAGAAACCTCTGGACCCTGCTCCACCTGAGGTACAAAAGACACATAAAAGCGGAAAACGGAGGAAACGGAGGAAAGCAGGAATCCACTGGGAAACAGGGAGCTGATCACTTCATTGAGGTTCCTCTGGGCGCTGTGGCCTACGACCACGACACCAATGAAAAGCTGGGCGAAGTGACCGAGCACGGTGAAGAACTCATCATCTTAAAAGGTGGCCGCGGAGGTCTGGGCAATGTACACTTCAAGAGCGCCACGCGGCAGACTCCGAGGTTCGCCCAGGGCGGAGAAGAAGGTGAAGAACGCAATGTACTCGTCGAACTGAAGTTGCTGGCAGATGTCGGGCTCGTGGGCTTTCCCAATGCGGGGAAATCCACCCTGCTTTCTGTTCTCTCTGCGGCCAAACCGGAGATCGCCGATTATCCCTTCACCACCCTCACACCGAACCTGGGCATCGTTGCGCACCGGGATTTTCGATCTTTCGTGATGGCGGACATTCCAGGCATCATTGAAGGCGCTTCTGAAGGCAAAGGACTCGGTCTTCGGTTCCTGCGACACATCGAACGGAATTCCATCCTTCTTTTCTTGATCCCAGCTGATGCATCAGATATTCAGAAAGATTATGAGATCCTGCTGAGTGAACTGAAGAAGCACAATCCAGAGCTCCTGCTCAAGGAGCGGATCATCGCCATTTCCAAATCCGATCTGCTGGACGACGAACTCAAGGAAGAGATCAGTGCCTCCCTGAAGATCCCGCACTGCTACATCTCGTCAGTGGCCCAAAAAGGCCTAAGCGAACTGAAGGACGAGATCTGGAAAAGCTTGCACGAAACCGAATGATGGAGCGCCTTGTTTCCTGGGACACAGAGTTGATGGTCTGGCTGAACGGCATGGGCAACCCAAATTGGGATGCGGCCATGGTCTTTGTCAGCAGCGAGATGGGCTGGCTCCCCCTCTACCTTTTTCTTCTGGGCAGTATGTGGCATTTTCACTCCAGGAAGGGTTTTGGACTGGGGGTCATCGCATGTATACTGTGTGTTGTGCTCACCGATCAGATCAGCGTACACGCTTTCAAAGAAATATTTGAGCGGCTGCGGCCCTGCCATGTGTCCGATCTGGCCGATCGACTTCGCATCGTGGATGGCTGTGGTGGGAAGTTCGGATTCGTTTCTTCCCACGCGGCCAATACAGCGGGCATTGCCATCCTGCTTTACAACTTTCTGCCCGATGCGACCTGGACCCGACGCTTTCTTCTGTTTTGGGCCGCCTTGGTCGGATTCAGCCGGATCTACCTCGGGGTGCACTATCCTGCAGACGTACTTGGCGGGGCCCTGCTCGGCGGCTTCATTGGCTATCTGCTAAGTTTGTTCCTGACACGTTTTTCCGCTGCGATGAAAAGAACCATTTCATGAATGCTCTGCTCGTTTTTGCCGGTGGAGGATTGGGAAGCCTGCTGCGATTTGGCATTGGCCAGCTTGGAACATTCTTCGGGTGGGGCAAGAGTCTCTTCCCCTGGTCCACGCTCCTGGCCAATGTGTTGGCCTGTCTTTTCATGGCCCTGCTCGTTGGCCTCGATCAGGAAAGCATAAGCGCAAAGAGCCGCATGTTCGGGATGATCGGATTCTGTGGTGGCCTGTCCACTTTTTCCACTTTTTCGCTGGAAAACCATCGGTTGCTTCAAGAGGGCGCCTGGGGTTTTTTGGCGTTGAACATTCTGTTGAGTACTGTGGGCTGCTTGGCCATTTTCTTCCTCTACCAGCGTTCACTTACCCTTGAGTGAATCCAAAAAAGAAAGGAAGCGCATTGCAGTGAATGCGCGCCTGCTGCAGGATGGCAGACTGGAGGGCCTGGGCGTATACACCGACGAAATCTTGAAGCGCCTGACCCGTTCGCATCCGGAAGTGGAATTCCTTCTGCTGTTCGACAGGCCCTTCCACGAACGATTCATCTATTCTTCGAATTGCACAGCTGTTCAGCTGCCACCGCCGACGCGTCACCCGCTCTTATGGCGGTGTTGGCTTGAGATCACTCTTCCCATCTACCTGAGGCGGAAAAAGATCGATACATTCTTATCGCTCGACGGTTTTGGCTTGCCACAAAGTCCTTTTCCCCAGATCATCGCGATCCACGACCTGAACTTCCTGCACCGCCCTGAAGACCTGCCTGCCTCCGTGGCGCAGTTCTACAACCGATTCTTCCCCCGATTTGCACGCACAGCCAAAGAGGTGCTCACCGTATCGGACCATTCCAAACGGGATCTGGTAACTTCCTACGGACTGCCAGCTGAAAAGATCCACATTGCAGCAAACGCACTCCCGGAGCAGCGATCATGGGAAACGGAAAACCATCCCAACCCATTTTCCCACCTGACTTCAGACGCTCCCTATTTTGCGTATGTCGGGGCCATCCACAAAAGGAAGAACCTGGCTCGGCTCATGGCCGCGTTCCAGCGGTTCGTAGCTGGTTCGGGATCGGATCACCATTTGATCATCGCCGGTGAAGCGGCCGGACATTACCGCAAAGAATGGGCATCCCTGTTGTCCTCCATCGACAAAAGCCGCATCCACCTGACGGGCAGATTGAGCGAAAAAGAAAAGTATGTATTGCTCAGCGGCGCTCAGGCCATGGTCTGCCCAAGCCTCTATGAAGGTTTTGGAATACCGATCCTCGAGGCCTTTTCGGCAGGCACTCCTGTATTGTGTTCCAACCGGACATCACTTCCGGAAGTAGCGGGAGATGCAGCCCTCTTGTTCGATCCGGACTCAGAAACGGAAATGTGTGCCGCCATGGAGCAGATCAGCGCATCCGATGGCCTTCGCGAACGCCTGGTCGACCTGGGAGCAGAACGTCTGCAGCACTACTCCTGGGAACGAAGTGCAGAGGTGGTTTGGAAGGTCATCGAATCCAATCTTCAGAAATGAGCCTGCTTCGGTTTTGTGAAAGGGGGCGTGTCGAGGCGGGATGCGACGAAGCGGGAAGGGGTTGTCTGGCAGGTCCTGTGGTGGCCGCTGCCGTCATCCTCCCGGAACAAACGAAACTGCACGAACTCGACGATTCAAAAAAGCTGAGCGAAAAAGCAAGGGAACGCCTGGTCCCGAAGATCAAAAAAGAAGCCCTGGCCTGGGGCATTGCAGAGATCGGCCCTGAAGAGATCGACCGGATCAACATCCTCAACGCCTCCATCCTTGCCATGCACAAAGCGCTGGATGCATTGACCCACCGACCCGACCTCTTGCTGATCGATGGCAACCGATTCAAAGCCTACAAGAAGATCGAACACAGGTGCATGATCAAGGGAGATGGCCGTTTTCGTTCCATTGCCGCTGCCAGCATCCTGGCCAAAGAACACCGGGACCAATTGATGAGAACGCTTCACGAGGCGCATCCGCAATACGACTGGCACAAGAACAAGGGTTATCCAACAGCAGCTCACAGACAAGCGATCCTTCGGACAGGACCCTGCGAGCTGCACCGTCAGAGTTTTCGTCTTTTGCCTGAGCAACTGAGCCTGCCACTCGAGGGACCATCATAAATTTGCGCCATGCGTCCGTTGTTCGTCATTCGTGTTCTTCTGATCTCTGCCTGCCTGTTCACAGGCTGCAGTGATGACACCGCCGAAAGTGCAGACCCCTGGACGCTCGTGCCTGTCCGCTCGGCCATGGTCATTGACCTACATGAAGGCATGCAGGGGATCTTGGATTGTGTTCAGCACGGATTCTTTGACATTCCGTCCGCCTTTCCTTCAGGAAAAGCGGCTGTCGAACTCCTGAAAGAGATCTTTCCAAAGGCCGAGGTGGATGACGCCTTCCCGATGCCCAAAGACATGCTCCTGTGCATTGCGGCCTCTGGGGCCGACCGCTATGACGCCGCACTCATTTTTGATCCCGGTCCGCTGTCTGAGAAAGAGGTCGCCGAGCTACTGGCTGGTGTTGACTGGACCGAATCCACTTATTCCGGAAGCCGTTTCCTGAAGATCGAATCGGATTCCGCTCAATGGTTCCTCACAGCCATCGGGGGCAACTGGTTCCTTACCGGTTCCCGACTCCTTTTGGAGGAGACCATACGAAAAGGCGTGCAGGAAGAAGGATCCGGAATGAGTGAAGGCATGACCAAACTCATCAGCAGCGCAGATGAAGGCACCGATATGACCATCTTCCTTCAGGTGGAGGAAATGAGGTCGCTCTGGGGCCATTGGTTCGAAAGAAGTCAGCTTCCCGAATGGAATGGGATCGATGGCTGGATGGCATTGGATCTTGTGCTGGGCAAGGACAGATTCTACTTCTCGGGCATCATCAATCGGGCGGCACAGCAGATGCCCGAACCCATGCAGCAGACCATCAATCACGAGTTTGAAAAACAAGACTTCA
Source organism: Flavobacteriia bacterium (assembly GCA_038150465.1). Taxonomy (GTDB): domain Bacteria; phylum Bacteroidota; class Bacteroidia; order Flavobacteriales; family Schleiferiaceae; genus RFXV01. The sequence goes on along the minus strand of JAYOTP010000003.1, from coordinate 99,172 downwards.
TTCCGGCATCTGCCGCCCTGTGGTCGACCAAGCGGCTCAAAACAGATGGTCTGCAGCAGCCGACAGGTCCTTTGAGCGAGTTGAGCAACTGGTTCGATGAACGCCGAAGTTGCGGTACGTTCTTTCTGCCCGACGAAAAAAATGGACACTACCTCTTCCCGGTATTCTTCATGGGTACACTGGAGACGGACCCCCGAACCATTTTGTCGGATTTTCAGACCGATGTGGCATCTACAGAATTGTTCAGGGCCATTGAGATCGTCCATTTGGACCGCCCCTGTTCTCTGGACCACCTGTTTCCCTACCAGCGTTTCTCCACAGCATGCGACCATTTCTGCATCATCGATGGCCGAATCTATTTATCGGCATCTTCCGATGGGCTCAAGCAGACCATCAACGAATTGCAAACAGGTGAACATCTCGAGGGGCAGTTTGGCTCTTCTCCTGAACGATTCTATCCGAGTGGTGACGCGAACCGCCATATGGGCTTCCAAAACCCAGGGCTCGCCCATGTGCTCATGCACTTTGTCAACGGGAAGGGAATGCCCTCCCTGCCCAACAGCGAGAAAGCCTTGGGCTTGATCCGTTCTGGAGGCATCTCTTTGCTGCAGCGTGGGGAATGGACCTACATCAAGGGAAGCCTGAACAGCGGAAGCCTGAAGAACAAGCCGGTACGCAATACCTGGACAGCGAGCCTGGAGAGCCCGGTCATTGCCGGGCCGTTCGATCTGCCCAGCCACCGTGGCGGGCCCAGAGCCTTCCTGGTACAGGACACCAATTATGTGCTCTACCTTCTGAACACCAAAGGGGCGATCGATTGGCGCGTACAACTCGACGGGAAGATCCTTGGCCAGCCCTATGCGATCGACAGGTATAAGAACGACAAACTGCAGTATGTGCTCAATACGGCCGGAAGCCTTTACGGCTTCGATCGAATTGGAAGTGCATTGGAAGGATTCCCGATCGATCTGGATCCCGGAGCTACAGCTGGACTTACCGTCTTTGATTACGACAAGGTGCGCAAATACCGCATACTCGTGCCCTGCGGCCCTCAGGTTTTGAATTATGACGAAGAAGGACAAGCCGTCAGTGGCTGGACCTTCGCGCCCATGGAAGCACCCGTCATCCGCAGTCCGATCCTCTTGCAATCGGGTGGGAAAGACTTTCTCTGCTTTCAGTCCGAGGATGCCATGAGGCTCACCAGCCGTGCGGGCAAGAAGCGATGGAAAGAGGATCTGGAGATGGCCTTGTCGCCAGGCAGCAATTGGTGGGCACAGGACCGGGGGAACCCAAAACTCGATGGATTCACAGGCTTGAATGCCCGAGGAAAGCTGGTGCACATCTTCACCGATGGCAACATAGACAGTTCAATGGTCACGGCCGATTGGTTCCGGCTCTTCGAAGGAAATGGCATTCGCTACGAAGATGGCATCCTTGAATTCCAAACGCCGAATACCACACGGGAGATACGCAAAGAGGCCAAGTGGGAACGAATCAAGCCTTTGATGCTCGAAGGACAATTCCTGATCCTCGCCCTCGATGACGAGAACAACAAACTCCACCTGTTCAATATCGATGGACGCGAGGTCGACGGTTTCCCTGTTTACGGAGACGGAGACTGGACGGCAGGCGATTTCTTTTCAAGCGGGCGGCTCAACATTCTGGTCGCCGGAAGCGGGGGCAGTCTGATCCACTATGAAGCTGCGCTCAACGAAGATTGAGCAGCTGACCGACCGCCGGCTGGGCGCCCACAGCCATTCCATTCCGTTGGTAGAGATATTTCAGTCGAATGCCCATCTTCTGTGAAATGAGGTACATATCGTCGCCTTCCTGCACCCGATAATCCGCCCGAGTCGATCTCCGTTTTTTCTTCTGAAGAAAGACGAACATTCCAGGCGGCAGCTCCCGATCGTAGCTGCACTCATTGTACTTGAGCAGCCGATCTACGGACATATCCAGCTCTGCAGCCAGACTTTCCCATGTATCGCCCTTTTCCGCCTGGATGAATCGCAGTCCGACCGCATGCCTTCGGATCTCATGGGGATCCAGCAGGATACCCTCCGACACTTCATCAAAGCGGTACAAACGCTCGTCTTCAATGATACGGATGAGCAGATCGGCGTATTTCTTACTGGTGGCGTAGCCTGCTTTCTGCAATCCCCTGGCCCATGAGCGGTAGTCGTCCATCGGAAGTTCAAAGAGGAATGCGTATCGGCTGCGCTCGGCCAAAAAGAGCGAATGGTCACGAAACGAATCTTCGACCTTGTCGTACTTGCGGAAGCACTCGTTGGCCTTGTCATCATCGTGGTAGACCCTGCCCCCATCCCAACCGTTATGGCATTTGATCCCAAAGTGATTGCGCCCTGCAACTGCGAGTCGACTTTTGCCATTTCCCGATTCCAATATGCCCTGCGCCAGGGTGATGCTCGCCGGAATGCCGTATCGATCCATCTCTGCGATCGCCATGTCCTTGTAGTCCTCCACGTAGCGCTGGCGATCGGTCTGGGCCTCCATGATCAATGAAGTACCCATCGATACAGTCCCGAGCAAAAGCCCGAGGAAGCTCCTCTTGTGCCTGTTCATGTGTGCGAATATAAAAGGGTGACCGGCCGATCATCCGCCGAGTGCACATCATTTCCTCCAACCGATATTTGCCGCATGCCGAATGAACTCGAACCGGAAGACTTTTATTATGCACCCGAGGGATTTCTCGTTTTCACTGAACGCTACCACCTGAAGAGAGGTTATTGTTGTCAGAGCGGTTGTAAGCACTGCCCCTATGGATTCGATAAACGAACAGGGAAAACAGGCAAGAAAAAGAAAGAAGACCGAAAAAACGGACCCCCAGACACGCATTTGTCATGAATGAATTCCAAAAAGCCATTCGTGCGGGCATCCCCGCTGAGCTGCCACCAAAGAAGGAGATCGATGAGCGGATCAATCACGCGCCACGCCGAAAGGAGATCCTGACCGAGGATGAAAAAGTACTCGCCCTGAGAAATGCATTGCGCTATTTTCCTGAGCCGCTGCACAAGGAACTTCTACCGGAATTTGCAGATGAATTGGCGCGGTACGGCCGCATCTATATGCACCGCTACCGACCGGATTACCCGATGCATGCCCGGCCCATTGCCGACTATCCAGCGCGCTGCAGCGAGGCCGCTGCCATCATGCTGATGATCCAAAACAATCTGGATCCCAAGGTGGCTCAGCACCCGCATGAACTGATCACCTATGGCGGCAACGGAGCGGTCTTTCAGAACTGGGCGCAGTACCTGCTGACCATGCAGTATCTCTCAGAGATGAGCGATGAACAGACGCTTCATATGTATTCTGGACATCCGATGGGACTCTTCCCGAGCCAAAAAGGCGCACCCCGGGTGGTGATCACCAACGGCATGATGATCCCCAATTATTCGAAACCCGACGACTGGGAGCGCTTCAACGCCATGGGTGTGACTCAGTACGGACAGATGACAGCGGGGTCGTACATGTACATCGGGCCACAAGGCATTGTGCACGGAACCACCATCACCGTTTTGAACGCTGGCCGGAAGATCTCCAAGAATGGTGAAGGTCTGGAAGGAAAATTGTTCGTGACCTCAGGTCTGGGTGGAATGAGTGGCGCACAACCCAAGGCAGGTAATATCGCCGGGTGCGTGAGTGTAACGGCGGAAGTGAATTCGAAAGCCACCGAAACACGCCACAGTCAGGGCTGGGTGGACGAGGTCATTTCCGAGGTCGGTGAACTTGCGGCTCGGGTGCGAAAAGCAAAAAGCGACAAAGAGGTTGTGAGCATTGCGTATTCGGGGAATGTTGTGGACGTCTGGGAACGCTTTTATGAAGAGGACATCCAGATCGATCTGGGTTCCGACCAGACCTCGTTGCACAACCCCTGGGCCGGTGGATACTATCCGGTAGGGCTCAGCTTCGAAGAGAGCAACCGACTGATGGCGGAAGATCCGGCCAAATTCAAGGAAGAGGTTCAAAAGACGCTGGTTCGTCATGTGCGGATCGTCAACAAGCACGCCCAGCGCGGCACCTACTTCTTTGACTATGGAAACGCCTTCCTCTTGGAATCATCGCGGGCCGGGGCCGATATCCTCGCAGAAAACGGACTTGAGTTCAAATACCCATCTTATGTTCAGGACATCATGGGCCCCATGTGCTTTGATCTCGGATTCGGTCCTTTCCGTTGGGTGTGCGCCTCCGGTGATCCAAAGGACCTGCGTGAAACCGATCGGATCGCTGGAGCGGTACTGGAAGAAATGGCCGAACAAGCGCCGCCTGAGATCGAGCAACAGCTTCGGGACAATTTGAGATGGATCCGAAGCGCTGAAGAAAATCAGCTGGTGGTGGGCTCCATGGCGCGGATCCTCTATGCAGACTCCGCAGGGCGCATCCTGATCGCACGCGCATTCAACCAGGCCATCCGCGAAGGGCGTATCGGTCCTGTGATCCTGGGAAGGGATCACCACGATGTGTCGGGCACGGATTCACCCTACCGGGAAACGAGCAACATCTACGATGGCTCCCGATTTACAGCCGACATGGCCATACACAATGTGATCGGAGACGGCTTCAGAGGAGCCAGCTGGGTCAGCATCCACAACGGTGGAGGCGTTGGCTGGGGCGAGGTGATGAACGGCGGATTTGGAATGCTGCTGGATGGATCCGATGCATCGGACAGCCGACTGGAGAAAATGCTTTTCTTCGATGTCAACAATGGCATTGCACGCCGCTCCTGGGCGCGAAACGAGGGCGCCCTTTTCGCAATAAAAAGAGAAATGGAGCGAAGCCCCGACCTTCGAGTAACTTTGCCCGCACTCGCGGACGAACAACTCATCAAGGATCACCTCAACCAAGCATAATGCAACAACGCGCACTCATCTTCAGCCTACTTGGGATACAGACCATTTTGATCGTATTCCTGCTCTTCAAAGTAATGGGTACTTCGGACAAGCAGAATCTTGATGCAGAAACGCCGAGCAGTACGGCTGTCGAAGAAGAGTCGACTGCATCCACCGCCCTTCGGGTCGCCTACATCAACAACGACACCCTGATCGCGGGCTATGCCTATCAGCAGGAACTGAGGGAAAGTCTGGAAAATCAGGCGCGACTGCTCGATGCGGACCTTCAGAAAAGGACCAAGGTCTTCGAGGAGAACTACACCCTGCTCGAGCAGGAGGCACCGAATATGAGTCCGGAAGAACTGCAGTATGCCCAGGCAGACCTCATGCAGCGTCAGCAGGAGCTCATACAATACCGGGACGCACGGGCGCAGGAACTGGCCGAAGAGGAAGCACGACTGACCAATGAACTTCTGGACGACCTGAACGCCGTGCTGAAGGAACTGAAAAAAGAACAAGGCATCGACTTCATCTTCTCGCTCAGCCCAACGAGCTCCTTGCTCATGGCCAACGATCGGTACGACATGACCCAGCAAGTGGTCAGCCGTCTCAACGAGAACTACGCAGCGCGAAAAGAGTGAGCCGCCGCCCTGTCTAAAAGCGGTACTGAATGCCCAGCTGGAGCCCAACGGAATAGAGAGTCTCCCGCGGAAAATCAGGTATTTGTATCAGGCTGTTGAGCATGTATCGTCCTTGTGCCCGAATGGTATAGCCCCAGGTTCCGTACGGCCTGTAGGTCCCACCGACCGATACAGCGCCCCAGAGAAAAAAATCATTGGCCTGAGCCGCAAGATCTTCTTTGAGCACAAAATCCGAATCAGTGCCCTTGTACAATGCCTCATAACTCCGCAACCAACTCAACTCAGCAGCCGGAATGAATTCAAGCCACCAGCCATTTCCCATATCGGTGCGAAAACTGAGCGCCAAAGGGACGGAAAGGAACTGAGCCGATTCCTCCAGACGGCAATTGTAAAAGGTATCCACCAAGGCCTTCTGTACCTGCGGATAGGCAAAGCCATAAGAGGCCATACCGACCCCGCTGATGAATTCGAAATTCGGCCCGAGCCCGATGTAGAGATCAAGGCCGCCACCGATCTGCCAGCTGCCCTCCACCGTTTCATCCAATAGGACAAAAGTCCCGCCCGGGTTGAGCTCATTGCTGATCAGCCTGCGGTTGTTGTAAAAGGGTTGAACATGCGCACCAATGCCCATGATGCGTTTGTGCACCTTGTTGTCGGTATAGTAGGCATCTGCATCGTATTGTGCGCAGAGTTCGCCGCCCACCAGCGAAAGGCAAAGGATAAAAAGCGCCGTCAGGCCTGAGATGCGATCCATTCTTCGATGGTTTTGAGCATTGAATCTACGGTGGATGCTTCTTTTCCGCCTGCCGTGGCGAGAAATGGCTGCCCGCCGCCACCGCCTTTCATGACCTTGGCCCATTCCCGTATGAGTACACCTGCATTCCATGATCTGCTCTCCACAAGGTCCTTACTGATCAAGACACTCAAATGCGGTTTTCCATCCACAACACCAGCTACGGCCGCAAAGGTCTTCTCCTGCTCGGCCAAACGGAACAGCAGATTCTTCACCTGATCGGCAGATAAGGCCTCCTTTCGGATGAGCGCGCGGATATCAGAATGCATGACATAGGATCCAGACCAACTCTTGAACACTGATTCTGCCTCGGCCTGTGCCATCGCCGCCAGCTTTTTCTCTGCTTTCTGCACTTGCTCCTTCAACTGCCCGACGGACCGAATGAGATCCTTGGGCTGTTTCAATTCCTCCGAAAGCCGCTCGAGTGTATCGCGTTCCTGGCAACTGCGCTGGTAGGCGCCCAAAGCACTGACTGCCTCGATCCGGCGAATGCCACTTGCGACAGACGATTCGGCCATAATGCGAAACTGACCGATGGCCCCGGTCGAGGAAACATGGGTTCCACCACAGAGTTCCATGGAGTCTCCGAATTGGATCGCTCGGACCTCTTCCCCATATTTTTCGCCAAAGAGCGCCATGGCCCCTTTCTTCAGCGCCTCGTCTATCGGAATGGAGCGAAACTCATTCAGCGCCACATTTTTCCAGATCTCTTCATTCACTCGCTCTTCGATCCTGCCGATCTGTTCTTTTTCCAACTTGCTGTAGTGGGAGAAATCAAATCGCAGATGATCGGGAGCCACCAGTGAACCCTTTTGCTCAACATGCTCGCCCAGTTCGTCTCTAAGGGCCTTGTGCAGCAAATGGGTTGCGCTGTGGTTTGCCTGTGTGGATGCCCTTCTGCCCCGGTCGACCTCGAGGTTCCAATCTCCTGATGTGGGATCGCATTCTTCTGCCAGGTGCACATGCAGCCCTGTTTCCTTGCGGCAATCGAAGACTTTGACCACCCGACCGTCCGGAGCCGTGAGCCATCCCTGATCGCCTACCTGCCCACCTCCTTCTGCATAGAAGGGTGTGCGATCGAAGACCATCTGAACGTGGGAACGCTTGCCTACGGTCACTTTGCGAAACCTCAGAAGCCGCGCGGAACCACTGAGTCGGTCGTATCCGATGAATTCCGTTTCCGAGTCTTCCTCGAATTCCACCCAGTCTTCCAGCTGCATCTTACCCGCAGAGCGTGCGCGCTCCCGCTGCTTTTCCATGGCGGCACGAAATCCCTCCTCATCGACCCTTCCCCCTCTTTCTTCGAGAATGAGCCGGGTCAGATCGACTGGAAAGCCATAGGTATCGTACAATTCAAAGACGGCCTTGCCATCGAGGTCGCTGCTCTTTTGCTGGGAGAGCAGGGTTTCGATCCGAAGCATCCCTTTGGACAGGGTCCTCAAGAATGCCTTTTCCTCCTCTAAAATGACTTGACGAATGTTGTCTTCGCTCTTGCGCAATTCTGGATAGGCCTCGCCCATCTCCTTTTGCAGAATGCCCACTAAACCGTGGATGAAAGGCTCGTTTCTGCCGAGAAATGTGTAACCATACCGGATCGCCCTGCGCAAGATGCGCCGGATCACGTAGCCCGCTCCAGAATTGGACGGAAGCTGACCGTCTGCAATGGAAAAACTCACTGCCCGCAGGTGATCGGCCACCACACGCATGGCCACATCCACCTCTTCCGACTGGCCATATTCAAGACCACATTCCCGCTCCAAATGGCTTAGATAGGGCGTGAAGATGTCTGTATCGTAATTGGAATTCTTGCCCTGCAGCACACGCACCAGGCGTTCGAATCCCATGCCCGTGTCCACATGCTTGGAAGGCAGGGGTTCCAGCCGGCCATCGGCAAGCCGATTGAACTCGATGAAGACCAGGTTCCATATTTCGATGACCTGCGGATGATCGGCATTCACCAACTCATTTCCAGCCACTGCCTCTTTCTCCTTTTGGCTGCGCATGTCGATGTGGATCTCCGAACAGGGACCACAAGGACCGGTTTCGCCCATCTCCCAGAAATTGTCCTTCTTGTTTCCATCGATGATGCGCTCCGCAGGGAGAAACTGGGCCCAAAGCGTGGCGGATTCGTCATCGCGCTTCAGCCCGTCGGAGCTGTCGCCTTCATATACGGTAGCATAGAGGTTTTCCGGATCGATCTCGAGTTCATCCACGAGAAAAGCCCAAGCCCATTCGATCGCCTCCTTCTTGAAGTAATCGCCGAAACTCCAGTTGCCCAGCATTTCAAAAAGCGTGTGGTGGTAGGTATCCTTGCCCACCTCTTCCAAATCGTTGTGCTTCCCGCTCACCCGCAGGCACTTCTGCGCATCCGCCACCCGGGGGCTGCTGGGCTCTGACAAACCGAGGAAAAGATCCTTGAACGGATTCATCCCTGCATTGACGAACATCAGGGTGGGGTCGTTCTTGATGACCAATGGAGCCGAGGGAACGATCTGGTGTGTCCGGGATCTGAAAAATTCGAGGAAGCGTTCGCGTACTTCCTTGGCGCTTAGGTTGTTCATAATCGGATGTGAACAGATTTCGTCTGTATTCCGTTTTTCCTCCACACCATGGCGCGTAATTTTGCGTTCACAGAGCTAAATTAGGTAATGGCAAAGATCAAATACTACTACGATCCGAAGACACTTTCGTACCGTAGGATCGAAAAAAGCTGGAAACAGCGGGCCAAAGAATTGGGCATATTCCTCGGTTCGAGCACTTTGTTCGGACTGCTCATGGTCCTGATCGCCTATCAATTCGTTGACTCTCCCGAAGAAAAGCGACTGAATCGCGAACTGAACTTCACCCAGATGCAATACGGACTGATGTCCGAACAGCTGGATCAGATCACTGAAGTACTGGCCGATCTGCAGGAGCGTGACGACAATATCTATCGCGTCATCTTCGAGGCCGATCCGATCCCCAACAGCATTCGTGAAGCGGGATTCGGTGGTGCCAACCGATACAAGAATCTCGAAGGTTATGGCAATTCTGAGCTCGTCAGCAAAACAGCTGAAAAACTCGACGTCATCACCAAGCAACTCTATGTGCAGTCTCGCTCATTTGACGATGTGATCGAAATGGCCAGGAACAAATCGGAGATGCTCGCGCACATTCCAGCGATACAGCCCGTGGCCAACAAGGATCTAAAGCGCATTGCATCAGGTTTTGGATACCGGATCCATCCGATCTACAAAGTGCCTAAGATGCACGCGGGCATCGATTTCACTGCAGCCACCGGAACACCGATCTACGCCACAGGGGATGGCAAGGTGCTGGCCAAGCGAAAGCGCGGCGGAAGCGGATACGGCAAATATGTGGTGATCGACCATGGTTATGGATACGAAAGCCTGTATGCCCACATGAGTTCCGTGAGCGTGCGGCCCGGCCAAACTGTCAAAAGGGGAGAGATCATTGGAAAGGTTGGAAACACGGGCCTGAGTACTGCGCCCCACCTGCATTACGAAGTGCATCGGAACGGCAAGAAGATCAATCCCATCAACTTTTTCTTCAACGACCTCAGTCCGGAAGAATACGAGGAGATCATACAAATGGCCGACCGCGAGAATCAGTCTTTCGACTGATGGACGATCGGCTGGACCTCGATCCCGAAAAGCGGTATTACAGCATAGGGGAAGTATCTGAGCTTCTTTCGGTGAATGCGTCTTTGATCCGTTTTTGGGAGAAGGAATTTCCCAGCCTGAAACCCAAGAAAAGTGCAAAGGGCAACCGCAAGTTCACAGCTGCTGACATTCAGGAATTGCGGACGATCCATTACCTGGTAAAAGAAAGGGGCTTCACCCTTGAGGGTGCACGAAAAAAGATGCGCACTGACAAAAGTGACACAGAACGAAAGGCACAGATCGCGGAACGCCTTTTGCGATTGAAGAGCTCATTGGAAAAATTACGAGACCAACTATGAACATCAAGCGTATTCTCCCATGGGCGATCCTGGGGCTCATTGCACTCTTCATCTTTTCATCCATGGGTCGGTACAACGACTTGGTGGCCAAGGATGAATCCATAAACGGCCAGTGGGCACAGGTCGAAGCGGCCTACCAGCGACGTGCAGACCTCATCCCCAATCTGGTCAAGACCGTCAAAGGCTATGCAGATTTTGAAAAAGAAACGCTCACCCAAGTGATCGAGGCCCGAAGCAAGGCCACTTCGGTACAGATCGATGCGAACGATCTGAGCGCGGAGTCCATGCAAAAATATCAGCAGGCTCAGGAAGGTCTGACAGGTGCACTCTCCCGCCTGTTGGTCTCAGTGGAGCGCTACCCCGATCTGAAGGCCAACCAAAATTTCCGGGACCTGCAGAACGAGTTGACCAATACGGAAAATAAGATCGCTTTCGAGCGAAAAAAATTCAACGATTCCGTCCGAGCATTCAACGGAGAGATCCGAAAGATCCCCGCACGATTCATCGCTGGATTCGCAGGGCTTCAGGCACGATCCTACTTCGAGTCCAAGCCTGGGACGGAAGAAGCTCCTGAGGTCCAGTTCTAGTGGATCGTCCCAAAGAGCGTTTTTTCGATCCGGAGAGCGAAGAACGGATCATTTCAGCCATTCGGCAGGCCGAGCAGAACACATCTGGAGAGATCCGGGTGCATTTGGAACGGTCGTCTGGAAAGGATCCCTACAAACGAGCCCAAAAGATCTTCTCCCATTTGGGCATGCACCGAACGGCTGAACGCAATGGAGTGCTCTTTTATCTCGCCACCGAAGACCACAAGTTCACCATCCTCGGTGACAGGGGAATAGATCAGGCTGTCCCCGATGGATTCTGGAACGAGATCCGGGATGAAATGCAGCGGCATTTCCGGCTGGGCGAATTTGAGCAGGGCCTCAGCCGGGGAATTCTCATGGCCGGAAAACAACTTGCTCAGTTCTTCCCGCACAGCGCAGACGACATCAATGAACTGGACGATGAGATCTCTGAATCCTAGCCTCCTTTTCTTCATTGCCCTGCTGCTTTTCCCGGCACTTCAGGCACAGGAAATTCCAAAACGACCCAGCCCGGCAAGACTGGTCAACGACCTGGCTGAGGTCTTGAGTGCGGAAGAGGAGAGAAGGCTCGAACGGTTCTTGGTCGATTACGACGACAGCACGTCCACCCAGATCGTTGTGCTCACCGTAGCCTCCACATCTGGAGAAGACATAGTGCTGTATGGGAGCAGCGTTGGGGAGAACTGGGGGGTCGGACAGAAATTCAAAGACAACGGGATCATCCTCGTGGTCGCAGTGGAAGACCGCAGCATTGGCATTGCAACCGCCTATGGCATTGAGGAATACATGAACGCCGCAGCCACAGGACGGATCATTGACGAACGTATTCTGCCACATTTTAAAAATGGAGACTATTTCAACGGAATAGCAGCCGGTGTGGAAGGGATCGTGCAGACCCTTGCAGGAAGCTTCGACAATGAAAACAGCCGAAGGTCCGGGAGCAATGGAAAGGGTTCCGGGTTTCTCCTCTTTCTGATCATATTGCTTTTCGTTCTGCTCGGATCACGCGGCCGCAGAGGCGGCGGAGGCGGCGGCCTAATGACGGCCTACTGGCTGGGTTCCATGAGTGGATACACCATGGGACGTGGAAGAGGCTTCGGAGGAGGCGGGAGTTTTGGAGGTGGCGGTTTCGGTGGCTTTGGAGGAGGCAGCTTCGGAGGAGGCGGAGCGAGCGGAAGTTGGTGACCGCTTCAGCTACATAAATATTAGATTCGGGGCATGAAGCAAATGCTGGCCCTGATCGCCGGACCTCTGGCCTTCCTTGTGATCGGTCTCATTCCCTTCGATGGTCTGGAACCCGCGGCACAGAACGTATTGGCCCTCACTGCCTGGATGGCCATATGGTGGGTCACCGAGGCCATTCCCATGTCGGCCACAGCGCTTTTGCCCGTCACGGTCTTGCCTTTGCTTCAGGCGATCGGATTGAAACCTGCGGCGGCTGTGTACTCCAGTCCCATCATCTTTTTATTTCTCGGTGGATTCGCCATGGCATTGAGCATCGAAAAATGGGGACTGCACCAACGACTCGCACTGGGCATCATCAAAAGGACAGGGAGCAGGAGCCGCTCCATTGTGCTTGGATTCATACTGGCCACTGCGCTGTTGTCCATGTGGATCAGCAATACCGCCACAACCTTGATGTTGCTGCCCATTGCCCTCGCTATGCTCAAGGAGCTCGATCGGAACGGTTCTCAGAGTGCGAATGGGCCCTTCGCTCAGGCCTTGCTTTTGGGCATCGCCTATTCGGCGAGCATTGGAGGAACGGCCACGCTCATTGGAACACCCACCAACCTGATCTTTGCGGCAGCCTCTGATGAACTGCTTGGACGCAGTGTCTCCTTCTTCGAATGGACCCGGCAGGCGCTCCCGCTGGCCCTCGCTGCACTGATCCTCTGCTGGCTCTACCTGACCCGATGGAAATTCCGTTTTGAGGACCGCGATCAGCCCGAACTCAAGAAGATCGTTCAACAGAAACTCGATGCACTTGGTCCTCTGAGCAAGCAAGAATTGAAAGTGCTGCTGGTATTTTCTGCAGTGGTTGTTCTTTGGATCGGTCGAACCCTGCTGCTGCAAGACCTTCTGCCCGGGCTCTCCGATCCGGCGATCGCCCTGGGCGGAGCGCTCATTCTCTTCATTCTGCCTTCCGACCGATCGAAGGGGCGCATCCTTGAGTGGTCGGACATGAAAGAGCTTCCCTGGGGCATCCTGATCTTGTTTGGCGGCGGACTGAGTCTGGCAGCAGCTTTCCAGTCTACAGGACTCGCCACCTGGCTGGCCGATCGCTTTCTCTTTCTGGAGGGGGTCCCACCCTTGCTCATCCTCATCTTTCTGGTGGCCTCTGTGAATTTTACGACGGAACTGACCTCGAATGTGGCCACCGCCTCTGTTTTGATGCCGGTATTGGCCTCGCTCGGTTCCAGCCTCGGGATGGATTCGTTTTCGCTCATGTTCGCCTGCGCGGTCACCTCTTCCTACGCCTTCATGCTCCCCGTGGCCACTGCACCCAATGCCGTGGTCTTCAGTTCGGGTCGGATCCCCATTGGCAGTATGGCGCGAACCGGTCTCTGGCTGAATCTGCTCAGTATCGCACTGATCAGTGCGTATCACTACCTCTTTCTGGAGCTTTGAATAAAAAAACCCTGCCGAGGCAGGGTTGAAAAAGATCTGAAGGTTCGGCTTACATCATGCCGCCCATTCCTCCACCTGGAGGCATTGGAGGCATAGCCGCCTCTTCCTTCGGTATCTCGGTGATGGTCGCTTCGGTGGTCAGCAACATGCCTGCTACAGAGCTGGCATTTTCCAGAGCCACACGGGAAACTTTGGTCGGATCGATGATCCCAGCCTCGTACATGTTCTGGTACTCATCGGCCTTGGCATTGAATCCAAAGTCCTTTTTGCCCTCTTTGACCTTGGCCACGACCACAGAACCTTCCATGCCGGCATTTTCTACGATCTGACGCAGCGGCTCCTCAAGCGCACGGCTGACGATCTTCATGCCTGTGGTTTCGTCCTCGTTGTCTCCGGTCTTGCCTTCGAGTGCAGACGCAGCGCGAACCAGTGCCACACCACCTCCGGGAACGATCCCTTCCTCAATGGCTGCACGTGTCGCCGCAAGGGCGTCGTCCACACGGTCCTTCTTTTCCTTCATTTCGACCTCTGAGGCCGCACCGACATAGAGTACAGCAACTCCTCCAGCCAGCTTGGCCAGACGCTCTTGCAATTTCTCCTTGTCGTAATCCGAAGTAGTGGTCTCGATTTGACTCTTGATCTGACCAACACGGGCCTTGATGTCATCTGCAGAACCTGCACCATTCACGATGGTGGTGTTGTCCTTGTCGATGCTCACCTTCTCGGCTGTGCCCAGCATGTCGACACCCGCGTTCTCGAGCTTGTAGCCTCTTTCTTCAGAAATGACGGTTCCGCCAGTCAGGATCGCAATGTCCTCGAGCATGGCCTTGCGGCGATCTCCAAAACCAGGTGCTTTGACCGCAGCGATCTTGAGCGAGCCGCGGATCTTGTTGACCACCAGTGTAGCCAAAGCCTCGCCATCCACATCCTCAGCGATGATCAGCAAAGGTCTTCCTCCCTGAGCCACTGGCTCGAGTACGGGGAGAAGCTCCTTCATATTGCTGATCTTCTTGTCGTAGATCAGGATGTATGGACTTTCCATCTCCGTGATCATCTTATCGGTATTGGTCACGAAATACGGAGAGAGATATCCGCGATCGAACTGCATGCCCTCGACCACATCGACATAGGTCTCAGTTCCCTTAGCCTCCTCGACAGTGATCACACCTTCTTTCTTGACTTTGGCCATGGCTTCGGCGATCAGCTTGCCAATAGCGCTGTCGTTGTTGGCAGAAATGGATGCGACCTGCTCGATCTTGGCGTCGCTGTCGCCCACCTCCTGAGACACTTCTTTGAGATGTGCCACGACCATCTCCACAGCCTTGTTAATGCCGCGCTTGAGATCCATCGGATTGGCGCCAGCCGCAACGTTTTTCAGACCCTGATTTACGATAGCTTGTGCAAGAACGGTTGCTGTTGTGGTTCCGTCACCGGCAACATCCGCCGTTTTGGAAGCCACTTCTTTGACCATCTGTGCACCCAGATTCTCGATCTTGTCTTCGAGTTCGATCTCTTTGGCCACACTGACACCGTCTTTTGTGATGGCAGGACCGCCAAAGGATTTTTCTATGATCACATTGCGTCCCTTTGGGCCCAGTGTGACTTTGACCGCATTGGCCAGAGCGTCAACGCCTCGCTTGAGGCCGTCACGCGCTTCAACATCAAAATGGATTTCTTTTGCCATTTTCTTTCGTGTTTGAGATTAATGTTTGGTTAGAGGATGGCCAGGATATCGGACTCACGCATGATGAGATAATCCACTCCATCGAACTTGAGTTCGGTACCTGAATACTTGCCGTAAAGCACTTCATCGCCGACAGAAACGGTCATCGGCTCGTCCTTTTTACCATCGCCCATGGCCACTACCTTACCGCGTTGTGGCTTCTCCTGAGCTGTGTCTGGAATGATGATCCCGGAAGCTGTCTTCGTCTCGGCCGCCAGAGGCTCAACGAGCACGCGATCTGCCAGTGGACGGATTTTTACTTCTGACATGTTGAATTGTTTTGGTTTCGCCGCGAGAAGACGAAATCTGTGCCACTTGGTACGTGTCAGTATTTACGCCCTCAATCGTGTCAAAGTGTCGCGAAGCCGATCGTCTTCCGATCTCATCCGCGGAATTCAGTTGCGAACCGCTGCCAAAAATTCAGGTCAGACCATGTTGTGGTAGACCGCTTGAACATCGTCGTCCTCCTCAAATTTCTCCAAGAGTTTATCCACCTCCTCTTGCTGAGGATCGGCCAGACTTTTGGTGTCCATGGGAATGCGCTCGAAACCGGAACTGATCACCTCGATGCCCTTTTCATCCAATGCAGACTGAATTCCTCCGTAGTCCGGGAAATTCGCATAGACCATGATGCTGCCATCCTCTTCTTCCCTGAAGATCTCTTCTACTCCGTGGTCGATCATTTCAAGTTCGAATTCTTCCGGGTCGATCCCATCTCCGGGGATCTTGAAGTGGCACTTGTGATCGAACATGAATTCGACCGACCCACTCGTGCCCAAACTGCCCTCACATTTGTTGAAATAAGAGCGGATGTTGGCCACTGTACGTGTGGGATTGTCGGTAGCCGTCTCGATTAGAACCGCGATACCATGTGGCGCATAGCCTTCGTAAACGATCTGTTTGAAGTCCGCTTGGTCTTTGGATGTTGCCTTTTTGATCGCCCGCTCGACATTGTCTTTGGGCATATTGGCGGCCTTGGCATTCTGCATCAAAGCCTTCAGACGGTAATTGGCATCGGGATTGGGGCCTCCCTCCTTCACCGCCATGATGATCTCCTTGCTGATGCGCGTAAAGGCCTTGCTCATGCTTGCCCAGCGCTTCATCTTTCTCGCTTTTCGATATTCGAATGCTCTACCCATTTTTCAATGCTTCGTTGCTGTCCAAAAATAAGTAGCTTCAGAAATTGATGTTCGCCCCGTGGGGCCGGTCATCTGCCATCGATACAAGACTCCAGATCCACAAAGCCATGAGCACGGAAGCACCATTGAAAAAGATGTCCTCGGAGCGTGAGCCAGACGGCCAGGTGCGCTATCGTTTGGAATTGGGCGAACAGCTGTTGTTCCTGAATGAACTGATCGGTCGGGACTTCGAAATGGAATTCGGAGGCAACATCCACTGCTTTTGCGGAGAAACGGTTCAGAAAGTTTTCCGGCAGCACTTCTGCTACGATTGCTTCTACAGCAAGCCACAAGCTGGAGATGCCATCTTCCGCCCCGAACTGAGCACGGCACATCTCGGTCAGGAAGACCGCGACCTGGAATGGGAGAAAGCCTACCAACTGCAGCCGCATATCGTCTATCTGGCCAATAGTGGCGGAGTGAAAGTCGGCGTGACCCGGGTGGCCCAAATGCCCACGCGCTGGATCGATCAGGGCGCCTCTTCTGCCATTGTTCTTGCCGAAGTGCCCAACCGTTTTTTGGCCGGACGGATCGAGGTCCATTTGAAAGAACATTTCTCAGACCGGACCCATGTCAAAAAGATGTTGCAATCAGAGGAGATCGCCCACGATCTGCACGAGGAGAGAGGCCGGGCCATGGAACTGCTCACGGATGAATTCCGTACGTATTGTGCTGAAAAAGCAGAGGTCGTGGAATTGAGCTATCCAGTAAAAGAGCACTTTGTTCACCAAAGGAGCCTTCAACTTGAAAAGGAACCCCACATCAAGGGCAAACTGATCGGGATCAGAGGTCAGTATTGGCTGATGGACCAGGGAAGGGCACTGAATATTCGGAGCCATGAGGGACGACTCGTTAGAACCTCTTGGAAATAAGTTGTCCAACACAACTAATTGGTTAAATTTGCACCCCTTTTGAAAGAAGAGATGTACGCTATAGTAGAAATCGCCGGACAGCAATTCAAGGTGGAAAAAGGCCAAAAAGTCTTTGTCCATCGCTTGGAAGCCAAAGAAGGCAGCGCAGTGAAATTTGAGAAAGTCTTGCTGCTCGAGAAAGACGGAAAGATCAACGTCGGGAAGCCCTCAGTCAAAGGAGCGACCGTAAAAGCCAAGGTGGAGAAGCACCTGAAAGGCGACAAAGTCTTGGTCTTCAAGAAGAAAAGACGCAAGGGCTATCAAAAGATGAACGGACATCGGCAGTACCTGAGCGAATTGCTCATCACCGATGTAGTTGCCGCCAAGCCCCGAAAGCCAGCAGCGAAAAAAACCGAAAAGGCCGAGGCCTGATCAAAACCAACTGAACCATGGCACACAAGAAAGGAGTCGGTAGTTCGAAGAACGGAAGAGAGTCTGAAAGTAAACGACTCGGCGTCAAAATATTCGGAGGGCAGAAAGCCATTGCCGGAAACATCATTGTTCGCCAAAGAGGAACCCGCCACAATCCAGGAGAGAATGTGGGTATGGGTAAGGACCACACCCTGTTCGCCCTGTCGAATGGAGTGGTTGAATTCCGCAAAACCAAGAACAATAAGTCATTTGTCTCGATAAAGCCAGAAGCTGAGGCCTGATGAATGTCTAAAATGTGACGAGAATTGGCCATCTTCGGATGGCTTTTTTTTGTCTTGTCCGAACACTCGCTGCATACATGATCACAACGACCCGCATAAAAGAAGAATTCGATCTCATTCTGCTCGGTCTGCAGAAAAGAGGTCTTGATCTGCGTTCAGAACTCGAGGACATCCTTGCTCAGGACGATATCCGAAAGCGCACGCAAAAAGAACTCGACGACACCTTGCACGAAGCCCGCATCCTGTCCAAAGAGATCGGAGGGCTCTTCAAAGCCGGAAAAAAAGAAGAGGCGGAACAAGCCAAGTCCCGCACATCTGCACTCAAGGCGCAAGAAAAAGTCCTTCATCAAAAACTCGCAGAGACGGAGGAGGCACTGACCGAAAAACTTCGCCACATCCCCAACGTGCCGCACGAAAGCGTGCCCAAGGGCACGAGCGACTCGGACAACGAGGAGACCCAACGCTGGGGGGAAGCAGAAAGATCGGGCGAGGAGCATAAGCCCCATTGGGAACTGGCCAAATCCTACGGATTGATCGATTTTGAAGCTGGCGTGAAGATCACCGGTGCTGGATTTCCTGTGTATACAGGTAAGGGAGCCATCCTCCAGCGCGCCCTGATCAATTTCTTCCTCGATCGAAATGTCGCTGCAGGCTATGAAGAAGTCCTTCCGCCGCACTTTGTGAACGAGGATTCGGCCTATGGAACAGGGCAACTTCCCGATAAGGAAGGGCAGATGTACCACATCACGGCGGACGATCTATACTGCATACCTACAGCGGAAGTACCCGTGACCAATCTTTACAGGGGCGACATCCTGAGGGAAGAGGATCTTCCCAAGAGGAACACCGCCTACACGCCATGCTTTCGAAGGGAGGCGGGCTCCTATGGAAAAGATGTACGCGGCCTGAACCGCCTGCATCAATTTGACAAAGTAGAAGTGGTGGTCGTGGAACACCCCGATCGCTCCTACGAAAGGCTGGACCACATGGTCGAGCACATCGGCGGGCTGATCAAAGAGTTGGAGATCCCACACCGCATCCTGCGTCTTTGTGGAGGCGATCTGGGATTCACTTCGGCGCTGACTTATGACTTTGAAGTCTGGAGCCGGGCACAGGAACGCTGGCTCGAGGTGAGCTCAGTCTCGAACTTTGAGTCCTTCCAGTCGAATCGCCTGAAATTGCGCTATCGTCCTTCGGATGGAGGCAAACCACAGCTCTGCCATACGCTCAATGGCAGTGCACTCGCCCTGCCTCGCATCCTTGCCGCTTTGCTGGAGAACAATCAAACCGGATCGGGCATCGTTATCCCAAAAGTGCTTCAGCCGTACACCCATTTCGACCTGATCCAATGAGGGCGCTCCTGATCGGCATATTTCTCATTGCGACGGCATGTTCTGAGTCGAACAGGCCCCCAGACAGAGAAGCTGCTGTCCGCCAACTCATGGCGGATCTTTATGCTTGTACGGATGAATATCAAAGCATCCCCTTTCAGCAACTGACAGAACTAAAAGAAGAAGTGGAACCCTACTTCCAGTGGTTCTATCGGTCTTATACGGATACGAGCAAGCCCTCTTTCTGGATCAATGAACTCAGCAGCTTGCAGCGGATCCACAAAGCGATCGCTCAGGCTCCAGGCCAGCAAAAGCTGCTTGCGGAGTCCATTGAGTACAGTGAGTCCCAATTAGAGGACCTCGCTGCCTCCGCAGAAGATCTGGACAGTCTTTCCTTTGCCACCTATCTGGCAGATGAGCAGGCAGTAGCAGGCGAACTCATCTCCAGGGTCTCTTTTTGCGCCACAGAATATCCCAAATGCCGCACGCTCTGGTCAGAGCTTCGGCCGAAGCTGGACAGCACCCGCGCCTACCATACAGATCGATGAAGCAACTCGCTTTGCTTCTGGCTTTGATCGCCTGCACGCTCCTCCGTGCACAGGACGATCAGTTGGCCGATGCGTATTTCGAAGACGGTGCCTATGAAAAATCGCTGACCCTTTCGCTGAAGCAATATCAACGCTTTCCAGACAAGGCGCGCTTCGATCGGGTATTGAGAAATTATAAGGCCCTTGAAGAGTGGAAAAAAGCCGAGCGCTTTACCCGAAAACACCTGAAGAAGTCCGCCTCAGACCCCGGATATTTCTTGGTTGAACTGGCGGTGATCCTACGAAATGCAAAAGACGAGCAGGGCGAACAGGAAGTCTTGGAGGAACTCTTTGGAATGATTGCTCAGTCTCCGGGGCGCGTTTACCCCATTGCACGGCTCTTGGAAAAGAGACAACTCTACCAGGCAGCCCTGGATGCCTACCAAACGGCAGAAAAGGGCAATCCTTCACTTCGCTTCCACTACCAAAAAGCACAACTCTACGGAGAGCTGGGCGATATCGAATCCGTCTTCAGGGAGTTGCTCCTGCTGGTCGAGCAGAATCCCGCTTATCTGAATACCGTCAGGCAACTCGCCGCGCAATCACTCGGAGAGGATCCGGACGATCCGACCAATGTCTTCCTGAAGGAACAGCTGCTGCTGCGTATTCAGGCCACGCAGGATCCCGTGCTCACCGAATTGCTTACCTGGGTATTTCTTCAGGAACGAAATTTCCGAGGTGCATTCCGCCAACTCCGCGGTTTGGACATCCGACTGGATCGTCAGCAAAGAGAACTCTTCGATCTGGCAGGCATCTGTATGGAAAACGAGGAGTTCACGACCGCCCAGCAGATCTTTGAATACATCATCGGGGCCGGTGAAGTCTCCCCTGTCTTCCTTCCGGCTCAGGCTGGCCGGCTTGAGGCGATGCAGGCCGAACTGTTCGCCCAGCCTTCATTCAGTCGGGCATCGGTGGAGACACTCTCCCTTGAATACCGAAAGGTGCTCCAGGGCCTTCCAAAACATTTGGACCTGGCGACGGCCTATCGTTCATGGTACCGAATGCTGGCCTTTCAACTCGGAGATACCACACAGGCGCTCGATGGCCTGAAGGCCCTGAGCGAATGGCCCGACCCACAACGCACCGAATCGGATGAGACAGCCATGGCCACTGCGGATGTACTCACCTTTTCTGGAAGGCACTATGAAGCCATTCTGTACTATGCGCGCATCGAAAAAACACGTCCCGGAACGGACCTCGCAGATCGGGCCAAGTTCAGCCGGGCCAAAGTGGCCTTTTATCAATCGGAATTCAACTGGGCGGAAAACCTCTTTGAGGCGCTGAAATTCAGCGTTTCCAAACGCATCGCCAACGACGCCATGGAATACTCCATTCTGATCCGGGACAATGTGGGTCTGGATACGAACACAGAAGCCCTTTCCCTTTACGCCAAAGCAGAACTCCTTTATTTCCGCCAGCGGTACGATGAGGCACTTTCCATCCTGGAGAATGTCCGCATCGGTTTTTATGAGCACAGCTTACAGGACGAGGTGCTTTGGATGGAGGCGCGCATCCACGAAGCACGCGGAGATCGGGCTTTGGCCCTATCAGCACTCGCTCAACTGCTGAATGGACACGGCGACGACATACTGGCAGACAATGCACTGATGATGCTGGGAGGACTTCAGGAAAGAGAGGGACTCAGCAATGAAGCCCAGGCCACATACGAGCGCCTGCTCACCGATCACCCCGATTCCTTTTTCATCTCAGAAGCCCGAAAACGCATCCGCATTCTCCGGGGCGAAACGCCCCTTTAGGCTGCTTATATTTGGAAAAAGCACGCATGCTCCTGTACAATGTCACGGTGAACGTAGAAGCCTCCATTGAGGAGGACTGGCTCCGATGGATGAAGGAAGAACACATTCCCATGGTCCTGAATACCGGACTTTTCAGCGGTTACCGTTTTGGCCGGCTCTTGGTGGAGGAAGAAGTGGGAAGAACCTACTCCATTCAGTACGAAGCCAGTGACTTGGAAAGCTTCCGTCTTTACGAACAGCTTTATGCCGATGAACTCAGGAGGACGACCACCCAGAAATACGGCTCCAAAATCGTAGCTTTCAGAACTTTACTCGATGTTTTTGACCAAAAATAGACCCATGAAGAACCCGCTTTTTTCCCTGCTCATCCTCCTTGGCTTTGCACTCTCTGCTCAGAATACCATGAGCCCAGAAAAACTCTGGGAACTCGGGCGCGTAGGTCTGGAAGATGCCCGTGAAGATCAGGTACTGTACGGCGTTTCGTATTACGATACAGAGGCCAATTCCGGCGTTCGGGAGCTGTATCTGGCCGATCTGGAGAGCGGATCCACCCGCCAGCTGACCGAATTTGGAAAAGGGGTCTATTCAGCTTCCTTCCTCACAGACGACCTGATCGGATTCGCTTTGGGCGGTCAGTACCATACGATGGACCTGAAAAGCGGGGAAGTGATCCAAAAAACACGCATCGAAGGGGGCATATCCAATGTGAAGGCCTATCCGCAGAAGAACGGGATCATGCTTTTATTCTCCAAGGAATTCAAGACCATGGAATCCACAGCCGACCGCTACCCAGAGCTGGACAAGGCCGATGCATTGGTGACCGAAGACCTCATGTACCGCCACTGGTCCAGTTGGTCGGATGACCTTTCGCAGCATGTCTGCTATTCCATGATCCCCTGGGTCAATGGAAAGACGGAAGTCATGGACTTTACCGACATCATGGATGGGGAAACCTTCGACAGCCCCATGATGCCCTTTGGCGGTTCGGAGGAATTTGCCCTGAGCCCGGATGGACGGCGCATCGCTTATGTCTGCAAGAAGAAGACGGGCAAGGAATATGCAGTGAGCACGAACTCAGACATCTACTGCTACAACCTGGAAGACCAGACCACCATCAACCTCACAGAAGGCATGATGGGCTATGACAAGAACCCCGTATGGTCACCGGATGGAAAGTATTTCACCTGGACCTCCATGCCGCGAGATGGCTACGAGAGCGATGTCAACGAGCTCTGGATCATGGATCAGAAAAGCGGGATCAAGGCCAAATTGATCGCAGACCTGCATGTCTCCGGATTCAGTTGGGCAGGCAAAGGCAAGATCGTTTTCGGACTTCCAAAGCAGGGAACCCAGCAGATCCACAGCCTGGGTTTCTCTTGGAAGCCGGGTAAGACCCTGAGGATCTCCACGCGTCCGATCCTGAACGGACCGCACAACTACAACAGCTTCATTCCCGTGGACGACGAATTGGTCTACACCCGTCAGGACATGAACCACGCCACCGAGATCTTCTTCCACAGCAAGGGCGAAGAAAAGGCCGTGACTGCGGTCAATGAGAAGGTCTATTCGGAGATCGATCTGTCGCGCATCGAAAAGAGATGGATCAAGACCAGTGATGGAAAGGATATGCTCACCTGGGTGATCTATCCACCCGATTTCGATCCGAACAAAAAATACCCGACGCTCCTCTATTGCCAGGGAGGACCGCAAAGTCAGGTCTCTCAGTTCTACAGCTTTCGGTGGAATTTCCAGCTGATGGCCGCCAAAGGTTATATCGTTGTTGCGCCCAACCGCAGAGGATTGCCCGGCTTCGGAAAAGAGTGGAACGAACAGATCTCAGGGGACTGGGGCGGCCAGGCCATGAAGGATTACCTGTCGGCCATCGACGAGGTGGCGAAGGAGCCCTTTGTGGACAATGAGCGTCTGGGTGCCGTGGGTGCGAGTTATGGCGGCTATAGCGTGTACATGCTCGCTGGCATCCACGAAAATCGCTTCAAGGCGCTGATATCCCACTGCGGCCTGTTCAATCTGAAGAGCTGGTATGGGAGTACCGAGGAAATGTTCTTTGCCAATTGGGACCTGCAGGGACCGTATTGGGAAGAGGCCAATGCCGAAGGCTACGCGCGCTTCGATCCGAGCAACTATGTACAGAATTGGACAGCACCCATTCTGGTGATCCACGGCGGCCTTGATTTCCGCGTTCCGATCAACCAGGGGATGGAGGCTTTTCAGGCAGCTCAATTGAGAGACATCCCCAGCCGTTTCCTCTACTTCCCCAATGAAGGCCATTGGGTGCTCAGTCCGCAAAATGGGCTGCTGTGGCACAGTGAGTTCTTTGGCTGGCTCGACCGCTGGCTCAAGAACTGATACGGACCTTGATTCATGCACCGACTGGAACTACTGAACGAACTGTTGTCCTGGAAGATGAAAAAACGCTTCCAGCAGATCGAGTGGTTCATGGAACATCCACAGGAAGTGCAAAACGACTGCTTGAACCAACTTCTCCGTTCTGCAGCACAAACCGAATACGGAAGAAAGTGGGGCTTTGATTCCATCCGAGATCACGAGCACTACAAAAGGCGGGTCCCTGTGGTTCGCTACGAAGAAATGGAGCCCCTTGTGAACCGGCTGCGGAAAGGTGAGCAGAACCTGACCTGGCCTTCAGAGGTCAAGTGGTTTGCCAAATCTTCCGGGACCACTTCATCGCGCAGTAAGTTCATCCCCATCAGCAGGGAATCTCTCTTTGAATGCCACTTCAAGGGAGGGAAAGATCTGCTCTCCCTCTATTGCAATGCCGTTCCGAACAGCCGACTTTTCACAGGAAAAGGACTGAGGCTGGGCGGAAGCACGGCCATCAACAGCCTCAACGATGATTCCTTTTACGGGGATCTCTCCGCTATCATCATCGAGCATCTGCCCTACTGGGTGACAATGATGAGTACACCCAGCAACAAGATCAGCCTGATGGACGAATGGGAAGAGAAGATCGATACCATCGCCAAGAAGACCATAGGAGAAGACGTGACCAGTTTGGCTGGCGTACCCAGCTGGATGCTTGTTCTTGTGAAGAAGGTACTTGCGATCAGTGGCGCCAAAGACCTCAAAGAGGTTTGGCCCAACCTGGAACTCTACATGCACGGTGGCGTTTCATTCGCTCCGTACAAGGAACAATTCGACGCACTGATCCCCCAAGAAGGATTCCACTACTTCCAGACATTCAATGCCAGTGAAGGCTTTTTTGGTATACAGGACCGGACGGACAGCGATGATATGCTGCTCATGCTGGACTACGGGATCTACTATGAGTTCATCCCATTGGGCGGCAGTGAAGACGATGCCATTCCTTTGGAAGCGGTGGAACCAGGTGTGAACTATGCCATGGTGATCAGCACCAATGGTGGTTTGTGGCGCTATGCGCTGGGCGATACGGTGGTGTTCACCTCCTGTGCTCCCTACCGGATCCGGGTAACGGGAAGGACCAAACACTTCATCAATGCCTTTGGCGAGGAATTGATCGTGGAGAATGCCGAACGTGCGCTTCAGTTCGCCTCGGAGGCCACAGATGCCCAGATCACCGATTACACAGCCGGACCGGTGTATATGAGCCAGGATGCGCAGGGCGGCCACGAATGGATCATCGAATTCGATCGTCCGCCAGAAAGCATGGCCACCTTCAGCCGCCTGTTGGATGAACAATTGAAAAAACTGAACACCGATTATGAGGCCAAACGGCACAAAGACATGGCACTGAATTTCCCGAAGATCCATGCGGCACCGGTTGGCACTTTTCACAATTGGCTGAAATCCAAGAACAAACTTGGCGGACAACACAAAGTACCTCGTCTGAGCAATGACCGTCGTTTTGTTGAGGAACTCTATCCCTTCCTGCATTCGAGCAATGAAGAGCGGATCCACTAAGCTCTTCCTACTGCTGACAGCTGTGCTCTCCCTCACGGCATGGGGACAGAGAAACCAACCCATGGCTGTAGCTATCGCCGAGTTCGACGAGCCCATCCTGGATCTGGAAGCCGATCATCTGGGCCACCTCTACCTTGTCTTCAATGACCGACTGATCAAAACGGATGAATATGGCCTGGAGATCGCTCGTTTCAGCCGTCCCGACCTCGGCATACCCTCTCAGGTGCAGGTACAGGATCCGATGCGTGTACTGCTTCATTATCCGGAGTTCAATCAAATGCTCCTGCTCGACAATCGGCTGAACCCCATTCGGCCGGCTCTTTCCTTTTTTGATCTTGGTATGGCGGATGTGCCCTGCGCGGCTCTGACCGATGAGCATTTTCTCTGGCTTTTCGACCAAGCCTCGGACCGGCTCCTAAAAATGGATATGCGCCGGATGGAGATCGTCTTCCGCACGCCGCCCATCACCCAACTGCTTCAGGAAGAATCACGGATCCTGGGCTTGAGATGCAATGTGCGCGGGGTCTATCTTCTCTTGGAAAAAGGACTCGTCGAATTTGACACCATGGGCAACTTCGTTCGGCGGATCCCTGTGGATGCTGCCGAAAGCTTCTCTCTGGGTCGGACGATCTGGTGGGTGGCCGATCAGGAAGGCCTTGTGCGCTCGAGCACGAAGCTCGAATTGGAATTGCCCAAAGGGGCAGCTTGGAGCGGTACGGATGCGCAGCTATTCCGCGCGGATGGAGGCACCCTCTATAAGCTGCTTTTTTCGCCTTGACGAATTGAATTAAATAGTTAATTTCATCCGTCTCAGCGGATGTTTCCGCTGCCTGTTTCAGATCTAATAAGGTCGGGAATTTCGAGAACCAGAAAGCTCTTTTATGCACATCGCAATCGCAGGGAATATCGGGTCGGGGAAGACCACATTGACCGAATTATTGGCCAAGCATTACAAGTGGGAACCACACTTTGAAGACGTAACGGACAATCCGTATCTCGACGATTTCTATACCGCCATGCAGCGTTGGTCATTCAACCTGCAGATCTACTTTCTTCAGAGCCGCTTCCGGCAAGTGGTCGACATCCGTGAGAGCGGGAAGAACATCATACAGGACCGCACGATCTATGAGGACGCATACATCTTCGCTCCGAATCTTCATGCAATGGGCCTGATGCCTGAAAGGGACTATGACAACTACCAGTCCTTGTTCAACCTGATGGAACCCTTTCTCCAGCCGCCCGATCTGATGATCTATCTGCGGGCCAGTGTTTCCACTTTGGTGGAACAGATCCAAAAAAGGGGAAGATCTTACGAGGCGGGGATCCGACTGGATTACCTGAACCGTTTGAATGAGCGTTACGAGGCGTGGATCACCACCTACAGCAAGGGGAAGATCCTCTTCATCGATGCCGACGTCAATAAGTTCGGCGACAATCCGCGTGATCTTGGTGAGATCATCGAACGCATCGACGCCGAAGTCAACGGCTTATTCTGATCGAGATATAGTGCTCAGCCCAGATCCTGGCAGATCAGGCTTCCTTTCAATGTACGTGCAGGAGTGATCTGGAAACGCACAGTGGCTTCCATCGCCTGCTGCTCCATTCCCTGGATAAGGGCCTGACCATGACCAACGAATTCAGATCCGTGTCTCCAGACGCGCTCGGCAGAGAATTCCACCAATCGCACTTCTTTTCCCGAAAAGGCTTCCTTGCCCAGGCGCTCATCTTCAAGGGAGATCTCCATGGAGCTGACTTTTCCGTTTCCTATCTCCATCTGTATACCCTGTACATGAACATTGCTGATGGTTCCGCTTGTTCCCTGCACATCGATGCGGGCGTTCTCGGCCTGAAAGGTCTCCACCCCGAACATGGTGTCCATCATCTCCTCTACCGCTGCCGTTTCTTCTGAAGTGGCCTCATGATGTCCCTCAGAATGGCCGGATTCTGCAATGTGCGGAGCGATGATCAGCGCGACGATCGAAGTCAGTTTGATCAGGATGTTCATCGATGGGCCGGAGGTGTCCTTGAATGGGTCACCCACCGTATCTCCAGTGACGGAGGCCTTGTGGGGCTCTGATCCTTTGTACTCGATCTTTCCATCTACCTCAACGCCGGCCTCAAAACTCTTTTTGGCATTGTCCCAGGCGCCACCCGCATTGTTCTGGAAAATACCCATGAGCACACCGCTCACGGTGATGCCTGCCAGAAGGCCACCCAGTGCCTCAGGGCCGAACAGGAAACCGATCAAAGCAGGGGCGATCAAGGCGATCGCACCCGGTGCGATCATCTCCCGGATGGAAGCAGCTGTGGAGATCTCCACACACTTCTCATATTCTGGCTGCGCCTTTCCTTCCATGATCCCAGGGATCTCCTTGAATTGTCGACGCACCTCCTTGACCATGTCCATGGCCGCTCGACCTACCGCTGCTATGGCCAGAGAAGAGAAGATGAAAGGGATCATCCCACCCACAAAGAGCATGGCCAGCACTTCGGCTTTATAAATATTGATGCCGTCAATACCGGCAAGACCTACATAGGCGGCAAAGAGGGCCAGAGCTGTAAGGGCAGCCGAGGCGATCGCAAATCCTTTTCCGGTAGCTGCAGTCGTATTGCCTACGGCATCCAGATTATCTGTGCGCTCGCGCACTTCCTTGGGCAGCCCGCTCATTTCGGCGATCCCGCCTGCGTTGTCCGCAATGGGTCCGAAGGCATCGATGGCGAGTTGCATGGCCGTAGTGGCCATCATTCCCGCCGCCGCAATGGCGACTCCGTACAAACCTGCTACTGCATAGGAACCATAGATCCCACTGGCAAGTACCAAAATGGGAAGAACGGTGGATTCCATTCCAACCGACAGACCGCCAATGATGTTGGTCGCATGACCTGTGGCTGACTGCTGGATGATGCTGTTCACTGGACGGCGTCCCATGGAGGTGTAGTATTCTGTGATGATGCTCACCAGCGCACCGACGACCAGTCCGATGATGATGGCGTAGAACACATCCATATTGGTGAAGACAAAGTTGCCCCGCTCGAATACCATCTGCTCAGGCAGCATCCACATGACCACGAAATACGAAGCGACCGCTGTGAGGATGATGGATCCCCAGTTGCCCATATTGAGCGCCTTCTGTACCGAATCGTCTTCTGACTTGATGCGCACGAAGAAGGTGCCAATGATCGAGAAGATCAGACCCAGACCCGCAATGAGCATGGGCAGCAAAATGGGAGCGATACCGTCAAAGTTGTCGACCGACTGGACCTCATGTCCGAGGACCATCGTAGCCAAAATGGTGGCCACATAGGAACCAAAGAGGTCTGCGCCCATACCGGCCACATCGCCCACATTGTCACCTACATTGTCTGCAATGGTTGCTGGATTGCGTGGATCGTCCTCTGGAATACCGGCTTCGACCTTACCCACGAGATCGGCCCCAACGTCGGCGGCCTTGGTATAGATCCCTCCGCCCACACGAGCGAAAAGGGCAATGGATTCGGCGCCCAAAGAAAATCCGGCCAGTACTTCGAGGGTCTTGCCCATCTGCTCATCACCATACATGCCGGTGAATACAATGAACAATACACTGAGTCCGAGAACTGCAAGACCTGCAACGCCCAATCCCATCACTGTACCTCCGGTAAAGGAAACTGACAGGGCCTTGGCCAGGCTGGTGCGCGCCGCATGCGTGGTTCGCACATTGGCTTTGGTAGCGATGTTCATACCGATCCATCCGGCAAAAGCAGAGAAGAAGGCACCGATCAAAAAACTGATGGCGATGACCCAATCGCTGTTCTCTACCAAAGTACCCGACCATCCGAGAAGGGCGGCGGCGATAACAGAAAAGATGCCCAGCACCCGCCATTCTGCACGCAGGAAGGCCAATGCACCTTTGGCGATATAGCCCGCCAACTCGTTCATATTCTCTTCTCCTGAGTCTTGCTTGGATACCCAGATCGCCTTGACGATCATGACCAGCAAACCGACGATCCCCAGAACGGGAACCAGATAAACCATTGTATTCATGGTGTTGTATTGATTAATTCAGTCTCTCTTAAGGGCGGCAAATATAGGTGCTACTCCCCACACACTCTTCTGCCTATCTTTGCCGAAATTTTGCCTTGAATGGTTCATATTCAGCGAAGGGAGCGATTCAATGCAGCCCATCGGTTGTACAATCCGGATTGGACGGATGAGCGGAATTTTGAAGTCTTCGGACCTTGTGCCAATCCGCATTTCCATGGGCACAATTTCAACCTCATTGTCGATGTCAAAGGAGAGATCCAAAAAGACACCGGTTTTGTCATGGATCTGCAGGTTCTCAGGAATTTGATCCGCGAGCATGTGATCGTTCACCTCGACCATCGTAACCTGAACCTGGATGTGCCCTTCCTCGAGGGAAAGATGGCCTCCACGGAGGTTCTGGCCATTGAGATCTGGAAAATTCTGCAACCGCTGATCGCAAAAGAAGGCGCCCAGCTGCATTGCATCCGCCTGGAAGAAACAGAAAACAACTTTGTCGAATACTACGGAGAATGAAAAGAGCTTATGTATTTCCCGGTCAGGGTGCCCAATTCAGTGGCATGGGCAAGGAACTGTTCGAGACCTCCAAAGAGGCCCGTGCGCGTTTTGAAGAAGCCGATGAAGTGCTGGGGTTTGCCCTCAGCAAGATCATGTTCGAGGGAACGGCTGATGAATTGAAGGCCACACGGGTCACCCAACCTGCCGTCTTTCTGCACTCCATGGCCGCCGTTGCCGCGGCAGACGCCTTCACACCAGACATGACTGCTGGACATTCATTGGGTGAATTGAGCGCACTGGTTGCAGCAGGCAGTTTGAACTTCAGCGACGGACTTCGCCTGGTCTCCAAGCGCGCTGAAGCCATGCAAAAAGCATGTGAGGCAGAACCCTCCACTATGGCTGCGGTTCTGGGTCTGGCAGATGAAAAAGTAGAAGAGATCTGTGCAGAAACAGAAGGAGTCGTAGTCGCTGCCAATTACAACTGCCCCGGTCAGCTTGTGATTTCTGGCAGCGTTCCTGCCGTTGAAGCCGCAGCTGCAAAACTGAAAGAAGCGGGCGCACGCCGTGCCCTGATCCTGCCCGTCGGCGGCGCCTTCCATTCGCCCCTTATGCAGCCAGCGGCAGCTGAGCTCAAGGCGGCGATCGAGGCAACGGAATTCCATGCACCGGTCTGCCCGGTCTACCAGAACGTGACCGCCGAAGCATCCACCGATCCGCAGACCATTCAAAAGCTTCTGATCGAACAACTCACTGCGCCAGTCCGCTGGACGCAATCCGTTCAGAAAATGGTGGAGGACGGAGCGAGCTCGTTCACTGAACTCGGACCTGGAAAAGTCCTTCAGGGATTGATCAGGAAAATTCATCCAGAGGCCCAGATCGAGGAATGAGAACCGAGGCAGAAAGCCCGTCGAATATTGCCCTGGTCAAGTATTGGGGAAAGCATGGGCTCCAGCTGCCGCTCAATCCTTCTGTATCCTTCACCCTTTCCCATTCCACGAGCCGGACACGCATCCACTGGAAGGAAGCCCCAGAATTTGGATACAGTTTTCGATTCCATGGAAAGGAACAAAAGGGCTTTACACCCAAACTCGATGCTTTCTTCGAACGCATCATGGACAGTGCTCCTGAATTGCACGGCCAGCAGCTTGAGATCGAATCTGAAAACAGCTTTCCGCACAGCAGCGGGATCGCCAGTTCCGCCTCGGCATTCAGCGCCCTTTCCCTGGCCATTGAAGAGGGCATACGACAATTGAGAAATGGTGCGCATGTCGATCTGAACAGGGCCTCTGAATGGTCTCGACTGGGATCGGGCAGCGCTTGTCGGTCGCTCTTCCCCAAGGCTGCTGTTTGGGGCGCCCATCCGAAGATCGAAGGGAGCTCAGACATCCGCGGTCTGGATGTGTCCCAGCGCCTGCATCCGGTTTTCGAAGATTATCACGACGTCATTTTGTTGATCGATGAAGGCGTGAAGTCTGTTTCCTCCACCGCTGGACACGCCCTGATGGACGGACATGTATTTGGAAAGTCGCGCATTCAGCAAGCCTTCGATCATGTTGAGGAAATGATGGACATCCTGAGCACAGGAGATCTTCAGCGATTCATCGAATTGGTGGAGTTGGAGGCGCTTACGCTGCATGCACTGATGATGAGCGCTTCCGATCCTTATTTGCTCATGCGCCCGGGGACGGTGGCGGCCATAGAAAGCGTCCGTCAATTCCGAAAAGAAACAGATTCCCATATCTGCTTCACATTGGATGCCGGTGCCAACCTACACCTGCTCTTCCCGGCCGCTTCAGAACAAAAAGTGATGCCTTGGGTTGAAAATGAATTGAGTAAGCTCAGCAACGGTCGGTATATTTGTGACCGTGTGGGCAACGGACCCCAATGGAGTTCAGCTATATGAAGGTTACTGAAGAAGCCCTTTTCTACGCCAAGATCCTGCTCTTTGGAGAGTACGGGATCATCAAGGATTCCATGGGACTGAGTATCCCCTACCACTACTACGAAGGCGCCTTCGACACCCCTTCCGAACATCCCACTGAGCAACAGGCCGAGAGCAACGAACACATCAGGGCCTACGCCGAACACCTCCGCAAGCTGGAAGACAAGGGCGAACTCCTCTGTTCGCTCGACACGGCACAACTCACAGCCGACCTGACATCAGGCATGTATTTCGAATCCAATATCCCTCAGGGGTTTGGTGTGGGTTCATCCGGTGCATTGGTCGCTGCCATCTACGACAGATATGCCAACGACCGGATCGATCGGTCTTCTGCCGTTGGCGCTGAGGAGATCAAACAACTCAAGAAGATCCTCGGGCAAATGGAGTCTTACTTCCATGGCAGATCTTCCGGTCTCGACCCGCTGATCTGCTATCTGAGACTTCCTGTGCTGATCAAATCTTCCGATGAACTCGGGACCGTCACCCTTCCCGAATCCACCATGGGCAAGGGCGCCATATTCCTGTTGAACTCAGGATATCCGGGTTCGACGCAAAGCATGGTGAACATCTTCATGGAAAAGATGAAGCAAGACGGATTTCGGAACATGCTCAAGGATCAGTTCACCCGCTACAATGACGCCTGCATTCAGGCTTTTTTGAAGGGAGAAATGAAAAGCCTCTTTCAAAACCTCAAAAAGCTCAGCGGCATTCTTTTGGACAATTTCGACCCCATGATCCCAAAGCAGTTCCACGATCTGTGGAAACAAGGGATCGATAGTGGCGACTACTACCTGAAATTGTGCGGCTCAGGAGGAGGCGGATTCGTTTTGGGCTTCACCGAAGACTATGAACGCGCCCAAAAGCTATTGAGTGCGCACCGCCCGGAGCTGATCCAACGACTCTGACCATATGAAGCGCGCCACACGGCTGCTTCTATTGAAAACGCTGGCCCTGTTTTCTGTGGTCCGCTGGTGGAACATCGTTCTGCTGATCGCAGCTCAGTATCTGACCGCCATTTTCGTATTGAATGATCCGGCTCATTTTCTGAATACCATCGCCGACCCCCTGCTGCACTTTCTCGTCCTTTCCACCGGTTTGGTCGTCGCATCGGGCTTTATCATCAACAACTTTTACGACAAAGAGAAGGACCTGGTCAATCGCCCGAAGCAAACGGCTTTTGAGCTTATGTTGAGTCAGCCCACCGCACTGAATCTGTACCTGCTGTTCAACTTGCTGGCGCTGGTCATTTCGGCCGGCATTTCTTTTCGTGCAGTTCTCTTTTTCACCGCCTATGCCCTGTCGCTATGGCTGTATTCGCACAAGGTGAAGAAACTGCCCGTGGTGGCGAATGTGATCAAGGCGCTGCTGACCTTCGTTCCCTTTTTCGCCGTATTCATCTACTACAAGATCCCACACTGGGGACTTGCCTCGTATGCCTTCTTTTTGTTCACGCTTGAGCTGGGACGGGCGCTGGTGAAGGATGTGGTCTTTTTAAAGGGAGATGTGATCTACAATTATCCAACGGTCCCAGTTCTCACGGGCCGCATGGGCCTGAAACGTCATCTGATGGCGATCAATCTCTCCGGATGGGCATTTGTCTTCGCCATCTATTATCACTCCCAACCCATGTCGCCATTGCTGGGATCCTTTCTACTGTGCTGTATGCTGCTTCAAAGCATGACGGCGGTCATCCTCTCACGGTGGCTGGGAAAACCACAAAAAGCCAACTGGCTGCACAATCTGTACAAAGCCATCCTGATAGCGGGCATAGCCATGCTTCCCTTCCTTTAGCCAAAACTCTGATGGCGTTGAGCTTATATATTCTGGGGTATTTAACTCAGCTCATGCTGCTTTCTGCATATATTCACACAAATGACCGAGAAGGATAGGGTCCGTAGCCATCATCTACTGTATACACTTGGACTCTTTTTCCTCAGCATCTCTCTGTGGGCACAGCAGATCGTGAGAGGGCAGATCAGAGATGCAGACTCCCAGCGGCCCATTCCTTTCGCAGCTGTCAGCGTTCTGAACACTTCGCCGCCCATAGGCGGAATTGCCGATGCCGACGGACTTTTTGTTCTCAGTGGAGTTCCCTTGGGCAAGCGATCCCTGACCTTTTCCATAATGGGATATGAGCAAAAGATCCTCATGAACATACCGGTTCTCTCGGGCAAAGAGGTGGTGCTGAAGGTGGAACTTCAGGAATCGACGAATGAACTCGATGAAGTGACCATCACCGCTGGAGCGGGAGCGCGTACTGTGAATTCCATGGCGAGCGTCAGCGCGCGCTCACTGAATATGGAGGAGAGCAATCGCTACGCCGCGTCGTATGGGGATCCCGCCCGACAGGTATTGAACTTTGCGGGTGTGAGCAGTGGCGGAGGCGGACTTTCCAATGCCATTGTCGTTCGGGGCAATTCACCCAACTCGACCCTTTGGAGACTGGAAGGTGTGGAGATTCCCGATCCCAATCACTTTTCCACTTATCCGGGCAACGATGGCGCCGTCTCTATGCTCAGTTCAAATGCGCTTGCCTCATCCGACTTCTTCACTTCAGCCTACCCGGCAGAGTATGGAAATGCTACCGGCGGAGTATTTGACCTGAGAACGAGAACTGGAAATGCCTACAAAAGGGAAACCACACTGGACCTGGGGTTTTTGGGGCTTGGCCTGATGACAGAGGGACCACTTCTCAAAAAAGGAGGGGCCTCCTACCTGATCAACTACCGCTACTCCACATTGGCCGTTTTGGAATCGATGGGGCTCGGTCTGGCAGGTGGAACCACGAGCTATCAAGACCTCAACTTCAAAGTGCACATTCCCACAAAGAAGATGGGCACTTTCAGTCTTTTTGGCCTCTATGGCTACAACTGGTTCCGGAATGAATACAAGACCTACATCAATTCGTCCAACCTTGTGGCTGGTATCAAGCACGGTCTCATCATAGGAGAAAGATCATACGTGCAGAGCACACTCGCCTTTACACGGCAACGAACGGATATCGATCGGGCCTGGGACGAAATTCTCAAGCTGCACCGCGAACGATCCAGAGACCGCTCCGATGCCCTCAGGCTTTCTTCGGTCCTGAATACCAAATTCAGCAGTTCCTTTACCCTCAAGAGCGGCTTCATTGCCAGTCTGCTGGGCGAAAATGTGGTGAATGCGGACAGCAGTATCGACATGGAGAATGCTGGCCAGGTCCTCCAACTCTACACCCAGGGAAAGTACCGAATGACCCGGCGACTGACCAGCGTCTTTGGGCTGCACTACCACCTATACGGATTCACCAATGCCCGAATGGTGGAACCGCGTCTGGCCTTCACCTACGATCTGAACGAAAAACATCAGATCAGCCTGGGGGCGGGGCTCCACAGCCGGGCTATGCGGCTTTCCATCTACGCCCTGACCGACGATCGGACCGGACGGCCCTACAGCAATTTGAAACTGACCCGATCAGGACAGATCGTGCTGGGCCACCAATGGAACCTTTCCAGTTCCATAGCGCTGAAGACGGAGGTGTACTATCAGCACCTTTCCGATCTTCTTGTGGATACGGGCTCTGCCTTTTCTGTCGGGAACACCCTATCCGTTCTCGAAACACTCGAAGAAGAAGACATCTCTCTTTCCAACGACGGCTCCGGCAGGAATTATGGGCTTGAGTTCACTTTGAATCAGAACCTGACCAAGGGTTTTTACTGGCTCACCACCCTCTCCCTTTTTCAATCCGAATACAAAGTCGTGAATTCCGAGTGGTACAACAGCCGCTTCAACCAGAATTATGTATTCAACTTCCTGATGGGAAAAGAATTCACCGTAGATCGTGAGAAGAACAATGTGCTGGGCATCAACCTCCGCTTCAATCGCGTGGGGGGACAGCGTTACTCAACGATCAACATTCCAGCTACGCTGGCTGCTCAACGCGAGATCTATATCCCGCCTTTCACAAAGCAAGTTCCGGATTACTGGCGGATCGACTTTGGCGTCAGCTTTCAGTGGAACAAGGAACGAACCAGCAGCCGCATCAGCCTGGACATTCAAAATCTCACGAACAGAATAAACGAGTTGACCCGGCGGGTGTACTACGACAGCTGGACGGGAGGTCTTGGAACAGACAGGACCTTCGGCAATGGCCTGATCCCCGCCCTGCGTTACACCTTCAGCTTTTGAACTTCAAACAACCTGATAGAGCTTCTTGGCGATCTCCTTGCGCTGCTGATTCAGGTACTTCTGTCGCTTGAGGGCCTGAAGTGAATCCTCACCGGACAACTCAGCTGCATTGAGCTCTTCCTGATCGTGGAGATCGCGCTTCCACAGGCGAAGCAAACAATCTTCGGCCGCCTGACCGAGCATGCTGTCGAAGTTGGTCACGTAAACTTCCTTGCGCTGCCAATTGCTCATTTTGTGTCGTTCAAAGAGCAGATCGGCCACTACTTCTTCCACGCCCTCTTCACGGTGCAGAAGATCCTCGATGGTCTTGATCTCCTTGCCGGCCTCCCACGCTTCCCGGATGCCTGTGAGCACCCGCGCGTAGACGGGATGGTGAAAAGTGAGCGGATGGTCTTCGTTGTACAACTCCTCGAGCATGTGCTGCACCAAACTGAGCTTTTCGGTCATCTTTGGCGCATCTTCAGCTGCGGCTTCTCCCTCTTCAGGTTCCACTTCCACCTCGATCAACTTGTGCCCATGGTTGAGCATGAGGCGTAAGATCTCACGCTCGATGAAATACTGTCCGTCTTCGGCGGTGTCCTGAGCAGAGGTCTCGGTCGCTTCAAGCGGCTCTGTTTGGGTCTTTCCCTCTCGCTGCTGACGAGCCGATTCCCGCTTTCTTGCGCGCTCTTCCTCCCGGGAATGGCGTTGCAGGGCCGATGCCAGCTCCTGTTGCAGCAATTCCTCCCGCGTATCGGTTTCCCTTGCAGCCAAGCGGATGTACATATCGCGTGTGATCGCCTGCGGGATCAAAGCAATGCTTCCGACAAGATCCTGCACCAGCCGACTCTTGACTATGGGATCGTCCTGGGCTTCCTCCTTGAGCAGATCGCATCGGAAGCGGATAAAGTCCTGCTCGTGGTTCTTGAGGAACTCGTTCAGCCCTTCCCTCCCCTTTTTCTTGGCAAAACTGTCTGGATCGTCTCCATCGGGCAGAAGTGCCACCCGAACGTTCATGCCCTGCTTGAGCACCATATCGATGCCGCGAAGTGAGGCACGGATCCCTGCCGGATCGCCGTCAAAGAGGAATGTGATGTTTTCCGTCAGGCGTTGTACCAAACTGATCTGTTCCGGCGTGAGGGCCGTCCCGGAAGTGGCCACCACATTCTGAATGCCCGCCTGATGCATGGAAAGAACATCGGTATAGCCCTCGACCATCAGACACTTCTGCGCCTGAATGATGGCTTTCTTGGACTGATACAGACCATAGAGCACGCGGCTCTTGTGGTAGATCTCCGTTTCAGGGGAGTTCACATATTTCGGTGCTTTCACATCCTTGCGCAGGATCCGGCCACCAAAGCCCAGGATGCGCCCGGTCAGGCCATGGATGGGAAAGATCACCCGGCCGCGGAAGAGATCGGTATTTCCCCTTTCATTGACCCGGACCAGTCCGGCTTTCTCAACCAGTGACAAGGAATGCCCTTTTTCCAGTGCATGCTCGGTGAATGGGGCCCGTTCCTCGGGAGAAAAACCAAGTTGGAAAAGGCGAATGGTCTCCGAATCGAAGCCGCGTTCTGTGAAATAGGAAAGTCCTACCGCCCGACCCTTCTCCGTGTGCCAAAGCTGGTCCGTGTAGTACTTGGCCGCAAGGTCCTGGATCAGGTACAGCCGTTCCCTGAGATGAGCGGCTTCCTGCTGTCCGGGGTCCAGCTCCTGTTCCTCGATCTCGATCTGGTATCGCTTGGCCAGCCACCTGAGTGCCTCCGGATAGGTCATGGCCTCGAGTTCCATGAGGAAACTCACGGCGCTGCCTCCTTTTCCGGAACTGAAACACTTGAAGATCTGCTTGGCCGGTGAGACGAAAAAGGAAGGCGTCTTCTCATTGGTGAAGGGACTCAAGCCCTTCAGATTGGAGCCCGATCTCTTGAGCTGAACAAAATCACCGACGACATCCTCTATGCGCGCTGCATCGAAGATCTTGGCCACAGTCGATTCTGAAATACGGGACATGACTCAAAGGTATTCGCTTCCATCCACCGATCGCAGACCTGTGGAAAACTTGCGCCGATGTGCGGGCATCGCGCCTTACTTCTTGCGCTCGATCACGTAATGGACCAGGGCCTCGAGTGCATTTCGGACAGGAGACTCTTCAAAGTGCATGAGGAGTTCAATGGCTTCGTCACGATAGCGCTTCATGGCCTCTTCGGCGTAAGCGATGCCACCACTCGAGTTGACGAAGTCCACCACCTCGGCCACTTTTTTCGGGTCCCGATGATCTTTCTTGATGGTGCGTATGATCTTCCTGCGCTGTGATGCTTTTGACTGGGCCAGGGCATGGATCAGAGGCAGGGTCATCTTTTGTTCCTTGATGTCAATGCCGCTGGGTTTTCCCGATCGGTTCACGACCTGATAATCGAATAGATCGTCCTTGATCTGAAAGGCAATACCAAGACGCGTTCCGAACTGCCGCATCCGATCCACCTCTTCTTCGCTTCCGCCCCCGCAGTTTGCGCCCACGGCACAACAGGTAGCGATCAGGGAGGCGGTCTTTCGCTCGATGATGTCGTAATAGACCGATTCGTCGATATCCAGCCGACGCGCTTTTTCGATCTGCAATAGCTCGCCCTCACTCATCATTCGGACGGCATCGGATACCAGCGAAAGGGTCTCGTATTCCTTGTTCCCGGTGACCAGCAACTGACCTTTTGCCAGGAGGTAATCGCCGATCAGCACGGCGATCTTATTCTTCCATAAGGCATTGAGACTGAAAAAACCCCGGCGCATATTGGCATCGTCCACTACATCGTCGTGCACGAGTGTGGCTGTGTGGATCATCTCAATGAAAGCGGCTCCACGGTGGGTGCCCTCCGTTACTTCTCCATGCAAGCGGTTGCACAGGAAGACGAGCATGGGCCTTAGCTGCTTGCCCTTCCTGCGGGTGAGGTAATGCGTGATGTGATCGAGCATGGGCACCTGGCTGGAAAGGGCTTTCTTGAAGACCTCATCAAACTGCTTCATGTCGGCCTCTACCGGGCCCCGTATCGCATCGATCTGCGCCATTCTCGGCGAAGGTACAATCAGCAGGGAAGTGCAATGAAAAATAGACCAATGGTGCGAGAGGCAAATGGATCATTCACGCCAGAAAAAAGACGTCTTCCAGCCTCCAATTCTCAACCAGCACCTCAGGCTCGATGTAGCTTACTGATGCTCAATGTTTTAATTTTTCACACTCCGTATATGATTGTTCTATTTTTGGCGTTTCATCAATGGTCCGAACCAAGACCTGACCTGATGTTCGATTACCTAAGAGGGACCATAACGGATCTGAGTCCGGCGGAAGCCATCGTGGAATGTGCCGGCGTCGGCTATGCGCTGCACATCAGCCTGCAGACCTATGGCGAATTGATCGAGGGCGAAGAAAAGCTCATCTATGTGCATCCTGTCTATCGGGAAGATGCCCAACTGCTCTTTGGATTCACGGCGAAAGCCGAGCGCAAAGTGTTCCGTTTGCTCTTGTCCGTTTCGGGCATCGGGCCGAATACAGCGCGTCTCATCCTTTCCTCGCTCAGTGCCTCAGAGGTGAATTCTGCGATCCAGTCCGGTGATGTGATGACCTTCAAATCGGTGAAAGGCGTCGGTGCCAAGACCGCTCAGCGACTGATCGTGGACCTGCGCGACAAAGTCACGGCCGAGGACTTTGCCCTGACGACCTCTGGTCCGGCCGATCCAATGGCCGAAGCCCTGCAGGCTTTGGTGGTCTTGGGGTACAATCGTCAGGCGGCGGAGAAAGCCCTGCAAAAGGTTCGTCAGGAACAACCCGATGAAGAGGTGGAGGGCCTGATCAAAAAGGCCTTGCAAAATCTATAGATCAGGTGGGCCGATCGAACTTCCCTTGGTTCCATTCGCTTTGTCTCGGGATCATTCTGATCCTCAGCATGTCCTTTGTCCCTGGCAGGGAACTGGAACGCATGCCTCTGGGAAAAATGCAAGCCCACTGGGCGCCTCCGGATACCAATGATCCTTCAGAGGACCTCCCCTATCCATTTACGGGTGGGCAGAGCGGCGGTCTGTTCCTGAAAACGCCCGGCTCGCTCGATGTGCTCTACGACCCGGTGACCGGCCAATATGTGGTGACGCGGAAGATCGGTGACCTGATCATCTCTCCACCCATGCTGATGACGCCCGAAGAGTATCGGGCTTTTGTTTTTGATGAGCAGATGCGCAACTACTGGGGCAGCAAAACAGGCTCGGGTCCGGGTTCAGTTGACGATGGACTTGGAACAACGACAAAAGACTCGGATGGAAGATCGGATATGAAGAGTCTGATCCCAGACATCAATGTGAACAGCCGTCTTTTCGCCACGGTCTTTGGATCGAATGTGATCCAGATCACGCCTCAGGGATCTGCAGAACTGACCTTCGGTCTGCGCTTTCAGCGGATCAAGAACCCCAACCTTCCGGTGGTCAATCAGAAGATCTTCAACTTCAATTTCGATCAGCGCATTCAAATGAATGTCACAGGGAAGATCGGCGAACGCCTGAAACTGAAGACCAACTACGACACCGAGGCCACCTTCGCCTTTGAGAACACCATGAAGCTGGAGTTCGAAGGTCAGGAAGACGACATCATCAAGAAGATCGAACTGGGCAATGTCAGCCTGCCCACTTCCAACAGTTTGATACAGGGAGCGCAAAGCCTGTTCGGGATCAAGGGGCAATTCCAGTTCGGCAAACTGACACTCACGGGGGTTTTCTCTGAACAGCGCAGCCAGTCGAATTCCATCAATGTACAGGGCGGCTCCACGGCTACGGACTTCGAAGTCTGGGGCGATCAGTACGAGGCCAACAGGCACTACTTCCTGAGCCAATACTTCCGCAACAACTACGAACGTGCCCTGAGGAACCTGCCGATCATCACCTCACAAATACAGATCACGCGTATCGAGGTCTGGGTGACCAACCGGCGAAATTCCACCCAGAACGTTCGCAACATCCTGGCCTTCATGGACCTTGGAGAGAATGAGAACGGATCTTACCGGAATTCAGCCAATGCCCTCCCCGGTCC
Source organism: Flavobacteriia bacterium (assembly GCA_038150465.1). Classification (GTDB taxonomy): domain Bacteria; phylum Bacteroidota; class Bacteroidia; order Flavobacteriales; family Schleiferiaceae; genus RFXV01. Next base: position 57,982 of record JAYOTP010000003.1, on the reverse strand, counting down.
ATCCATCTTTCCCGGGCCAAGCCCCAATCCGGAGAACAGCACCCCGCCCACCAACGGCAACAACCGACTGAACCCGACCAGTCTGTCTCAGGATCTGCCCGGCATTCGCGACATCTCTCAGGCCAACGCCCTGCTGAACTCGGCCGGCTATGAGGAAGCCACTGAATTCATTGAACTGGCCAATGCCCGCAAACTGAATCCGAATGAATACCGCTTCGATCCACAGCTCGGTTTCATCACACTGAACCAAGCGCTGAATCAGGATGAAGTGCTGGCCGTGGCCTTCCAGTACACCATGAACGGCCGGATCTATCAGGTCGGTGAATTTTCCAACGACGGGATCAATGCGCCACAGACCCTGGTGACCAAGATGCTCAAGAGCGCCATCCTCAACGTCAAGACCCCGATCTGGGATCTGATGATGAAAAACGTCTACAGTCTGAATGCCTATCAGTTGAATCAGGAGGACTTCCGCCTGCACGTGCTCTACATGAACGACGAGACCGGGGTGCCCATTCCCTTTCTGCCCAAGGGCAACCTGAACGATCAATTGCTGATCCGGGTGATGGACGTGGACAAACTCAACAACAACAACGATCCGGTTCCGGGCGGAGACGGTTTCTTCGATTTCATCCCCAACCGCACCATCTTCCCTCAGAACGGACGCATCATCTTCCCGGTACTCGAACCCTTCGGTTCGAACCTGACCAACAAGCTGACCGATCCGCAGGACCGAGAGCGTTATGTCTTTCAGGAACTGTACGATTCTACCCGATTCAAGGCACAGAATCAGACGCAACTCAACAAATTCCTGCTGCGCGGGCAATACAAGTCGGCGGGCGGAAGCGAGATCCCGCTGGGCGCCTACAACGTTCCACAGGGAAGTGTCCGCGTCACCGCAGGCGGAACGATGTTGACTGAAAATGTCGACTACACTGTGGATTATACTCTGGGCCGTGTCAAGATCATCAACGACGGCATATTGGCTTCGGGGATGCCGATCAAGGTGGACTTTGAGAACAACGCCATGTTCAATTTCCAGACGAAGACCTATGTCGGGCTGGATGCCGAGTACAAATTCTCAGACAAACTCAATCTTGGAGCAACCGTAGTGAACCTCACAGAGCGGCCGCTGACGCAAAAGGTCAATCTGGGTGAAGAACCCATCTCCAACACCCTGATCGGACTCAATGGGCAGTTCAATGACGATGCCCCATATCTGACGCGTTTTGTGGACCGGATCCCCTTTCTGGACACCAAAGAACCCTCGGACATCAGCTTTCAGGGCGAATGGGCGCACCTGATCCCAGGCTCGCCGAGAGGCATCCGCATCGGTGACGAACCGACCACCTACATCGACGACTTTGAGAGTGCGCAGACGATGATCGACATCCGAAACCCCAATGCATGGGTGCTGGCGAGCACGCCGTCCGGGCAGGGTGGGCTATTTTCTGAGGGGCTGCTGAACAACTCCAACGCCTACAACTTCAACCGAGCGCGTCTGGCCTGGTACACCATCGACCCGACCTTTTACAACAACGACGGCAACACGCCTTCCAATATTTCAGGAGATCCGAATCAGACCTCCGGGCAATACGTTCGGCAGGTCCTGGTGCGTGAGGTGTACCCCAACCGGCAGCTGGATGCCTCGCAGCCGCGAAACATCGCAATGATGGATGTGGCCTATTATCCAGCTGAACGCGGACCCTACAATTTCGATGTGGCACCCTCTGCCTATTCGGCGGGCATCGACCAGGATGGCGCCTTGCGCTCACCTGAATCGCGCTGGGGCGGGATCATGCGTTCGCTGCAGACCAACAATTTTGAAGAGCAGAACATCGAATACATCCAATTCTGGATCATGGATCCCTTCATGGAAGATCCTTCATTGAAAGGAGGCGATCTGTATTTCAATCTGGGCTCGGTCTCTGAAGACATTTTGAAGGATGGACGACAGATGTTCGAAAACGGAATGTCGCCCACAGGCGATCCCTCCGTAGTGGATTCGACCGTCTGGGGTTACGTGCCAAGGAACCAACCGCTTGTTGCCGCATTTGACAACAATCCGGCCTCTCGAGTGAATCAGGACGTGGGTCTGGATGGACTCAACGATGCACAGGAAACCAACTGGTCCGTGGACAGTTCGCTCAGCTATCTGAGCCGGATCGCGGCCAATATCGGACAGGGCACAGGAGCCTACCAGGCGGCAGCGGCAGACCCTTCCGGAGACAATTTCAAATACTACCTCTCCGCCGACTACGACGCATCGAATGGCAGCATACTGGATCGGTACAAACTCTTCAACAACCCGCAGGACAACTCCTCCACTCAGCAAGTGAACGGCTTCCCTCAGTCGGCCACTCAGCTGCCCGATATGGAGGACCTGAACCGGGACCAGACCATGAGCAAAACGGAGAGCTACTATCAGTACAAGGTGAGCATCCGGCCCGAGGACATGGTCGTAGGTCAGAACCACATCACCGACCGATTCACCGCTACGGGCATCGAGCTGCCCAACGGGCAGATCGGCTCGGCCACCTGGTATCAGTTCAAGATCCCCATTTTCTTTCCCGACAAACGCGTGGGTCCGATCAATGACTTCCGCTCCATTCGCTTCATGCGCATGTTCCTGACCGATTTTGAGCAGCCTGTGGTCCTGCGCTTCGCCGCGATGGATCTGGTGCGCGGAGAATGGCGACGCTACCGCTTCTCCCTGGATGGGATCCGGGAAGATGTACCCACCGATGAAGGCAGCAACACCGTCTTTGAAGTGAATGCGGTGAATCTCGAAGAGAACGGATCGCGAACTCCGATCCCCTACGTCCTTCCTCCGGGGATCGACCGACAGGTCCTCTTCGGCACCGCCTCCCTGCAGCAGCAGAACGAGCAATCGCTTTCTCTTCGGGTCTGCGAGCTTTTGGATGGTGATGCCCGGGCGGTATTCCGAAACCTGAGCATGGACATGCGCATGTTCAAAAGACTGAAGATGTTCGTGCACGCCGAGGCCGGAGACAATCGTCCGCTTCGCGACAACGACCTCAGCATCTTCGTGCGTCTGGGCAGCGATTACAATCAGAACTACTACGAGTACGAGATCCCAATGAAGGTCACCAACTGGGGCGCCAGCATTCCGGAGAAGATCTGGCCGGAGACAAATGAATTCAATTTTGATTTCAACGACCTGAAAGACACCAAGCTCGAGCGAGATCAGAAGATCAGAGACAACCCGAACCTCGGTATCAACGACCGATTCACGCTCAACAGGGACGGGAGAAGCATCTCTGTGATCGGTGCGCCGAATCTGAGCAACATCCGTACGATCATGATCGGCATCCGGAATCCCAAAAAGCAGATCTCGGGTGATGGGGACGATGGCTTGTCCAAATGCGCAGAAGTGTGGATCAACGAGCTGCGCCTGACCGATTTCGATCAGCGCGGTGGATGGGCGGCCAATGCCCGAATGACCGCCAAACTCGCAGACTTTGGAAATGTGGCCCTCTCCGGAAGGATGAGTACCCTCGGCTTCGGAACCCTGGACCAGGGGCCGACTGAACGGCAGCAGGAAACCATCTATGGGTATGACTTACAGTCCAATTTTGAACTGGGGAAGTTCTTTGGTGAATCTGCACGCCTGCGGATCCCCTTCTACTTTGGGATCGCCGAGGAATGGAAAGACCCGATGTTCAATCCGCTCGATCCGGATATAGAATTTGACGATGCGCTGGCCAACCTGGAAACCAACGAGGAACGGCAAAAGCTCAAGCAGATCACTCAAGACTACACACAAAGAAGGGGCATCAACTTCACGAATGTGGGGCGCAACCGCGATCCGGGCTCCAAACGCCCGCCTCAGGTCTACGATGTGGAGAATTTCACCGTGGGCTATTCCTTCAATGAACAGTTCCGAAGAGACATCAATACCGAATTCGACCGGCGGATAGATCACAAGGCGAACTTCCAGTATCAATACCAGACCAAGCCCGAGTCTGTGGAGCCTTTCTACGAAGTGCCTTTGTTCCAATCGGATTGGTGGGCCCTGCTTCGGGACTTCAACTTTTACTTCTACCCCAGCAGCTTCACCTTCCGTACCGAGGTCAACCGCATGTATCAGGAGAACAAACAACGGAACACCGACAACCTCTCCTTTGAACTGCCTACGACCTACAACAAGGCCTTCACCATGAGGCGTCAGTACGACCTGGCCTGGAATCTGACCAAAGCCATCACCTTCGATTATACGGCAACGGCCAATACGCGGGTGGACGAATTGTATGGTCCGGCATCTGCCGATTCGGTCCAAGCAAGCATCAAAGAGAGTTTTTGGGCCGGTGGCCGTCCCACGCAGTTTCAGCAGAGTGTCAACCTGAGCTATCAGTTGCCCTTTGACAAACTCCCCGCCACTGACTGGATCACTTCCGATGTGCGCTATGCAGGCACCCTGAACTGGATGACCAACTCGCAGGTGGCCCTCAATGCAGCCAGCGACACCTTGCGCTTAGGGAGCACGGTGCAGAACAGCGCCACGATCAATGGTTCGGCCCAGCTGAACTTCGTCAACCTCTACAACAAGATCCCCTATCTGCAGAAGATCAACGGACAGGGCATGGGCAGGCGGAATTCGAGGGGGCCGGTGCGCCGGCGGATGCCCCGTGGCGGACCTTCGGACGACAAGCAGGAGGAGCAGGACAGCACCAAGGAATCTGTGGCAGAAAAGATCCTCAAGGGCATGCTTCGGGTGGGCATGGGCCTGCGCAGTGTGAGCGGCACCTATCAGCTTACGGAGGGCACCGGACTGCCGGGCTTCCTTCCGCGTCCTGAGCACTTTGGAACGAGCCCAGGGAACAATTGGGCACCTGGATTCGGCTTCGCCATGGGGCTGCAACCTCCGGACGACCTTTCCGAAAACGATGTCCGCGTACAGGCGGCCCGGAATGGCTGGCTGACAACGAGTCCGTACCAGAACAATCCCTTTACCCGAACGCGAAGTGAAAGCATGAATCTGCGGGCACAGGTGGAACCCTGGCAGGACCTGCGCATCGACATCACCGCCACTCTGAGCGACGCGGAGAACATGAACTCCTTCTGGCGATTTGATGAGAACCTGGACAATTTCACCGAGCAGAACAAGAACGTCACCGGGAACTACAATATCTCCTTTTTCGCCATCCCCACGGCCTGGGACCGTTCCAGTGCACCTTTGTACAGCTCCAAGGTCTTCCAGCAATTCCTGGACAACCGAATGGAGATCTCCAGAAGACTGGCGCAGGATCGGGCAGCGCGCGACCCGAACTACGCGGCCGAGATCATCGGTTCCGCCGATTCGACCAATTTCGGATATGACGGTTATTCACTGATCAGCCAGAATGTATTGATACCGGCCTTCCTGGCGGCCTATACCGGCAATGATGCAAGCAACTACGGTCTGGAATGGAAGAAACGCGTGCCCATCCCGAACTGGTCGGTCAGCTATGACGGTCTGATGAAATACGCTTGGTTCAGGGACCAATTCCAGACCTTCACCCTCAGCCACACCTACAGCTCCACCTACAGCGTACAGAGCTATACCACCAACCTGGCGTACATGGATTCATTGCTCGCCCAGCCTGGAAGCAATCCGAGAAACATCAACGGAGACTTCATGTTCGAGACCCTGATCAACCAGATCAGCCTGACCGAGCAATTCTCTCCGCTGATCGGAGTGAATGTCCGGATGAAGAACAGCGTATCGGTCCGCTTCGACTACAAGATGGACCGCAACATCGGCCTGAGTCTGTCGAACAATCAGGTCTCTGAGATCAAGGGCGTGGAATACGTGGTCGGCCTGGGCTATATCATCAAAGACATTCGCTTCAACTTCATTCGGGTCGGTGCGGCGAAAAAGGCCGTGCAGAGCAATCTCGAACTCAAGGTCGATCTCTCCATACGGGACAACATCACCGTGGTGCGGCGCATTGTGGAGAATCTGGATCAGGTCAATGCGGGCCAGCGCATCGTGAACATCAAATTCTCGGCGGATTACGTCCTTACTCCACGGGTGACCGCCAAGTTCTTCTACGACCACAACATCAGTGAGTACAAGATCTCAACCGCCTTCCCGACCTCCAATGTGAATGCCGGGATCAGCGTGCGGTTGAATCTGGGTCAATAGTTTTTCTCTTGATGATAATTCTGCACTTTTGTCCTCTCTAAAACAGACCAGATGAACATCCCTGAAGACCTGCGCTACAGCAAAGAACACGAATGGGTCCGCGTCGAAGGCGATACGGCCGTCATTGGAATCTCCGACTTCGCCCAGGGCGAATTGGGCGATATTGTTTTTGTAGAGGTGGAGACCGAGGGCGAAACCATGGGAAAAGACGAGGTGTTCGGCTCGATCGAGGCGGTAAAAACGGTGAGCGATCTCTTCATGCCTGTTGGCGGTGAGATCATCTCCTTCAATGAAGAGTTGGAATCCGACCCGGAAAAGATCAATTCGGATCCCTACGGAGAAGGTTGGATCATCAAGGTCCGGATGGACGATCCCAGTGCGCTTGACGAATTGATGGATGCCAGCGCCTATGGAGAGTTGGTGGGTTAGATCCAGCGGGTTTCAAAAAGTCCTTGGCTTCCTGCCCGGTTTTGCCTGGGGGCTGACCATCACCTATTTCAGTTTGATCCGGGGACGTGAGATCCCGAGTTTCCTTTTGTCCTTCAAGGATCTGCTGCTCCACGGAGGCATGTACTTCACCATCTATGTGCTCTATTACATGGGGCTGATCGGATGGAATTTCAGCTACCGCCCGCCCAAAAAAGTGAACCAATGGCTTCTGGTCGGACTGGGAACAGCGGCTGGGGGCATTCTGGAGATCTTGCAGGAGACCGTTGCGATCGACCGAACCGGGACCTGGGAAGATTTTGCAGCAAATACCTTCGGAGCACTTGCTGGTTTCGGTCTGATGCGGGCCGTCCATCGCCGCTTTATCGGGTCTTCGGAGACCTGATGCTTTTTGTACTTTAGAAGCCAATTTGAATTGAGATAATGGAACTCAAGAAAAATCCGAATGCCGATCTGGAGAAGAGCCGTGGGATGTTCCTGCTGCTCGGCCTGGTCCTTTCGCTGGGTATCGCCATCGGAGCGATCGAATACCGCACCTATGAAAGCGGCCCCATGGACCTCGGCCAGCTGGACGTGGCCATTGATGATGAGGTGATCCCGATCACCGAACGCGAACAAAAGCCACCTCCGCCCCCGCCACCACCTCCGCCAGAGATCCTCGAAGTCGTGGCCGACGAAGTGGAACTTGAGGAAGAACTCGAGATCGAAAGCATTGAGACCGATCAGGAGGAAGTCATCGAGATCATTGAAGTGGAAGAAGAGGAATCCGATGAGATCCTGAATTTCGCTGTCGTAGAGAACAAGCCCGTCTTCCCGGGTTGCGAGAACGAACCGAATGAGGAGGCCAAATTCCAGTGCTTCCAGCTCAGCTTGATGAAATTCATTTCCAAGAATGTGGACTACCCGGAGATGTCCCGGCAGATGGGCGTTCAGGGCCGGGTATTCGTCAGTTTCGTCGTAGAGAAGAACGGAAAGATCTCCAATGTGGAGGTGGCCCGAGGCGTCGATAAGATGCTGGATAAGTCTGCGGTGGATGTAGTGGGCAAACTTCCCAAACTCAAGCCTGCAAAACAGAGCGGTCGTGCCGTACGGATGTCGTACACCGTGCCGATCAATTTCCGTCTGCAGTAGACAGGCAGTATTCATAAAACTCAGGCCCTTCACGGGCCTTTTTTTTGTTCTGCTATACGCTGAATGCCATTGGGGTCGTTCCATTGTAAAGGAATGACCGATGAAGACCCGACCGCACCCTGAACAGCCCATGCGCCCCCTGTTCTTCCTTCTGGGGTTGATCTGCTCCCTGCTGCTGGCCATAGGCACGCTGCAATACCGCAGCTACCTCGATCCTCTGCCCAAGGAAGAACCGCTGGCCGTCACCTTCACTGCCGAACCCGAGGTGATCCCCACCTACCGAAAGGAAAAAGAGCGTCCGAAGAAAAAGAAGAACGAACGTCTGGATCCCGTGGTGTCGCCAGAGCCTGAACCCGAACCCGATCCACGACCCGATCCGGGCCCCTCAGTAGACAGCGTCATTGGACTCAACCATCTGGACACCATCGGCATGGAGCGGTATGAAGAGGTCATTGAGTCCTTGCCACTCGCCCTGATCGGTCAGAAACCCATCTATCCTGGCTGCGAATCCATTGCCGATGAAGATGCGCGCTACGAATGTCTGCAGACAGAATTGGCACGCTTCATCGCCACGACCACCGACTATCCGCAATACCTCCGCAGTATGGGTGTCTCGGGCCGCGCCTATGTTCAATTCACCGTGGATGAAAAAGGACATGTGGTGGATGTCACGGCCGTGAGCGGCAGGGTCGATCCGCAACTGGAGAAGGCCGCCGCTGAAGCCGTTCGTCAACTTCCTGATTTCACACCGGGTAAGCACAATGGACTGCCTGCAAGAACACAATTCATCGTCCCTGTGAATTTCCGCCTGCGGTGAACCTTTCCCTCCGCAATTGTTGACTCTGTGAAGTAGTTTCGCAATCTCATTTTCAGTCAACAGAAGCGATGGAAAAATCAATGGATCACGCCCTAAGGGCAGCACTCGATGGCGGCAAAGCCATACTTGAAGTTTACGAGACCGCCGACTTTGGCGTGGAGATGAAGGCAGATGATTCGCCGCTTACAAAAGCCGACAAGCAGGCGCATCTGGAGATCGTAAAAGAACTCGAGAAAACGGAAGTGCCCATCCTCAGCGAAGAAGGAAAGAAGTTGGCCTACGAGGAGCGCAGTCATTGGACCTGGCTTTGGGTGGTGGATCCCCTGGACGGAACCAAGGAATTCATCAAGAGGAACGGAGAATTCACAGTGAACATCGCGCTGGTGAACGGACAGGATCCGGTGGCCGGTGTCATTTACGTCCCCGTGACGGGCACGCTCTATGCCGGCGTTGTGGGTGAAGGGGCCTACATGAAGCAGGTGGGACCGGAAGAGTCCATCAGCTGGACGGAAATGAAGCAGACAGGAACCAGCATTCCACAGAAGACCGACCGTGCGTACACCGCTGTGGGCAGCCGCTCGCACATGAGTCCGGAGACGGAGACATTCATGAACGGACTCAAGGAGGAACATGGCGAATTGGAGATCCTGAGCCGGGGCAGCAGCTTGAAGCTTTGTATGGTGGCCGAAGGCAAGGCGGATGTATATCCACGCTTCGCACCGACCATGGAATGGGATACGGCGGCAGGACATGCCATCTGCAGTGCAGCGGGCTTCAAGGTCTTGAAATACCCAGAGCGCAGCCCTTTGAAATACAATAAGGAGGATCTATTGAATCCTTGGTTTTTGGTCTGTAAGTGACCCACAGCAAATGCATTTGAAAAGAGCTGAATTCCCAAAATTTTGATTTGAACAGGAGCTTAGATACTGCATCGATCTCACTGAGCGGCAAGGAAAAGGCGGCCCAGTACGTTGCGCTCGCCAAACCGAGGTTGTCGAGCAGCGTGGTCTTCTCTGCAGTGGCCGGCTATCTGATCGCCGCCTACCCTTTCGATCTTTTGGAATTCTTTTATCTGGTTGCCGGAGGCTTTCTGGTGGTGGCGAGTTCAAATGCCTTCAATCAGATCTGGGAGCGCGACCGCGATGCGCTGATGCAGCGCACCAAGAACCGCCCACTTCCCAGTGGCCGGCTGAGTTTTACTGAAGCATTTGTTGCGGCTTCGGTCTATGGGCTCATCGGAGCTTTTTTGCTCTTTTTGATCAATCCATTGAGTGCCGGATTCGGGCTGCTCAGTGTGCTCTTGTATGTCTTGGTGTACACGCCCATGAAGGCGAAAGGACCATGGGCCGTATTTGTTGGGGCCATTCCCGGAGCGATTCCATTCATGCTGGGCTGGGTGGCGGCCCGAAACGACTTTGACATTGAGTCCGGTACGCTCTTCGCGATCCAGTTCATCTGGCAGTTCCCTCACTTTTGGGCCATAGGCTGGATGTTGCACGACGATTATGCCCGGGCAGGCTACAACCTGCTTCCCACAGGAAAAAGAGACGCTTCCTCGGCCCTTCAGGCCTTTGTCTACACCTTCGCACTCCTGCCCTTGTCCCTTCTCCCGGCTTTTGGCCTGACAGGCACCCTGGTGCTGTCTCCGGTAGGGGCATTGCTGATCCTTGTTCTTGGCATCTTTTTGATCGTTCGGGCCGGACAATTGTTGCGCCACCGAACAGAACGGGCTGCACGCCGTTTGATGCTCGGCAGTGTTTTGTGGCTCACCCTCATGCAGATCGTGTTCGTACTCGACCGCTACCTAATTTGATGTGCTATGTCCTATCTGACAGCTGAAGAAAAAAAGAAAGTCAAGAAACCCTTCCTGTGGATCGGTATGGCCAGCATGTTCATGGCCTTTGCTGGTTTGACTTCGGGTTATGTAGTGAGCCGAAAGGCCCTCTTGCAGGAAAACCTGTGGATGGAGTTCGCTCTGCCGAATTGGTTCCTGTACAGCACCATCGTTATCGGGCTATCGAGTGTGACCATGGTCCTGGCCTCGCGCATGATCAATCGTGAAGACACACCCAATGCGACCCGAATGATCGGGATCACCTTCGGACTGGGCCTTGTTTTTCTGTTTTTTCAGTACACTGGCTGGCAGGATCTCATCGATCGGGGCATCTACTTCACAGGCAAAGGCAGCAGCACTTCCGGATCATGGGTCTACGCCATCACCTTCTTCCATTTACTGCACATTCTGGCGGGATTGATCAGCCTGGGAAAAACCGCCAATCGCTGTTCCCGAGGCAAGTACACCCGGCAGAACAAACTGGGTTTTGAACTCACTGCCATCTTCTGGCATTTCCTCGGCGCTTTGTGGCTCTATCTCTTCCTGTTTCTGCTATTTATTCGCTAAACTTGCAAGCGCGTAAATAACGACGATTCATGGCCAATGAAGCAGTGATCGAAGCCCAAGACCAGCGGTTTTGGAGCGGCGGGCGACAACCACTAGGAGCGAGCTACGGAAAGCTCATGATGTGGTTCTTTCTCTTGAGTGACGCACTCACCTTTTCCGGATTCTTAACAGCCTATGGGCTCATGAGGTTCAAGTACGTGGAGTCTTGGCCGGTGGCCGAAGATGTCTTCACCCACTTTCCTTATGTGAGCGGAGAGCAGCCATTGCTCTATGTGGCGCTGATGACCTTCATCCTGATCATGTCGTCGGTCACCATGGTCCTCGCAGTGAATGAAGGCCACCACAACAACAAGAAAGGAGTCATCCTTTGGATGTTTTTGACCATCGTGGGTGGATTCTTCTTCCTCGGCTCTCAGGCTTGGGAATGGTATCACTTCATCTCTGGGGACAAAGGCTCGGTACAAATGGAGGATGGCCGCATGCTCTATGTAGCTGATGCCGAAGGATCCCACATTTCACTGACAGAACTGATCCACGGCCCACAAACCGACGGCCACCACGGTGGGCATCACGAGCGCTTTTCTGATGAGCAGTTGCGTGCAGCTTTTGCCCAGGGCGATTATCAGCTGATGACCACGGGGAAGAAGAAAGAACTCTTTTCGGCTGCAGTATCCGACCGGATGATCCAAAAGGCACATGTCGTCCACGGGGCCAACATGACGCGCAATGAATATGGCAGTCCACTCTTTGCGAACTTCTTCTTTTTCATCACCGGATTTCACGGATTCCACGTGTTCTCTGGGGTCGTGATCAATATTGTGGTATTCATCAATGTGATCATGGGGACCTACGCCAAACGAGGCCATTACGAAATGGTGGAGAAAGTGGGGCTGTACTGGCACTTTGTAGATCTGGTATGGGTCTTCGTATTCACCTTCTTCTATCTGGTCTAACCCGAAAAGAACTCTTTAAGCATGGCACAGCATCAAGTAGGCGAAAGCGAGCATCACGAGAGCCCTGAGGGAACCCGTTGGATATGGATGGTCTTCTGGCTTCTCCTGGTCATCACCGGAGTTGAAGTTGGATTGGGCATCGCGAAGCCTGCCCTTTTGATGGGCGGCGAGCAGATCGTAGGCACTTCCTATCTGAACATCCTTTTCATCCTTTTGACCCTGGTCAAGGCCTATTACATCGTGGCCTTTTTCATGCACCTGAAGTTCGAGCGGGGGAACCTGATCTGGACCATCGCCCTTCCTGCGGTGATCCTCATTCCCTATCTGACCTTCATTGTGCTGACTGAGGGGAACTACATCAACTTTATGTTGAACTAGTCGTTTTTACGACATGAAGAATGTCCAAAAATGGGCCGTCCTGGTGGGCGTGCTCATTCTTCCCTTCCTGATCTACTACCTCATTGTCTATTCGGCGGAAGAGAATTTCTTTCAGCCATTGGAAAGCGTGGGGCCGCCGCAGATCGTTCAAACAGAAGAGGGCTGGGACAGCCTGGACTACCATGTTCCACACTGGTCGTTCACGGATCAGAACGGCGAAGAGCTTTCCAGCGATGACCTGAAGAACACCATTTACCTCGCCAGCTTTTTCTTTACCCGCTGCCCGAGCATCTGTCCTTCGATGAATTTCCGCATCCAGCAGCATCAGGAACGCTTCCGCGGATTTGAGGACTTTCGGATCATTTCCTTTAGCGTGGACCCAGACAACGATACGGTCGAGGCACTGAAAGCCTATTCGGAGCGCTTCCGCGCCGAGGACGGCCTTTGGTATTTTCTGACCGGGGAGCGAGACGAGCTCTACCGAACAGCTGGTCATTACCTGCTGAGTGCGCAGGAGGATGCTTCAGCAGACGGTGGTTTTTTGCATTCCGAACAGTTGGTACTGGTCGATTGGGAAGGAAGGATCCGATCGCGAAAAGACGACGACGGCAATGTCGTGGGCAGCTACAACACCCGCTACGAAACCGAAATGCGCGACCTGAGCGCCGATATCAAAGTGCTCATCGCGGAATTTGAGAAAGAGAAGGCGCGCCGGGAATACCTCAAAAGCAAGGCGGAGAAATGAAGCCAGAACGCAACGACATCAGGAGTTTTTCCTCTGGCATCGGGCTCTTGCTGTTTTTGGTCCTCCCGTTTCTGAGTCAGGCCCAGTGCAGCATGTGCCGGGCTGTTGCTGAAAGCAGCCAGCAAGGAGGCAGTTCGATCGCTGCAGGTCTCAACGATGGCATCCTCTACCTGATGGCCATTCCCTATGTGCTGCTCGCCACTTTGGGCATCCTTTTTTACAGGCACAGAAAGAAGCTGCGCACTTCTGCCTGAAGACCCTTCACAGGCGGCGCTTCTATCTTTACCTTTACCCGAATTTGTAGGCGCATGCGGACACACCGTCGATCCCATTTTATTCCGATCTGTCTTCTACTCTGCGGCTCATTGAGCGGACAGAAGATCTGGACCCTCAGCGAGTGCATTGACACCGCACTTGAACAGAACATACAGATCCAGCAGACGGCCATTCAGGAGCAGATCGCAGAAAACACCATCGATGCGCGTTGGGGCGGACTCTTCCCGCAGCTGAATGCCAGTGCGGGCTACAACTGGAACTTCGGTCTGAACATCGACCCCGTGACCAATGTGCCGAGCCGTGCGGAGCGTCAGACCAATAACCTGAGTCTGAATGCTTCCTGGACCTTGTTCAACGGCTTGCAGAACTACAACAACCTCGCTCAGGCGCGTCTCGATCGGATGGTCAGTGTCTACCAGATGGAGGACATGAAGAACAATACGGCGCTGAGCGTAGCCTCTCAGTATGTGCAGATCCTGCTCAATCAGGAGATCCTCAAGATCGCCGACGAACAGGCTCGGGTGACACAGCTTCAGCTGCGGCGCATGAAGCAATTGGTGGATGCCGGCGCCCGGCCAAAAGGCGACCAACTGCAGCTTGAGGCCCAGCGTGCAAGGGACGAACAGTCTTTTGTCTCTGCACAGAACAACCTAAGGATCAGTCGGCTCATTCTTGCACAGACCATGCAGATCCGTAACGGCGAAGACTTGGAAGTTGCCGGGTATGCAGCAGCCGATCCAGAGAGTGGGCTGCTTTCAATGAGCCCACAGGATATCTACACAGCCGCTCTGGGGAATCAGCCCTCCATCAAGGCCAGTGAGCTCAGCGTACAAAGTGCGGAGAAGGGAGTGGCCCTGGCCAAAGGCGCCGTGTGGCCGAGCCTGTCGCTCTTCGCTGCAGTGGCCACCAACTATTCCGACCAGGTACTCAATTTCAATTCGCAAACGCGCAATCCGCTGCCCATTGGAACAACCGCTTCAGGTGAACTGGTCAACGACCTGGGCGGATTTACTTTCCAGACCGACGGAGTGAAGCCCTTTGGCGACCAGTACGCAGACAACATCAACCAATTCATCGGATTGAACCTCAGCGTCCCCATTTGGACGGGCTTTCAGCTGAGGAACGGCATCCGAAATGCACGACTCAATCAGGAGCAGAGCAAACTTCAGCTGGAAGACACAAAAAATCAGCTTCGTCAGACGATCGAACGGGCCCATGCCGATGCACGATCTGCCCTGGAGACCTACGCCTCCGCAAAGAGCAATGTACGCGCCAACCAGGAGGCCTTTGATTACGCCGAATTGCGCTTCCAAAATGGCGTCATCAGCCAGTACGATTATGAGAATGCCCGCAACGGACTGAGCAGTGCACAAGCACAAATGGCCCAGGCCAAATACGATTTCATCTTCCGCATCAAGACGCTCGAATTCTATCTGAACGGCAGCATCCAACCCTGACTCCCATGAAAAACAAAACCCTTCGAATTGTTCTGATCGTCACGGCGCTGCTGATCGTTCTGCTCGTGGTCGCCAAGAAGTCTGGCTGGATCGGAAAGGAATCCACCACCGAGGTGGAAGTCGCTGAGAGTTTCCGTACCGATATCATTGAGATCGTTACGGCCTCTGGCAAGATCCAACCCGAACTCGAGGTGAAGATCTCCCCGGAGGTCAGTGGTGAGATCGTCGCGCTGGACATTCAGGAAGGTGATGCCGTCACTGAGGGACAGCTGCTGCTGCGCATCAATCCGGATATATACGAGGCCGCCGTCAACCGGACCCAGGCTGCAGTGAATTCCACACGTTCGAGCGTGGCCCAGGCCAAAGCGCAGTTCCTCGAATTGGAAAAGAACCACAAACGAAACGAAGGCCTCTTTACCAAAGGCGCCATTTCCCAGCAGGAATTCGACGCCAGCCTGCGGGCATTCCAGGTGGCACAGCTCGGTGTGGAATCTTCGGAGTTCCAGCTCAAGAGCGCACAAGCCAACCTCAAGGAGGCACGGGACAACCTGAACAGGACAACGATCTACAGCCCCACATCGGGTACGGTCTCCATGCTCAATGTAGAAGCCGGAGAACGCGTAGTGGGAACGGCCCAGATGGCCGGAACGGAATTGCTGCGCGTGGCCGACCTCACGCAGATGGAGGTCTTGGTGGAGGTGAACGAGAACGACATAGTGCGCGTAGCCTTGAACGACACGGCACGCATCGAAGTGGATGCCTTCCTAGGAGAACAATTCAAAGGGGTGGTCACACAGATCGCCAATTCGGCCAACCTGATGGCCGCAGGGGTGGATCAGGTCACCAACTTTGAGGTGAAAGTCCGCATTCTGCCCGAGAGCTACGCCCATCTGAGTCCGAAAGGAAGCAGTATCTCCCCGCTGAGACCGGGCATGACAGCATCGGTAGAGATCGAAACAGACAAGCAGGCCCAGATCCTGGTCGTGCCCATTCAGGCGGTCACTCTTCGGGATGACACCGCTTCAGGTCGTTCTGCACGAGAGCGCAGAGAAGAGTCAGACAGGGCAGATGAAATGGAGGTCGTATTCCTCGAAAAGAATGGGGTCGCGCGCATACAGATTGTGGAGACCGGCATACAGGACGACAAGAACATCCACATCACCTCCGGTCTTGAGGATGGCCAGACCATCATTATCGGGCCATACAGCGCTGTAAGCAAGACGCTCAACAGCGGTGATGCGGTGACCGCAAAGAGTGCGGAGGGATCCAAAAAGGAGGGTGCAGAGGATTGATGGACCGCCAAGGACATCTCCTTCTTATCGAAAGTGCCAGCCTGAATTGCTCTGTAGGTGTTGGACGCAACGGAGCACTCACCGGTCTGCGTGAAGAATCGGCCTCCTCCTTTACCCATGCAGAGAAACTGCATTTGTTCGCAGAGGAACTCATCGAAGAAGTAGGCCGGGAAAAAGAACTCTGGAAAGCAGTGGCCGTAAGCATTGGGCCGGGTTCGTACACCGGTCTTCGCATCGGACTGTCTCTGGCCAAAGGCATTGCCTACGCCTTTGACTGCCCGCTGATCACTCTTTCTTCACTGGACGTACTTCATCAAACCTTTCTCTTGGATCATCCGGCACAACAGGCGGAGGTGTTCTGGCCCATGATCGATGCCCGACGGATGGAAGTCTACACCAAATGCCTGCAGAGCAATGGACGCATGATCCGGGAGGAACAGGCCATGATCCTTGAAGAACGATCGCCCGACCCTGCGGGGATCTGTTTTGGAACTGGAAGTGAAAAAGCACGGGGGCTGCTCGAAGCAGCGGGCTGCAGCGTTTTCGATGGCCCGGAGCCCAGCGCCCGCGGAATGATCAAGCTCGCAGAAGAATCCTTTGAAAGAGCCGCATTCGCCGATCTGGCCTACAGCGAGCCTCATTACCTCAAGGAATTTCAAGCCGGCAAGCCCAAGCGCTCCAAAACCAATTAGCATGGTGCTCGTTTCTTAAAAAACAATTGATCAGATGACCCTTCCCCCTGCCCTTATCGCACAGCAGGCCCTGGGCTTTCAATGGCCCACGATCGATCCCTTCCTGTTTTGCGCCCACCACAAGGACCTCTACCCCGCAGGAAATTCCCAACTCGGGCTCGATCCTGAACATCTTCAGGGCCGACCCATCGGTCAGGACTTTCAGCCCAAAGACGGTTTTCGGATGTACCACGGACAAGGCATCCCAGGCTTTCCCGCGCATCCGCACAGCGGCTTTGAAACGATCACCATCGCGCTCGAAGGATTCATCGATCATTCGGATTCACTGGGCGCTGCGGCTCGTTTTGGAGAAGGAGACGTGCAATGGATGACCGCTGGACGCGGCATCCAACATTCAGAGATGTTCCCCCTACTGAATGCAGGCGGAAAGAATTCCCTCGAGCTCTTTCAGATCTGGCTCAATCTGCCCGATTCAGAACGGACTGCAGAGCCGCATTTCCAGATGATGTGGGCCCATGAGGTGCCCATTGTTGCTGGACAAGGCCATCGGATACGGCTTATCGCAGGCGAATGGAAAGATGCGCAGGCACCAACTCCTCCACCTGCCAGCTGGGCATCGGATCCGAGGAGTGCCATTGCTCTTTGGCACATTGAGATGGACGCGAACACCTCCATAGAGCTGCCCGTGGCGGCTGATGGGGCGGACAGGCAACTCTACCTGCACGAAGGCGAAGAACTCATGATCAACGGCCAAAGACTGAAGGGTGGCAACTGCGGACAACTGAATGCCCAGGTGAAGACCCAGGTGGAAACCACGAACTCAGCAACACGCTTTTTGGTCATGCAGGGAAGACCCATTGGTGAACCCACTGCCCAGCATGGTCCCTTTGTTGCCGCCGACCGAAAGGGGCTGATGGATGCCTTTCAGTCCTACGAACGCGGTGAATTCGGTCAATGGCCCTGGCCGGACGGCCAACCGGTGCATGATGCTTCACTGGGGCGGTTTGCCCGCTACCCCGATGGGAAGGAGATCCATCCCTGAATACGGATGAAACGAGCCGCATCGGTCCGAATGCACTTCCTTTGCCTGTAATGGCACGCTCCCTTCTCGACTGGTTGCTGATCTTGCTGGCTTTGGTCATTTACGTGGCCGGTCTGCAACTCAACATCATGGATGTGGATTCGGCCCAATACGCCTCCATCAGCCAGGAGATGGAGCAGAGCGGATCCTATCTTGAGGTCAAGAACAAAGGGCGGGATTACCTGGACAAACCGCCTCTGCTTTTTTGGACCTCCGCCCTTTCCTTTAAGCTCTTTGGCTTCCACAACTGGTCGTTCAAACTCATTCCCTTCCTGCTTGCGCTGGCCAGTATTCGAGCGACCCATCGCCTTGGCCGTTTGCTCGCAGATGAACAAGTGGGCCGCTGGGCAGCCGTCATGCTCGGCTCGTGTCAGGCCTATTTTCTTTTCACTCTGGACCTGCGCACCGACACCATGCTCACCGCCTGCGTCGCCATTGCCATCGCCCAGATCATGGAATTCAGCATTGGGGACGGACGCCTCTACCGGCTTATTTCCGGATTCTTGTTCGTGGGCCTGGCCATGCTCGCAAAGGGACCCATCGGCCTCATGATCCCGATGATCGCCATCGGCGCCCACTTCCTCTTCAACCGGGAATGGAAAAAGATCTTCCAGTGGCACTGGCTGTTCGGACTCTTGGTGACGGCATTGGTGCTTGCACCCATGTCCTACGGCCTCTACACCCAATTCGATCAGGCAACTGATAAATCTGTATTGATGCCCGGACCTTCGGGAATGACCGCGCGGGAGGGCATTTCCGGGCTGCGCTTCTATTTCTGGGAACAGAGCTTTGGGCGCATCACGGGTGAAAATGTCTGGAAAGACAGCAGCGGCCCCTTTTTTCTTGTCCATAACTTCCTGTGGTCTTTTGCCCCCTGGTCCTTTTTTGCCTGCATCGGCCTGTTTTGGAAACTCCGCAAGGAACTTCGCTCCCTAATGCACACAGGAAAAGGCGATTGGCTCAGCCTTGCGGGCTTTTTGATCCCCTTTGTCATTCTGAGCCGATCCCAGTTCAAGCTGCCGCATTACATCTTTCCACTCTTCCCTTTTGCGGCCCTGATCACGGCCGAATTCATGAAAAGCTGGCTGGAGCAGTTGTCCAAAAGCAAATGGTCAAAGGCCGCACTCTACAGCCTCAGCTGCCTGACCATTGCCTCGATCGGAGCACTGGGCGCACTCATGCTCTTTTGGGTCTTCCCGGTCGGCACACCGGTCCGGCTGCTCTTCGCGCTATCCTTCGCTGGCGCCCTGGCCTTGCTCATTCTCCGCCCGGCGCGTGCTGGTTGGATCCGCTCAATGGCCCTGGCATCGCTGGGCGCCAACCTGGTAATGAACATGCACTTCTATCCGCAGCTGTTGCGCTATCAGGGAGGCAGTGAACTGGCGGCCATCGCCCGTTCCAAGGGAGCAACTCCCGAAAGCACCGTACGCATGGGTCAATTCTCCTACAGCTTCGATGTGTACATGGAAACCCTCGTCGCCAGTGCCGGAAAACCCTCTGCCCTGAAAAGCGGGCAGAAATTTGTTTATACCCATGAAAAAGGACTGAAGCGGCTGCGCTCAAGCAAACGACGGATCGCCGAAGAGATCGTGCACGAAGGCTATCCCATCACCAATTTGAGTGCGGACTTTTTGGATCCTGCAAAAAGACCAGAGGCGCTTCGAAAAAGTTATTTGGTGATCCTCGAGCCCGAGGAACCCTAGTTTTGATTTCCCACCATCTGCTCCTTCCCATGAATGACCTTATACCCTTGCGCTTTTACCCGTCCCTTTTGCTGGCGGGCCTGTCTTTAATGATGGGTTGCCGATCCGAACCGTCCACTCAAGCAAGCACAACAGAACTCGGCCTGAGCGAGGGCGTACATCGGGGCCGCCTTTTGGCGAATGATTCCACTGAGATCGCTTTCAATTTCGACTGGCAGCTCAGCGGACAAGACACCCAGATGGTGATCTTCAATGCGGACGAACGCATCGTGCTCAAAGAGATCGAAAGAAAAGGAGACAGCCTGACCCTGCAGATGCCCGTCTTTCTCTCCTACTTCAAAATGGCCAATACGGCAGAAGGCATGAAGGGCTATTGGTACAATCCGGACAAAAGCCCCACTTACAAAGTAGCTGCCGTCTTCGAGCGCGGAAAGACCGAACGCTTTCCGCACAAAGAGGTGGCGAGCATTCAATTGCCCACGAAGTGGCGTGTTCTGCTTTATGCAGGAACAGAGGATGAGACAGAGGCCGTGGGCGAGTTTTTTCAGGAAGGATGGCGAGTTCGAGGGTCCATTCTCACCGAAACAGGCGATTACCGCTATTTGGAGGGTGTTCTCAATGGCAGCGAATTGCAGATGAGCACCTTTGATGGAGCGCATGCCTATGCCTTTACCGCCCGCTTGACCGATAGGGGCGAATTGGACGGGCATTTTTACTCAGGGAAGCACTTCCACACAGGCTGGACTGCTCAGCCATCCGATTCCATTCGCCTGGGGGATCCGCTCGAACTCACCCAGCTCATTTCCGCAGACGGCCGATTTGATTTTCAGTTCCGTGACCAGGAGGGTGAGCTCTTCGATTCCCAAAGAGACCAATGGATGCAGGACAAGGTGACCATCGTACAGATCATGGGCAGCTGGTGCCCCAATTGCATGGACGAGATCCGCTATATGACCGGCCTTCGGGACGAGCTCGCGCATGAAGACCTCCGCCTTGTGGGCATCACCTTTGAGCGCAGGGGAGAATGGAAGAAAGACCGTCCGGCAGTGGAACGCATGATCCAGGATCTGGCCATCGACTATCCGCTGCTTTACGGCGGAGGAAGCCGGCACATTCGAGACAGCCTGCCGCAGATCGCACCTTTCCGATCCTTCCCCACCTCCATCTTCATCGATCGGGAGGGTCGTGTCCGTCGCATCCACGCCGGTTTCTCAGGCCCGGGAACCTCAGCCTATGCCGCTTATGCGGAAGAGACCCGATCTTTTGTGAGTGATCTGCTGAATGAATAGGCTGCCTCTTCTCATTGCTCTTTTTTTCATGCTGGGATGCCAGCATCCTCCCGACCGCATTGAGATGCGAACGGAAATGGGCACGATGATCTTCCGACTTTCTGAGGGCGCGCCGCTGCACAAAGCGAACTTCCTGAGCGAATTGGAAAACGGAACATGGGCGCATGTATCGTTCAACCGAATGGTGCCCAACTTTGTGATACAGGCCGGTTGTCCGGATCGGGAAGATGGAACCATCGATGCAGCGCATTGGATCGATGGAGAATTTGCCGACAGCCTGACCCACCGTTTTGGCGCCTTGGGCATGGGACGCGACGCCAATCCTGAAAAGCGATCGGCCAATTGCCAGTTCTACATCGTTACGCATCCCGAGGGCGTTCATCGGCTCGATGGAGACTATACCGTATTTGGTCAACTCCTTGAAGGACACGAAGTCTTGCGCCGCATCAATGAGGCCGTGGTGCAGGATTCGATCGGGGTTTTGTCTTTGAAAGTTTCCTCATTGTAGAGGAAAAAGGATATCCTATTATTCAAATTAAAATCTCCTCAGACTCTGCAAAGAGGCCCAAAGCCTCTTAACTTTAAGAGCTTACTAATTGAATTATTTGTCATGAATCATTTATCCTCACTGATACATCAGCCGGTGCGGCATTTTATTTTTTATGCCGTGAAACTGTTGCATCCTGTCTCATTTGTATGCCTCATGCTCATGGCCGTTCCCGTTGCGGGTCAACTGAGCAGCGGCCAACTGGTGCATTATCCCTTTAATGGAAATGCCCAGGACACCGGCGTTTTCGGATACCATGCGACAGAGATTAACAATCCAACCTACACCTCCAACTCTGTCGGTACCTTGAATTCAGCGCTACTCCTGAACGGGACAGACCAACGAATCGATCTTCCGGCCACCGCAGGCATTCGGCCCACCACTTTTCCCATTTCATTTTCCTTCTGGTTCCGAATCAGCAGTTTCCAAAATGGAAACGCCAAGCTCTTTTACTCGAATTTCAATACAGCTGCCCATCAGGGCTATTACTGCCAGGTGAGCGGCAGCTTTCTGGAGTTGAGTTTTGGAGATGGGAATGGACTGGGAGCGCAAAACCGAAGGAGTTATTTCATCAATCAGAATTTCCAGACCAACACCTGGTACCATGTGGCCATGGTTGTGAGCAGCCCGACTCAAGCTTCGGCCTGGGTGAATTGCCAACCCGCTGCCGTCTCCACTTCAGGGACTGCCAGCTCTTTTGCCTATGGTACAGCGCCCGGTCATCTGGGGATGGGCCGGCAGAATACGACAACCAATGCACCGGCATACTTCAACGGAGCACTGGATGAATTCCGCCTCTGGAATAGAGCGCTGACCAGTGATGAATTAGAGCAACTCTGTGTGATGCTTTGCACGAATATCTCCGTCTCAGAGAATGACCGAAGCTCAGGCTTAAATGCATTCCCCAACCCCACAGACAATATCCTATTTGTCCAAGCGCCAAAGAGCAGCTCCCTCATGCTTGTAGACATGAATGGCAAAACCATCAGACAGCTCACCACAGAGCGTGTGGAAACCTCCATAGACATGTCCTCCTATGCACAGGGCGTGTATATGCTACAGATACAAACTGGAGAGGCTGTGGAGACAAGAAGGATAGTGAGGAAGTAATTCTTCTAGACAGAAGAAAGAGCCTCGCAAATGCGGGGCTTCTTGGTACTCAATGCGCAGATCATCATCTACACAACTAACAAGCCCATCTCCCCCACATAGACTACTTTCAGCCTATGGCAGATCTACTCTTGGCCACCGAAGGCGGACAGGTGGTTCAATTCAATACCGGAACCAAGGCGCACTCCGTGGTATTCCAATGCTCAGATGACGAAGCGATGATGGGGATCGCTCGCCACAAGGATCATCTGTATGTGGCCAGTTTGAGCAGAATGTACAAACTCCGCGCAGACGACCATTCCCTGGTCAAGCAAACCGAATTCTACTCGCCCTCTCCAGACTTCCATCAGCATCAATGGTACGATGGCCTGTTGTACACGACCATCACGAAACGAAATCAGATCTGGGTGTACAACGAAGAATTGGAGATCGTACGTGTTCACGATATCGAGCCGCCCATGCCCGAAAAGAAGGTGCGCTATCAGAAGAACTACAACCACATCAACAACATCATTCGGCACGAAGGAAAATTCTATGTGAATCTGAACTGGCTGACCAAGGTGCAATACGCGGCCAGCGGAGTAGCCGTCTTCGATGAAGACTTCAGACTCATCGAAAAATTCGAGTACGGCTGGGAGACCCATGACTTTCAGTTCATCGACGGAAAGCGCATGGCCATTTGTGCCACTTCCAGCAAGCGCAAGAAGATCCACCACCCGCGCATTTCGGGCATCATGCTCGAGGGCGAACTCGTATTTGAACACGACAGCGAAGAGTCGTTCTGTAAAGGCCTTACCTACGACAAAGACTTCCTTTATCTCTGCGGCGGCAGAAAACAACCACGGGCCAAGAGAAAAAATTCCAACGCGGTGATCTATGTATTGAACCGCAAAGACTTCTCTCTGGCGGAGCAATTCGAGTCGGAGGAGATCAAAGCGGTCAAAGGTGTGATCGTTGCCGAATGAACGAGGCAGAGAACAAGGGCAAGTCGTTGAAAGACCCGCCGGGCTATATCCAAAGGCCCGATAAAAGCCAGTCGTTCAAATCGCTGACCCAATGGCTCAAACGCAAGAAACCCAAGGATCTGGATGCCGTGGTGCACCACTGCCACGATGCGGTCTTTTCTGCGGTGGACTGCCTGAAATGCGCCAACTGCTGTAAGACCACAGGGCCGCTCTTTACCGAAAAAGACATCGAGAAACTGGCCAGACACCTGAAGTTGAAGGCGGCCGATTTTGAGCAGCGCTACCTGAGAACCGACGAAGACGGAGACAAAGTGCTGCAGTCGACCCCATGCCCGTTTCTCGGACCCGACAACTACTGCTCGGTATACGAGCAGCGGCCGAAAGCCTGCCGGGAATATCCGCACACCGACCGCCGAAGACAAAAACAGCTGTTGGACCTCAACCTGAAGAACGCCCAGATGTGTCCGGCGGTCCACGACATCATGGAACGACTTGAAGCGCACTACCGCCGCTCCTGACCTTCGAAGTGCAAGAACAGATCTCTTATTTCACAATACACATGTTTCCACAAAAAAGACCACTCGCCCTGACGGCCCTTAAAGGCACCCTCTTTCTTTCTCTGGGCATTTATTTCATGTCCCAGGCCGAACAACTCACCGACTCGCTGATCGCACTTTTGGGCCTTTTCCTTCTGGCACACAGCCTTACAAGTATCTGGAGTGCCTGGCCCAACCGCAGTCTGCCCCAAGGAAAACGGCTGCTTTATCGATCGGGGGCCGATGCCGTCATCGGACTTTGCATCCTTTTGTTTCCCTCCTTGCTCCACAGCTTTGTATCTGGACTGATCGGGCTATGGCTGCTGCTCCAATCACTCTCCTTTGTCTGGACCTCGCTGCGCAGCACGAACCTTCGGCGTCCCATCTTCCTGTGGATCTTTTGGATCGGTCTTGGTCTGGGCGGAATTTGGATGATGATGAATCCCTCGGCTTTCCTCTCCGGCATCACCTCACTGATCGGACTTCTGCTGAGCATTGCCGGTCTGTTCTTTTTAGGCATGGCCTGGAACATGCACCGTATGACTGGAAACTGATCAGGGATACAAGAGGTACTTCCCGCGCATCTTTTTGAAGGCCTCCAGTTCTTCACTGTACAAGGCGCGGATCGCCTCGGCATCGGCGCCCGAAACAATGGCCTCCCGGATCTTATTGGTGCCCGCCAGGCGTTCGAAGAAGGGAGAAAAGAAATCGTCTTTGTTCGGGCAATTTGCATAGGCTTCCACCAGCCAATCCCAGTAGATCTGTCCGTACTGCGGTATGTAGTGCAGGCCGAAACTCTGCAGATCGACCCCTTTGCACACTTGGTCCTTCCATTTGGGCCTGGGCGCTTCGGGTCGGCTTCTGGGCGTGAATTCAAATCCCATATCCGGCATCCAGGGTGCACCCATGACCTGGAAGGGCCGATCGGTTCCCCGACCGATGCTGACCGTAGTGCCTTCAAAGAAGCAGAGCGAAGGATAAAGTGCTATGGCCGATGAGTTGGGTAGATTGGGCGACGGACGCACAGGAAGATCGATCAGCAGAGAATGCGCATACCCTTGCATCCGCACGATCGTTAACTGGGCTTCTCGCTCCTCGGGAAGCCAGCCCTCGGCATTGACCATGATGGCGTATTCCCCTACGGTCATGCCGTGTACGACAGGTACTTCATGCATGCCCACGAAAGATCTGAATGCGGGTTCAAGCACTGGTCCGTCCACATAGTGTCCGTTCGGATTGGGCCGGTCCAAAACGACGAAGGGGATCCCGGCCTCCGCGCAGGCGTCCATGGCCAGACTCATGGTGGAGATGTAGGTGTAGAATCGCGTGCCCACATCCTGAAGATCGAAGAGCATCAGGTCGATCCCGTTGAGCTGATAGGCCGTGGGGCGTCGGTTCTTGCCATACAAGCTCACGATCGGCAGGCCCGTGCGAACATCTTTGCCATCGGCGATCTTGGCACCTGCGGCCTGCTTTCCCCGAAAACCGTGTTCCGGAGCAAAGACCTTTTGCACATTCACCCCTTTGCCGAGCAGGAAATCGATCAGATGCAGCGAATCCACCAACGAACTCTGATGCGCGATCACGCCTACCCTCTTGCCCTCCAGCAGATCCTGATATGCCTCCCAGCGGGCAGCGCCCGGGAGCAGCTGCTGGGCCTCCGCAGTCTGAAAGTTCAAAGACAGAAGCAGGCCAAGCAAGAGCTTGATGATACCTTTGGCTTCACTCATTGATCGTCGATCCGTGCAATTTGAATCCTTCACTGCTCTGCGTTTTTCCCGACACAAAGGTGCGGGATTGTCCAACAATGTAGTGCGTATTGGTGTCAGTGCGGTGGCGGTATCCATGGTGGTGATGATCATTTCCATCGCCACAGGCCTGGGGCTGAAGCAAGAGATCAGCGATAAGATCACACGCTTCACCGGAGACCTGCAGGTCGTTCCGTACATGAGCCCCAGCAACAACAATTCCTTTCTCTCATCAGCAGACAGCATCGCCGAAATATTGTCTGCCCACGGCAGTGTGGAACGGGTGCAGATGGTTTCGGAAAAAGGCGGACTGCTCAAGACCGAAAAAGATTTTGAAGGCGTGACCATAAAAGGGGTGGGAGCCGATTTCCATTGGCGCGATCTCGAGGATCATCTGATCGAGGGCCGCATTCCCAGCTATGGTCCATCTGATTACAACGACAGCGTTCTGATCAGCAAAGAGCTGCGCGATCGGATGTCGCTTCAGGCCGGACAGCGTGTGGTGGTCTTCTTCCTTCGGCAGGCACCCAAGCCGCCACTCATGCGCAAGTTCATTGTTGGCGGCGTATTCTCCACAGGCATGCTCGAATTTGATGGCACCTATGTTTTTGCCCACGACAAGCACCTGCGCAAGCTCAACAAATGGACAAGCGGAAGCGCGGGAAGACTGGAGATCGCACTGAAAGAAAATGCAGATGCCGAGAAAGCCTATGATGAGCTGCGCGCACTTCTTCCAATGGAGGCCGAATTGCTCACCGCTCGGGATGCCTTTCTGGATATCTTCCAATGGATCGAGCTCTTCGATGTGAACATCTACCTCATCCTGATCATCATGGTGATGGTGGGGCTGGTGAACAGTGTCATCGCGCTGCTGACGATCATTTTGGAGAAAAAAAGGAGCATTGGCCTGCTGAAGAGTCTGGGCGCCAGCGAACGGCAATTGCGTAAGTTATTTCGTCTGCGTTCGCTCCACATCGTCGGCAAAGGCATGCTGTGGGGAAATGCCATTGGTCTGGGTTTCTGTTTGCTTCAGTCCCTGACGGGTTTTATGGGGCTGGATCCGGAGGTCTACTATGTGGACCAGGTCCCGATCCATCTGAATGCCCTGCACATTCTCTTGCTCAACCTCGGTGTCCTGCTTATTTCCTACCTCACCATGAGTCTCCCGGTACGGGTGATCGCCCGCATGCACGCTGTGGACTCGCTCCGCTCCTTCTGAGAAAGGCTATGGGCATGAGGCGTACTTTTGCGCCGCAAACCGAACGATCATGAAGGCATTCGACAACATCCTGGAAACCATCGGAAATACGCCGCTCATCCGGCTGAACAAGATCGCCGAAGACATACCCGGAAGCGTCTACGCCAAAGTCGAATATTTCAACCCCGGGCACAGCGTGAAGGACCGCATGGCCCTGAAGATGATCGAAGACGCTGAAAAGGACGGTCGGCTCCAGCCAGGCGGTACCATCATCGAGTGCACCTCAGGCAATACGGGAATGGGGCTTGCCCTTGCGGCCATTGTCAAAGGCTACAAGTTGATCTGCACGCTGAACGACAAACAGAGCAAGGAAAAGATGGATGTGCTCAGGGCCATGGGCGCCCAGCTGCATGTCTGTCCGACCAATGTGGCCCCCGACCATCCGGAAAGCTATTACTCGGTGGCCAGAAAGCTGAATGAAGAAATACCCAATAGTTTCTTTCCCAATCAGTACGACAACTTGTCGAACCGTCAGGCCCATTATGAAAGCACAGGGCCCGAGATCTGGGAACAGACCGAGGGAAAGATCACCCACTTTGTAGTTGGTGTGGGAACTGGCGGCACCATCAGCGGAGTTGCTCGCTACCTGAAGGAAAAGAATCCCGACATCCAGATCTGGGGCATCGATTCGTACGGATCGGTCTTCAAGAAATACCACGAGACGCGTGAGTTCGATGAGTCAGAGATCTACTCCTACATCACCGAAGGCATAGGGGAAGACATCCTTCCGGCCAATGTGGACTTCGATCTGATCGATCGATTTGAGAAGGTTTCCGATCAGGACGGTGCGCTGGCGTGCAGAGAACTCGCCCTCAAGGAAGGATTGCTCATCGGATATTCCTGCGGTTCGGCCTTTCAGGGACTTCGGCAGCTCAAAGATGAACTGTCGGAAGACGATCTGGCCGTAGTGCTCTTCCACGACCACGGCAGCCGCTACATCGGCAAAGTGTACAATGACGACTGGATGCGGGAGCGGGGTTTCCTCCCACAGGATTCGGACACAGCCGCTGACCTGGTGAGAAAGCATCTCGACCATCCGCTGATCACCGTTGGGGTGGGCGAGCCTGTATCCAACGCCATCCAGCTCATGCGCAAATTCAGCATTTCGCAGATCCCCGTGCACAACGAAGGAGAAATGGCGGGCGTGCTGAACGACTCCCGGATCTTAAGGGAGATGAATGCAGAAAACCTCCACAGCCCCTGCAGCGAACTGATGGACCCTCCGCTTCCCGTTGTCAAAGGACAGGCGAGCAAGGAGGAGGTTGCACAATTACTCAAGCAGGACCACGCTGCAGTTTTGGTCGATCTGGGCGGAGGAACGCACCACATTCTCACGCGCCACGACTTGATCAGCGCTCTGGCCTGAGATGGCGATCCTGCTCGGTCCAAAACTGGATCATTCGCAAGTGCCAAAACGCATTGTTTCGCTGGTTCCTAGCCTGACCGAAACGCTCATCGACCTGGGATTGGAAAAGCGCATCGTAGGACGCACCCGTTTCTGTATCCATCCATCTGAGGCAGTCAGGAACATCGAACGGATCGGAGGAACCAAGGATTTTTCTGTGGAACGCATACTGGAGCTCCAGCCCGATCTGATCATCGGCAGCCAGGAGGAAAACCACAAAGAAGGCATTGAGGCGCTGCAAACTCAGTTACCTGTCTGGCTGAGCACCATCGATTCGGTGGAAAGTGCCCTCGAACACATTGGCCATCTGGGCGAAGTGACAGCTACCGAAAATGAGGCCCATCGGATGATGCAGGCGATAGATAAGGCGTGGACAGGCATTCCAAGGTTTCCATCCTCAAAACGCGTTGCCTATTTCATTTGGAAAAACCCCTGGATGATCGCCGGTAAAGGCACCTACATCGACTCTGTGCTCGGGCGACTCGGATGGACGAACATCACCGAGAAAGAGCGCTATCCGGAGATCCGAATGGAACAGCTCGCAAAAGATCCGCCCGAACTCTTTCTTTTCTCATCGGAGCCCTTTCCCTTCAAAAAAGAGCATTGGAGCGCCTGGCGCGCAGCCTTTCCTAAGGCTCATTTTCAGCTGGTGAATGGGGAGGACTTCAGCTGGTACGGAAGCCGGATGCTGGGAGCTGCAGAGCGTCTGGGTGCTTGGGCCCGTGAGGCATTTGACGAAAAGTAGAGCGCCATTGGGCGGGTTCGATCACTTGTTCGGCCCTGCCTGCATCGATCGGTCGCGTTCCTCCAATAATCCCTGCTGGAAGGCGCGAAGAAGTATGTTTTCGATCAGTTCATCCTCCTCATTCTGCTGAGGATCGTAGGCCTTTTTCAGGCTGATGTCGTATAGGGAGGCCGTCACATTGTACCAGAAGGCCTTCCAGTTGCTTCGGTAGTCCTTGACCAGCTGGTAGGCGGTGACGCCCGTTTCCCGATAAATGAGTTTACAGAGGATCTGTCCCTCACTTCGGGTGAGTTTTCTCAGGTCCGGCTCAAATTCCTCCTCGAGATAGTTCTGAAACTCCTTGATGTAGCGCTTGCGCTTCCTCTTTTTGGGAATCCGCTCCAAACGTGCATTCAGCGTATCGAGATTGGTGGCTGCCAGAACGGCCCATGGATATACCCGAAGAACTTTCCTCTTCAGTATGTAATAGCGGCGCCGGGCTTCCGTACTTCCAAAAGTGGGTCGAGGAACGAACAGGACCTCATCTAGGATCATCATGGGGATGGTGTCCCCATCCACGATGATCGCATCTGTAATGGCTCCGCCCCGGTTGCGCAGCACATGATCGATGATGGAGTCTGCAGGACTCTTGATCTCCGGACTGTCCAAAGGATGGACCGATGCGTTACGGACGGCTGATATCGATTCCAACGTTCTAATGATGCCTTCATTGGTCGCTGCCGCTTCTGCCCATAAAGGCATCAAGCCGAACAGAAGCCCGGCGAACTTCAGGAAGTTGCTCCGCGGCGAATGCGCCATGTGGACGGGGACTTTGATCCGGATACAGTGCTTTCGCCCGAAGGAACTGCGGTTCCCTTTCCGCCTTGCTGGACAAGCGCAGCTATTGCAGCACCCGCACGCTGCTGATCTTCATCCAATTCTCTTTCGAGTCGATCCGGGGTGAAATATTTTGGAACGAAGTGGGTGTCAAAGTCACCGGTCCTGAACGCCTCGTGCTGCATGACAAAGCGTCCAAAGCCCAAAGTGGTCTGAACGCCCACGATGAGATACTCATCTATGGCCCGGATCATCCGGTCCATGGCCGCCTCCCGGTCTGCTGCGTGCGTACACAACTTGGAGATCATCGGATCGTAATAGATCGGAACCTCCATTCCCTGTTCAAAGCCATCGTCGACCCGCACTCCCGGGCCGTCTGGACGCTCATAAACGTGAAGCTTTCCAATATCTGGAAGGAAGTTGTTCGCCGGATCCTCTGCATAGACGCGCAACTCGATGGCGTGGCCCCTGATGTGCAGTTCTTCCTGAGTGAAGGAAAGGGGTTGGCCTTCGGCAATGCAGATCATTTCGCGCACCAGATCCACACCGGTTATAAGCTCAGTCACCGGATGTTCGACCTGCAGACGCGTGTTCATCTCCAGAAAATAGAAGTTGTGCTGTTCGTCCAAAATGAATTCGACCGTACCCGCTCCACGGTAATTGCACGCCTTGGCCACATTCACGGCTGCCTCGCCCATGGCGGAACGTAAGGCATCATCCAAAACGCAGGAAGGCGCCTCTTCCACCACCTTCTGATGCCGCCTTTGCACCGAACATTCCCGGTCGAAAAGGTGAACGATGTTTCCGTGCTCATCGGCCAGGATCTGAAACTCGATGTGCCTGGGAGAGGCCACGTATTTTTCGATGAAGACACTCCCGTTGCCAAAGGCGGAAGTGGCTTCGTTGACCGCCAGTTCCATCTGCTCTTCAAAATCTTCTTCGCGCTCTACGATGCGCATTCCCTTTCCCCCTCCCCCGGCAGATGCCTTGATCAGGACGGGGAAACCAGTGGACTTAAGGACCTCTCGTGCCTCTTCAATGCCCTCGATCGCACCTTTGGATCCAGGCACCAAAGGCACACCGAATCCGGCGACGGCCTCTTTTGCCGATAACTTGTCGCCCATGGTGCGAATGGCCTCAGCACGGGGTCCGATGAAGATCAGTCCTGCCTGCTCCACCATTTCAGAAAATTCTGCGTTTTCGGAAAGAAAGCCATAGCCTGGATGGATGGCCTGGGCCTTTGTTCTGAGCGCGGCCTCGATCACCTTTTCCATCAAAAGATAGGATTCGGATGCAGCAGCCGGACCGAGTCGAACGGCCTGGTCAGCATACCGAACAAAAGGCGCCCCAACATCCGCATCCGAGTATACAGCCACAGTGGCGATGCCCATTTCTTTCGCTGTTCGCATGACCCGCCAGGCGATCTCACCGCGATTGGCCACTAAAATCTTTGTGATCTTCATTGGAACAAAAAAAGGAAAAAGGGACGAGGAAAACCTTGTCTGTATTCCTGTGCATAAGTCCAGCTGCTGAAGCAGCGGATATTCTGCCTATATTGAGAAATTGTAGTGGCAATGATCAAACAACAGATAGCGATTCTCCTTCTCAGCCTCTCACTGTGCTCCGTGAGTGCACTGCAGGCGCAGATCGCTTGGCAGGACATCAGCCCCATTGCCAGCTGGACACAGCCCTCAGAATTGCAGCTCAGTGATTTTCGTTCGCTTAGCGTGCAGATCGATACGCTGGAGCGTCAGCATCTCACTGCCGACATGGATTCTTTGAGTCCATTCAGCTTTCCCATGCCGGATGGCAGCTCACTGAATTTCCTCATCTGGCTGGACCCGATCCTTTCCCCGGGCCTTCATTCCTCATTCCCATTCATTCGCACTTTTTCGGGCTATTGCCCCAACGACCTTTCATTGAGACTGAAGCTGGACATCGGCCCTTATGGCCTGCATGGACTGATCATCGGTCCTGAGGGAGAAACATACCTGGATCCCGCCACGGTCACCCAGAGGAACCTCTATGTCTCCTACCATCGAAGCTCTGCGCTGACGGACCAACGCTCCTGTGAACTGACCAACGCCGTGACCTTTCCCTCTTCCACCGGACCTCTTGGCGCGGGCAAGACCCAGATCAGCCGTGGTTTGGGACTGGGCTATCTGAAATCTCTGGATCTGCTTCCCACCACAACAGCGGAATTTGCTGCCCTGCATCAGTTCTCCGATGCACACATACTCAGCGCATTGGTCACCCAGATCCATCGGGTGAACAGCATTTACGAACGCGATGCCAATGTGCGCTTTTTGATCGCGGACAATTGCCTCCCCTTCTTTTTCAAGAACCCTGCAAACGATCCGTATTCCAACGCATCTACGGCCACCGCAACTCAACTCGCTCAGGAAAACCTGATTCATTTCCAGAATATTTCAGCCATTCCTTACGACCTCAGTGTTTGCTTCTCGAACCTGAATTCTCATTTTGCTGCTGCCGTAGCCTGTGATCTAAAAAAGAGTCAGGCGAGCATGGGCATTGAACAAAAACTAGGGCATCCTTCCGACCTGATCCACCTGGGCCATCTGCTGGGTCATATGTTGGGGTGTAATCACACCACCAACGCCCAATGCGGACGCGTTGGATCATCTGCTTTTGAACCCGGCAGTGGGAGCAGTCTGATGTCTTCCGCGGGCTATTGCAGTCCAAATATTCAGGACATCGGCGATGCCTATTTCCACATTCACAACCTGACCGAGATCCATCATTTCCTGCTCAACGGACCCGGAGCCGGCTGCGGAGTCGACGGGGCGATCAGCTACAATCAGGATCCTGTTTCCATCACACCCGATCACGATGTCTACCTGCCGCCAGCAACTCCGATCAGATTATACCCGCTAACAGCGACAGACCCAGATGGACCTTCTTTGACCTATTGTTGGGAACAGTACAATTTGGGGCCAGCAGGACACCCGAGCTCGCCAAGTGGAACTGCCCCCATCATTCGAAGCCAGAATCCCACTGTGAATGGTACGCGCTTCATCCCCAATTTCAAGGATCTTGTCCAGGGAAAGAGCCGCCTGGGTGAATCCTTACCGGATTACAGCCGAAGTGTGCGTTTCAGACTGACACTCAGGGACAACCACATGCCCAACGGCGGA
Source organism: Flavobacteriia bacterium (assembly GCA_038150465.1). Lineage (GTDB taxonomy): Bacteria > Bacteroidota > Bacteroidia > Flavobacteriales > Schleiferiaceae > RFXV01. Next base: position 24,887 of record JAYOTP010000003.1, on the reverse strand, counting down.
GTGAGCTTTGAACAGTTGAATCTGTCGGTACTCGGGAGCAGCCTGCCCTTTGCGGTCACCAATCCCCAAGCTGGACAGCGACTACAGGCTCGGGAATATAAGATGATCACCTGGCAGGTGGGGGAAACCTCGGACAGCCTCATCGATTGCCAAAAGGTGAATATTCGCCTCAGTCTGGACAGCGGCTACACCTTCAATCACACCCTGGCATTGAATATCGACAACGACGGCCAATTCACCTGGTATGTCCCGCCTGGTTTTCAAAGTCCGCATGCCCGCCTGATGATCGAATCCGTAGGTCACTATTTCTTTGCCCTCAGCGGGGTTTTTGAACTGGGCAGCGCCATCGGAACAGAAGAGCACGCCACGCATGATGCTTTCCGGATCTACCCCAATCCCGTAGGTGACGCAGACGAACTGACCCTGCAATGGATCGATGCTCAGGGAATGGACAATACGATCAGATACGAGTGGATCTCTGCTACGGGACAAGGTCTGGAACAGGGCGAATTGACCCTGCACACGGGCAGCTCAGAGGTTTCCATTCCGACTTCCCGCCTGGGTCATGGACTCTATTTACTGAAAGTAAGCGCTGAGGGGGCTCAGGATCGGATCTTCCGCGTCCAGCGCAACTAAGACCCTAACTTCTGCGCAAAGGACGCGCAGGAACACCCACAACACACGCTCCAGCATCCACATCTTTTGTCACCACCGCACCGGCGCCAATGATCGCTCCATCGCCAACTCGGATGCCCTGCAACAGCGTGGCTCCGGAACCGATGTACACCTCTCTTCCGATCTGCACCCTGCCCGAAATGTTCACACTGGGCATAAGTGACGAGAATGCACCGATCCGCACATCGTGTCCGATGGTCACATTCAGGTTGATGAACACCCCTTTCTCCAGGTGGATGTTTCGCGTCAGGACACAAGCCGCTGAGACCAGGCAGCCAGGCTCCATGGCAATGGACGCAGGCTCATAGAGCACCGCTGTTGAATGGAGCATTACTGGCCATAAGGCGCCTGCATTCGCGCTCAATTGATCGTGGAATTTCCTTCGGGTCTGTGGAGACCCAACCGCCAGGCAGAATGCACCTTCTCTTTCTGTTGCTGCATCCACCGGGCCCAAATAAGGCAGGTCGTATTCAGCTATTCCCTCCACGGCCTGATCGTCGAACACTCCATTGAGCGTGCCAGCCGGAAAGAATCCAGCGATGATCTCCCGGGCCAGATCGCCCGAACCGAGTAAATATTGCGCACTCATTTGAAGGATAGAACAGTCTAAATTAAGAGAGATCCAGGCTATTGAGCGTGTTTTTTTCCTTCGGTTCGCGCATGGCTCAGCACCTCAGCAGCCAGCTGCTCAGTGATCGTCTTTCGTCTGTATTTGCGGATGAATTCCTTGCGATCGATCCGGTCGGTATCCGCCACCAATCTTTCAAAGGCTTCGAACATGGCTTTTGCATCGCAAGGCGGGAAAAGCTGCATATGGTCCATATCTGCTTTCAGCAACTCCGCACAGTATCCGCCCACTCCAGCCAGTACGCGTTTGTTCAGTGCACCGTATTCGAAGATCTTGGAAGGAAGCACCCTTTTGAAGGCATCCAGATCGTTCAGATGGACAAAGAGGATATCTGCCTCCTTGTAGGCCCTTATCAGATCATCGCGCCCCACGGGAGGAAGAACCTCCACATTACGCAATGACCTCTTTTGGATCTCCTCGAGCAAAGCCTGCTTGGTGCTGCCATCGCCGATCAAGCGGATCTTCACCCGGTCTCCGGCCTGCTCGGCAAATTCCGGGATGACGGCATCCAGTCCCTGTCCACCGCCAAAGTTGCCCGCATAGAGAAGTACGGGTGGATCGTTCTTCGTTGGCTCACTTTCCTTGCCTGCTTCAATGAAAACCTCGTCCACCCCATTGGTGAAATAGGAGAATTTCTTCCCGTATTTGGGCTCAAAGTAGGATCGGAATCCACCCGAGACCAGGTTCACATGGACAGCCGTTCGGAAAGTGTAACGCTCCATCTGGCGGATGAAAGGCAGAACAAGCCAGCGGAAGACCACAGCTTTCACCTTATTTCCTTCCATGACATCGCCTATCGACTCCACGAAGATGTCGCGGATATCGATGTATAAGGGCGCCTTGGCTCTTCGTGCAATGGTGGCACCGAGAAAAGCTGTGAGGAGTTTGGACGAAGAGGCGTACACCAGGTCATAGGAATGGCCTTTGCTGAGGGAACGCGCTGTTTTGAAATAGGTCCAGTAGGTCCGAAGAGTGTCCAGCATTCCCCCCGAATGCGCTGGCACCTTGCATCTGTGAATATGCAGGCCGTCCATGATCTCTTGCTCCTTGGCCTCCTGACTGTAGCTCTTGTAGCGGCTCGGGAGCGTGGTCACCACATCGACCCTGCCTGAATAGCGCGCAGCCAGTTCACGCGCCAAGGGCGTGTTCCGAAAAGAGCCCGCACCCATATCCGGATAAAAATTGGAAACGAGGAAAAGGATGCGTCCTGAACTCACAATTGGCTGATATGCTCCACGATCCGGTGAGCTGTTTTCCCATCCCACAGTGGTGGAATCGCCCCCTTCTTCCATGCGCCTGAGAAGAGTCGGTGCATGGCCGGGCCGATCGCTTCGGGATCGGTTCCGATCAGCTCATTGGTGCCCAGTTCGACGGTCTCCGGTCTTTCGGTATTGTCCCTCAAAGTGATGCAGGGAACGCCCATGACCGTGGTCTCCTCGGTGATGCCTCCCGAATCGGTCACCACCACCCGTGCGCGCTCCACTAAATAGTTGAATTCCAAATAACTCAAAGGATCCAGTAGGTGAAGACGTTCGTTGGCGACGCCCAATTGCTCAAGGGTCTTTCGCGTTCTTGGATGGACGGGGAATATGATGTTCAGATCGCCGCTTTCCTCGATGATCTTGTCCAGGAGCGCCTTGAATTGTGCTTCACCATCCACATTGGCCGGCCGGTGCAAGGTCATGACCATATAGTTGCCTTGCGCTAATCCGCAGGCCTGCCAGCATGCTGGCTGAATGAATTTTGGACGGTGTTTCAACAAGGTGTCGATCATGGTATTTCCGACAAAGAAGATCTGTTCTTCCTCCACCCCTGTTCTGCGAAGCTGATCCCCGGCCCACTCCGTGGTCGTGAAAAAGTAGTCCGAAATGCTGTCGGTCACCATTCGGTTGATCTCTTCCGGCATGCTCCGATCGCCAGAACGAATTCCTGCTTCTACATGGGCAACGGGAATGTCCAGCTTTTTTGCCGCGATGGAACAGGCCAAAGTACTGGTGACATCTCCGACCACAAGGCAGAGGTCCGTGCGCTCCTTCAAAAGCAAAGCCTCGTAGCCCACCATGATCCTGGCCGTTTGCTCCGCCTGGGTGCCGCCGCCTCCGCCAAGATTCACATGGGGCTCAGGTATCCCCAGCTGATCGAAAAAGGAACCGCTCATGTTCCTGTCGTAGTGCTGCCCGGTATGTACCAATCGGAAATCCATTGAAGTTCCTTTCAGGGCATCGATGATCGGAGCGATCTTCATGAAATTCGGGCGGGCGCCAGCGATCAGGTCTATTTTCTGGATCATATCCTTTCCCTAATGATGATGCTCGCATGGGATCGAAAGATTCCGCTCCACATTTGAGCCTGCTTCAATGTGTTGAATTTCTGGGCGTGAAGGTAGGATTCGAGGGCAGAGCTTTCAAAGTTCTCGAATTGAATTTCGAAACGCTCGTTCAGGATAAGTCCATCGTCTACAGACTCCAGCACCACATCTGGATGAAAATGCAAATAGGACTGCGCCTGCTTTGTGCCGCCCAGGATCTGGTCTCTGATCTCAAGCCCTTGTTCAAATCGGCGGAATGTACGACGATGTATTGCGCCAATCCTTTTGAAGCCGTCATGCTGGGCCACCAGCAGATCCTCTTCATCCGTGATCCATTCGACCTCTGCCCGATCGGCCGTTCGAAAGCCGCCCCAGACCTCAGATGAATCGGCACCAGCGTAACTGACCGTATTGTGTGCTGCCGTGGAGCGCTCGTGCTGTCGCCGTTCATTGGGTTGATAGGTGCTCGTTCCCGTATGAACGATCAATGGACCCAGCTGCTTATCGAACAACTCAAAACCAAAAGTGTCGGCATGCGCATGGCCCGATTGATAGCTCGGACCAACAGGCCCCAGGTCCATCAGAACCGTCCAGTTCGGATAGACCCATTTTCGGAACCCACTGGAACCCGCCTGCTTGGGTGGAAGTGCAGACAAACCGAGCAGCGAGGCCTTGTCTTCAATGACCTCCAGAGAACTGGCCACCTCTGGGGCGCAGTCGTTGAAAGAGGGCAAATGGCCATAGGGATGGATAAAGACCGCGAAATTCAAAGCAGGCTGAAGAACCTTTTGGCAGCTGGACAGGTGTTCCATTTCGCCTTGCGCGTTCAGCAGCAGACACAGATCCAACATACGATCCGTCAGGATCATGTGGTACATCGGGCTCTGTTCATAGTGCGCTCCGTCTGATTGGAACTGTTCTTTCCATTCGTCCAGCATCATCGGAAAACTCTCCTCTTGCCAATCGGCGCGGTCAAAGTAGACGGCCGCAAGGCAACAGGCCAATAGATTCTCCAGCAAATGATTGGCGAGGATGTGGTACTCGAGGTTAGATCGAAGCCAAAGGGCGTCTGAGTAGATCATGCGTTCCAGATCCTCTTCGCGGATCGAGTGTTCGAGGCAGAAATGGATCCAGTTCATGATTCGAAGAGAGGTGGGATAAGGCTCTAAACCATCCTTGAGCTCGGTGTTCTTCGCATAGATCTTCATCCACTGCAGTGCCTCTTCCACAGGCATTATATGGATGAAATCAAAATAATTCAGGTTGTAGGTCCAAAGCTTCCCATGTCCGGAGTAGTTCCAATCCACAGTTTGCAGATCCATGGACTTTGTAAGGGACAAGAAGGTGAAGGCTTGCTCCCCAGTGAGCCGATGCCGCTTGTAGGCCAAGGTTGGGCGAATGGAAGGCGGCGGACTTTCATTGAGAGCGGGCCGCTGCTGTCCGCGAAAGCGCAGATTCCATTTATAGCGCAACTGGTATTCCAGTTGTATCCAGCGCAGACGCCGCAAGGTGTGGAAATACAAGAGCAGCTTTTTCATCCCTTCACGCCTTGATCAATCGGTCCACCAATCCCCTGTGAACGCTCTGCGAATCGAATTTTTTTCGATATCCGTCTATGAAGGTGCGCATCCGTTCAAATTGCTTCTCGTCCAGAGATCTGATGCAATGGGCAATGGCTTCAGGATCACCCACAGGAAGCAGAAAACCGCTTTGCCCCTCTTCCACGATCTCAGGCAAACTTCGCCATTGTGTGGCAACACAGAAAAGACCTGCTTGATAAGCCTCGATGACAATACCTGGGTAGCCCTCTCCCTGGTAGAAAGTAGGAAGGACCAGACCGTCATACCGCGTCAAGACCTCCGGCACATCCACTGGATCGAGCACGCCCTTGTAGGAAGGATGTGTCTCCAGCTTTCGGCACGCCTCTTCCGCGATAGGGCCATAAAAGTCCAAAGTGTACTCGGCACCCAAAAGCTCAAAGGCGCGCAAGGCGTCAAAAATGCCCTTTGATCGCTTGACATGAGCAATGAAGACAAAGCGCCTTTGGTACGTCTTTTTGACCGAAAAAGCGTCCGCAACTTCATCCCGCACATTGGGGATCCAGTAGGTCTGCTGCGTATATCCCGAAAAGTCTTGGACCAGCGCATGGGTTTCCATCCCAACGAGAACCGAACGCTTGACACACCACTTCAAGAGCCCT
>JAYOTP010000003.1:5400-18976 GCA_038150465.1 Flavobacteriia bacterium | reverse complement strand
ATGGGTTTCCATCCCAACGAGAACCGAACGCTTGACACACCACTTCAAGAGCCCTGTCCAAGGTGTGTTCTCCAGAACCTCCAGCGCATCGGCACCGAATGCCCGCATGGCCCATTTCTTTCCGAGCAAGGCGCTCAATAAGGCCAGCAGTGGAAAAAGCAAGGCGAGCCCCCTCTGAGAAACATTCACAAAAACAAGATCCCACTGGGAACGGCTGGACCACGCCTTGAAAAGGACGGACAGCAAAGAGCGTACAGCACTTGGATAGCGATTGGCCTTCACAAATAGAAAGTCGATGTCTGGGCGCGCATTCAGATGATCCAGCAACTTGCCCATCAACACATTGGCCCCGCCGATGGTCTCCGGACGGCCCTCTGTCACACTGCTGCCAACGACCAGAAGGCGGTTCACGCCGCTTTGAGGAGCCATCAGACCAGATCCCTCATTTTGATCCCCGACTTGACCACGCGGGCAGGAATGCCCACCACAACCGATCCAGACGGCACATCTTCAAGCACGACCGCATTGGGTCCTACGATCACTTCATCACCAATGGTGACCGGACCCAGGATCCGGCAACCCGAACCGAGATAAACGTTGTTTCCGATACGCGGCACTTCCACTTTTTTGGATCGCCCGCCAATGGTAATGCCCTGACCAATGACACAGCCCTGACCGATCTCTGCCCTTCCGTGTACGACAAGTCCGATCCCTCCATAAGCACAGACAGTCCCTTTGCCCACCTTCACTGTTCCTGGAAAGGAAGAGTTGAACAGGAAGTAATTCAGGCCATCGAACAACTTACCCAAGGGCCGAAGTCCGAGGCGATAAAAACCCGAAGAAATTCTTTGGATGCCGAGCAGTGCTTGCATTAGGAACGATGAAGGATCGCGTCTGTGGTCTTAGGCCGTGTTAAAGAAACTAAAATCCCATCCATATCCCATGGAATGAAGCACTTATTTCTTCCGGTTCCTGTAGCGCTCGTAGCGTTCGAGGTCAAACCCCTTGTCGATCCCGTTCTTTTTGTACCCTTTTCCTGCACCTTTGGCCGGACGGACCCAGTCGGGTGTCGATGGCTTTCCATCTACCTGCACGTTCCGATACGAGACCACTGCGGTATCGGTATGCACAAAGCTCTTGTAAATGCCAAGTTTGAAAAATGGTGCCTTGCCGTCCATGTACAAGGTCGGGATGCCATCCATAGCCACGCTGTCTTGCTGCAACTTGATGCGGACCGATCCTTTCTCTGGATCGGATGACCAGTTCACCATCATTTCAAAGTGCATCCAACCCGTATCCAGAGGCATGCGAAGGATCTTTTGCAATCGGCCCTCATTCATCGGACGCAGACCCACCTCCACCCGACCCTTGTTCAGGATCACGGCCACCACCGAACGATGGCCCCAACCCTTGTATGCATTCTCCCGGGCGATCTTGGGATGCAGATGCCAGTCGACCAATGCGAAGAAGGCACCTTCCACATGGCGGTAGCGTTCCACCCTGAAATCAAATGAATACTTGCGTGCCTTCATGGTGTCCGACTGCATTTGGGAGCGGTTGCCGTTGAACACATAATCATCGGGGCGGACTTCAAAGCGAAAGACGCCCTTATCCTCGATCAGCGAGTAGGTGGAATCAAAAGTGAGTCGTCGGAAGCGGAGCGTGTCCAATTGGGCCTCCATTGGAAGCAAAAGAGCGCAAAACACCGAGGTGATCCAGAACTTCACAGCAGTTGGTTGAAGTGATCGAGATAGGCCTCCGCACTGCGTCTTAAACTGTATCGCTCCTCATAGCGGGCCTTCAATGCCTCGGTTCGCTCCTTCTTTTCTTCACTGGAAAGCGCAGAGGCTGTCTTCATGCCTTCCAGAACCATACCCACCTCCGTTCCAGGTATCATGACCCCATGAGGATCGATCATTTCCGGGATACCACCCACGGCCGTGCACACCGGCAGACAAGCGGTCGCCATGGCTTCGATCAGACTGATCGGCATGCCCTCGTACAAGGAGCTCAATACAAAATGGTCAGCCAGATGCATATAGTCTGTGGCGTTGCTCTTCCCGCCCAGCCAGAGGATACGATCACTCAAGAATGGCTTGATCCCCTCCATGATCGGATCTGACCATGGCGGCCTTTCCGTCCCGAGGATGATCAAAAGACCATTGTGCCCCGACTTCACCAATTCAGAGAATGCTTCAACGAGCACCACCTGATTCTTTTGCGGGGTCAATCGGCCAATATTGATCCAGATCTGTGCTTCGCTCCCAAAAGAATTGCGCATTTGTTCGAACCACTGCTCCACCTCCCCGAAACGATCGGTCTTTTCTGGGAAAGAGCGTCCGTTATCGATCCTTTTGGCCTTCATCCCTGGGTAAAAAGCAGAGAATGATTCGTCACTCACCTGCGAGATGGTCACAGGATGGATGCGCTTGAATTTCAAAAGCCATTCCCGTAAGGTCTTTTCCTTGGAACCGATCACCTCTGCAGCAGCATCGTTGTGCACCGTGTGGACAACGGGTATATTATTGAAGCTCAGTAACTGCAGCAGCGCGACATAATTCACCGTACTCAAATGGGTATGGATGACATCGGGCTTGAATTCACGCATCAATTTTTTCAATCGGAAGAGAACGCTCAGATCCGCTCCAAGCTTCTTGTTCAAGGAGGATCGCTCCACTCTTTGGTCCCAATCCGGGAAGTACTTCATTCCGTCCTCATCCTCGGCATAAAGCGCACAGACCTGGACTTGGTGCCCGAGATCAGAGAATTCAGTGGCGATGTCCACCACGAATCGCTCGGCGCCACCATCGATGAACAAGGGAATGACCTCCAGTATCTTCATTGGGGAGGGAGTGCGTATTCCACTTGGTATTCCGGCCAATTTCGTGCCGGGTCGAACCCATACTCGTCAACCAAACGCCGGACGTCCTGATGGAATTTATGGTACAGTCGTTCACGCATTTCTGGAGGCAGGGAATCCTTGTCTGCACTTGCGGATGAGGAAGTATTCCACTGACTGATCTTTTCTTTGATCCGCGTTCGTTGATCCAGGGTGGAAACGCGGTCCAAAAGCGATCCGAAAAAGTTTCTCACCACGCCGGTGTACAATAGATCCTGAACCCAGCCTGATCGCAGCTGACCCGTTACATTCTTTTCTGAGAAATTCAAGGGAATGGAATCATCCACGCCAAGGAATCTCAGTATCCTCTGCCCGACACCCGCTGCATCCTTCCTAAAATCATGGTAATCGAGCAGCAGGCATTTATCCAAAGAAAATTCGGCCTTGACCATATCGAGCTGATGGGCATAGAACCCATGCTCGATATAGGTGAAATCATTGTTTTCGTACGAATACCCCTGGATGGGACCGGGCTCATAGTCCATCGCCTGATCGATCTCCCTTCTTTCCCTTCGGAGTTTTTTAAAGTAGTTGTACGCGCTTTCTGCCCTTTCCGTGGGTGCCCGAAGAATAATGATCAGCTTGAGATCATCTGCACAAAGCTCCCTGATCCGCCGCAATGCATGGTCGTAGAGCATGTAGTTGACATGCGTATGCAAAAGGATGGGCTCACCCTTTTTTGTGCGCAGATAGGGTTCGATCTTGGATCCAGGGTCCCCGCTGTTCTCCGGATCGGCAAAGAGATCGTTGTCCTTTAATTCCGGAACGGAGAAGATGTCCGGATGGCTGGCAAGGCCACTGTGCAGACTCGTTGTTCCCGCCTTTTGAGCGCCCAGAATGATCGCATTTGGCAGCATACCTAAGTCTGAATTGAATGGGGATGATTCACGGTCATTTGTTCTTTGGCCAGCGCAGAACCACTTGCGAAAATAAGACCGACAGCAGATCGTTCATCCGACCGCCCAAAAGGGACGGCCACCAGCGGAAGGCAGCCAGAACGATGGCTGTTCCAGTGATCAGAGATGAAACAGCAAAAGCCGACCGCAGGCCAAATGTGCCAGGCTCCATCCATAGAGTGATCAAGAGGGAAGGAAGGAGGAAGAGGACGACAGTGGGTACTGCCTGAAGAAAGGGTCGATATTGGACCGCCCAGCTCATTTGCATGCGCTGCACGGCAAGAGAGGACATATTGATGTACTGAAAAACGGAGGCCCCGAGGATGACCCAACTCAAGCCGATCAGCCCGTGATCACTGCCCCAGTAGAGTCCGGCAAAAAGAACAAGCGTGTAAAGGAACTTGCGCGCGGCGCTGCGATAGACCAGGCCCTTGGCCCGGATCACAGAATCTGTCAGGCGCATGGTGACCCGGATCGGAACTGCGAGAAAAAGGATCTCCAATGCAGGTATGGTCTCCAACCACTGTGCACCCAGCAGGATCTCCACGATCCAATGGGCATGGAACGAAAGCCACAGGCCCAGGGGCAGGGTGACCAAAAGACTGTAGCTCAAATTCCGTTCGTACATCTTTGTAAGCGCTCCCTCCTCGTCCTGGAGTTTGGACATGGCAGGGAACATGACCTTGTCAATGACATCACCCAGCAACTTCCCAGGGATCATCATGGTCCGATACGATCGCTCGAAGAGCCCAAGGACATTCAAACTCATAAGCCGGCCCAGGAGTAGATTGACTCCTGAGTTGGTCAGGTAGTTGTTCATGCGGATCAGCGTAAGGCCTGCACCAAAGTGAAAGAGCTCTTTGAATGCAGAGGCAGACCAGGCCACACCCAATGGGATCCGTATTCGGTACACTGAAAAAAGCAGCATCATCGCCTGTTGCACAAGGCTTCCGTAGACGATCGCCCATACCCCATATCCGCTGTAGGCCAATGAGAGTCCTGTACTCATACCCGCGAGAAAAGAGACATTCTCCGCGATGAAGAGGTATTGAAAGTCCATGCTTCTTTGGATCATGGACAAAGAGCTCGCAGATGCGGAAGAAAAGAGAAATCCAATGGTCAGTATGGGCAATATGGCCACGAGCGCATCGGAATCAAAAAATGAACCGATGGTTGGTGCACAGATATAAGTCAGTAAATACAACAGCAAGCCCAAGCCACAATGTGCCCAGAATGCAGTGGACAAATGGGCATCACTGGGGTTTCTGTGCTGTACAAGTGCAGGACCCATGCCCACTTGAGAAAAGAGGGTGGCCAAATTCAGAAATGACTGGGCGATGGCGATCAGGCCAAAATCATCCGGACTCAGAATACGGGCCAGCAAGGCATAATACACGATCTGAATGATCGCGATGCCGGCCACATTCGAGCCCTGCCAAAAAACGGAACGTTTGATACTCCTGGCCACTTGCTTAATGTGTTTGCCACTTTTTGGTCAGGTAGGAAAGAGGCGGATATTTTCGGAAATAAGCAGCGCTCTTATCGTCATAGTGCACTGGACTGGACTGAAATCTAGACGGCGTTCCACCAATGCTGTGGTCGTCCTGTGGTTCAAGTGAATCCGGTAATTGGTCCGGAACAGATCCAAATGAAAGGAAATCAAGGATCTTGCGTATTTCTCCGCGGGGATCGCTTGCCAGCGCCTTGTAGGTCAATCGGTGCACATGATCGGCCTGAACCTGATCGACCACCTCACGGATCGAACGGTTCTGACGGCCCACCCGATTCATATATGCCCACATACGAATCGGCCCAGGCACTTTGCCCTCCCTGTGTTTCATCTTGGAATAGGCCAGTTCATCGATGGACCGCTGAAGGAAGATCAGGCGAACAGATGCCGGTCTTTGGGCATGCAGGTAGTAGGCCTGCATCGGATCCTTTGAGCTGTCCACGACCATATCTGCTTTTGTGATCCGACGTATGGCATCCAATATCTTCAGGCTGTCTTCAGCCACCATTTGGCCTTCCAAGGCATATTCCTGAAGGCACTCCCTCGCTTTGTGCGATTCGAACAAGGAGTGGTCGAGCCGGGTGCGTCGGCTCTTCAGATCCATCAGCTCATGGATCCTGGACCAGAGAGGACATGCGGTGAGCTCTTCCCGGCAGGAGCACTGCCAGTTCCAGGATTCTCCAGGCCCTTCCCTCTTCAGATGTCCTTGTAGCATGCGCAGTTCACCCACTGCTGTGATCCCCGAGATCTGTCCCAGCAGATTCTGAAGCAGCGTGGAACCGGCCCTTCGATCCGACACGATGTAGACGATCTCTGTCATCACTTATCGAATCGCTCGCGCAGTTCGTCTAGATTCGTCACCCGTACACGCTCGGAGGCCACCAATTTCTCCAAAGTCTTTTCCACTTTCAGCTTTTTGGCTCCGATGTGCATTCCAATGGACGCAATGGATTCCTCCCAGCGCTCGATCAAGTCTGTATAATTGATGATCAGACTGTTCTGCTCTGCGGCAAAGTTCTCCAGAAATGTTCGATTCTTTACTGCCCGGTCCAATTGAAGCTGAAAGAAATCAAACGGGATCTCGATCGTTTGGCTCTCATTCGAATCGGAACTGTGGTACAAGCCCGTCATCTGGGATTTGCTCCAGGACAGGGCGGTGTCGAAATCATTGTCCCGGATCAAGACGATGAAAGAAACCCCCCGAGAACGCAAATAGGGCAACAGGAAGGCATTGTAATCCAATTGGGACTTCATCAATTTGAAACCCCGGGCGATCTCTCCTGCATCGCGTGAGCCATAGAATCGGTCTATATGCTTTTTTATCCGACCCCTCCAAAAGAGACCGTTCAGCAATATTGTTGCCTTGTAGGAGCCCACTTTCACATAGCGATGCTTCCATTCTATGTGATGGATCCTGCTCTTCTTGAGCGGATGAAGGATCTCACCTGCGCAATAAATTTCCGGGGAGGTGTCCAGGGACCGAATGACCAATGTCGATCCGGAACGCTGCCCACTTAAGACGACGAATTCCTTCATTTTACTTTTTCCAATGGGAGAGATCCTCTGCCCATAGCTGTTCCATCCGCTCGATCATGGGCACGAATACCTCCAAAGCGAATTTCCGTTCTTCCACTGACATCTTCGGTTTCTCCGCTCTTTTGAAGACCAATGAACTCAGTGCATCCTTCAAGCGGGCAGGCGTCTTCTTCGAGAGGGCATCCAACAGTGGGTTTTGAAGTACAAAAAGCAGTGCTGGGCTCTTGGCTTCCTTGAAGGCATTGACCTTCTCATTTTCCAATCCAAATGGAAAATCATCGATGCCAAGAAACCTGCAAATTTCTTGCATACTCAACTGCAGGTTTTGCTGCAGCTCATTCGTATATATTTTCATACACGCCTCCTCGCCAAAAAGATCCACATATCGATGCCAAATAGTGGCATAATCCCCTGCTTCGATATAGGTGCGAATGATGTTGCGTCTTTTTGTGCTTCTCCACGAATTGTGCTCCTCCAGCCACATGGCTTTGAACGATGGCCCCGAAAAGTCGATGCCCTGGTCCCTGTTCGCTTTGAGCGCATCGATGAATCCCAGATCCTCGTGCCCGACTTGTTTTCGCATCAACCAGCCCGAGTAGGCCCTGTCTATGGGGTTTCTGAAGCTGAATATGAATTTGGGACTGGGGAAATGTCTCTTGATCGCCTCCGCCGCATAAGGAAGGAAAGAATAACTCGGTGTGGCCTCGCCCCGGCAATGAGCGGTATGCTCGTCCGAAAAGTACATTTTGAAATATGCATCGACATCTTCTTCAGATCCATGCGAAAAATAGCGCGTTTCCTTCAAGCGGGACATCTCTATATCCGGGTGTTTCACCAAGTGATTGTATAGCGTTGAAGAGGCACATTTTGGTGGGCCACAAACAAAAAACATTTCTTTCACAGAATGGGCCGATTTAATACCTGGTTTATGTCTTCTATTTCTTGCGCAGAAAAGAGGTCGGCATCCGGTATTTTTTCCTTGTAGACGATGCGGTCACGCACATAGGCCTCCACACTTGGATCTTCGTCCAAACCGCAAAATTCCAAAACCTTGGAAACTTCCTTCATCGGCTGAACTCTGAACTCCTCATATGCCACGGTATGGATCTGAACCGGTGTTTCGCTGATCTCTTTGTCTGCAGTTTCCATCAACATCTTGTACTGTAGGGCTGCCACTTTATGGGTCTGCTCTGCATGAGAGCGAACCCAGTCCAACTGCTCTGGAGTATACACGCCATTCCACCACAGATCGGAAAGACCTCTTGTTTTCCAAAAATCGACCTTCAGCCAGGAATGGATCGTATCCAGCGGTTCCCTTGTCATGCGCACAAATTGCGCTCCCGGAAAGACCGAATGCAGAAACCTCAACCTCGAGGGGCCAGTGATCTTGAAGGCCAGGCGGTCCCGCCCCTGAAGGCGGACCATATCGCAAAAGAAGGCGCGCATTTTCTCCTTCCTTTGGTCGCTCAGTTGCTCTTCAAGCAGAAATCCCCGAATAAAATCCACCTCATCCCCGCATAAGCTCTTCCACATGGAATAGGACTCACCAGGTTGGAAGATCAGATTGTGAAGCGCATTGCTCTTCCCGCTTTGTGGCTTGGCTCCAACCTTGTTCCACCATCGGTTGTCAAATAGATGCCGGATGAGGGAAACTTCCTTTAGCCTTGGAAAGAATTCGTTGTAATTGCTCGGGAAGGCCAAGTCGGGGTGTCTGAAAACGATCTCCGACAGAATGCTAGAACCGCATCGACCTGTTCCAAAAATGATGATCGGGTCTTCCAGTTGAGACATCAAGCAAGCTTGAAGGGCCTAAAAGTAGAGAAGAACTTTCACAATAGTTCGGATCTTCTCAAAAGGCATGAACAGGCATTTGCACATGTCTGGACCAAATCAAGCCTATCTGACCACCAACCACTTGAACATTCTAAATTTTCCGGTGGAAAACCCCTCTTTTTGTGTTTTTATTCTTACAATAATTTAATGAGGTATGAGCGGACCCGCTTGGTCGAACCAGGAAATCAGAAATAAAAAGCAGCGATTCTAAAAATGATTACTGATCTCTTTATCAGTTTTTTAACAATATTCTGAAGGGGCAAATGGTCGTTTGGATCGGCACCAATTGCCAACAAAATATTTTCACCCCTTGGCTTTGTTGATAAAATGAATTAAAATTGACATGACGATTAACCGTTTCATAATCCAAAACACAACAACCTATGAAAAATGCTATTTTTTCAGGACTCTCTCGTTTGTGGACGAGCGGAGTTAATGTGAAAAATGGGATGATCCTCTCCGGCCTCTTGGCCTTTGGTTCGTCCCATTTTGCTTTGGCCCAATGTCCTCCGGTGGAGCCATACATCGCTCCATACTACATGACATTCGAGGGCCTGGCCAACTCAAGCACGAGTGGAAACACCACTCTGGCGAACTGCTGGATCCTTTCCAATCAGGGGTCATATGGTTGGTTCGTAGACAACGGAGGCACGCCTTCCTCTTCTACTGGACCGAGCGTAGACAATACCACGCAGACTTCTGCGGGTAAGTACCTCGCATTGGAAACCAGTTCACCCGCTGCGCTTGGGGATTCATCTTATGCGGAGATCCCGCTGGTGAACATTGACAACCTCACTAGCCCAGAATTGGTCTTCTACTACCATAAGTATGGATCGACCATGGGAGATCTGATCGCTCAGGTCGATGCAGGTTCTGGTTGGACCACGGTTTGGACCATGCCTGGCCAAACACATACAAGTGGTTTTGATCCGTACACCAAAGCAACTGTAAGCCTCTCGGCTTATTCAGGTGCGATCAGCATTCGCTTCATAGGTGTTCGTGGAACGAGCTACTGGGGCGATATGGCCATTGATGATGTATCGATCGCTGATCCTGCTGCTTGTGCGCCTGTTCAGAATTTGACTGTTGTAGCTTCGGCCTCAACGTCTTCAAGTATTGACCTCACTTGGGATGCCGGAGACTCTCTGGCCACTACATGGGATGTTACTTATGGCGCTCCTGGTTTCGCTACAGGTACAGGTACTTCCGTGACTGTAACAACAACTGCGGCTTCCATCACCGGTCTTTCGCCGAATACAGCCTATGAATTCAAAGTAAGTGAGCTTTGCGTGGGCAGTTCATTGTACTCTCCGCCTGCTGCCACCAGTGCAACTACACTTTGTGCACCTGTAGCCACTTGGACAGAAGATTTCGATTCCTATGCAACAGGCTCGAGCATCTCCAAGTGGGGTTGTTTTGAAAAAGTGGGTACCACTGGTTTTGTTTATGCAACATCCAACTCCACTGCGCCTTCACAGCCGAATTACTACTATCAAAGTGGTTCGTCTGCTTCTCCAGTAACCGTTCTTCTTCCTCCAACCACAAATCAGGGAGCGGGAACGCACAGACTGGAACTGACAGGAAGAGCCGGATCCACTTTGGGTTGTCAGATCGCCCTTGGTGTTCTTTCAGACCCAACAGATGCGAGCACTTTTGTTCCATTGGATTCATTTGTCATCGCCTATGCCGCAACTGGCACGTACAATCCAATTGTATTGGATGTTCGCCCGCACAACCCTGCGAACGGGGCTTTGGCGATCCAATCCTACAGCTACTGGTATTCAGACGACTGGTCGTGGGTAGCTATCCCCCAGTGTGAAACTCCTTTGAATGTTGCCAACACTGGTGCTACGGCTTCCACTTTGGACTTCAACTGGACACACAGCGGTGGTAACGCTCAGTCTTTCAACATTGAATACGGTCCGACCGGATTTACCCAGGGAACAGGATCCACAATGACATCTACAGGTGCTTCTGTACAACTGACCGGATTGGCAGCCAATACACTGTATGATGTGTATGTGCAGGCTGATTGTGGTGGTTCAGGAACCAGTGGATGGTCGAATGTCGCCACAGCGCAAACTGCATGCGGCTCAGAGACCGCTCCTTGGTTCGATGACTTTGAGTCCTATTCAACAGGTACGGCCGATCGTTTCGGATGCTGGACCCAGGATCAATCCTCTTCCAACCCAAGATGGTATGCAGACAACGGAGGAACGCCTTCTGGTAGTACTGGTCCTTCTGTGGACAACACCACGGGTAGCTCTTCAGGAATCTACATGTTCTTCGAGTCTTCGTCGCCTGCAGCATTGGGTGATACGAACTCTCTTCTTTCTCCAATGATCGATGTAACTGCATTGACCACTCCATATCTTGAGTTCTACTACCACATGTTCGGTTCCTCAATGGGTAACCTTCATGTTGATGTGTACGACGACATCAATGGTTGGCAGAGAGATGTCATCCTTCTTTCTGGACAGCAGCAGACATCATCGACTGCACCATACGATAAGGCTGCAGCAATACTGACTACTGGAGCATCCAGTGTTCAGATCCGTTTCCGCGGAGAGCGTGGAAGCAGCTTCTACGGCGATAAGGCCATCGATGATGTGAGCATCAGTGAAGCGCCTTCTTGCTTTGCGCCAGCAGGCCTGTCAGCTTCGAACATTCTATCTACAAGTTTTGACGTGAGCTGGACTTCTACTGATACAGATTTCAATGTGGAATACGGCCCTGCAGGTTACGGACAAGGTTCCGGAGCTGCATTCTCTGTTACTGGCGCTACTTCCGTTACGATCAACGGACAGGGCACAACAACAGCCATCATGCCGAATACCAGCTATGATGTGTATGTTCAGACCAATTGTGGCAGTTCCACGAGTTCTTGGGTTGGTCCCATCACAGTGACCACTCTATGTGCTCCGTTTACTATGCCTTACACAGAAGGATTTGACGGAACAACTTGGCCTCCTGCTTGCTGGGATATGGACAATGGCACATTCTCACCTGTCCAATACGGCAATGATTATATGGAAGCATCTTTCTGGACCTATTCTTCAGGAAGCGTGGCTTACGCTGTGTCTCCTGTGATCACTTTGACCGCAGATGCGCGCGCTACATTTGCATGGAGCCACCTGTACAGCTCTACCTATTCTGGAGACCAGCTGATCCTGCGTGTAGCAGAAGCGGGAACATCCAACTGGGATACGATCAAGAATCTTATAGGTCCTTCATTCGATGCTCCAGGTGCTGGTAACACAACGCCTGCTGCAACCTTTATTCCTGAGGTGATGAACTTGGATGTTTCACTGACAGGTAAGGATGTTGTCTTCGAATTTGTATTCAACTCCGGTTGGGGACCTGATTGCTTCGTTGACGATTTCGTAGTAGAAGCTGTTCCAAATTGTTTGGAGCCCAGCAATCTCGTGGCTTCAGCCATAACCGACACAAGCTTCGATATCAGTTGGACATCTGCTGATACTGATTTCAATGTGGAATACGGACCTGCTGGATTTGGTCAGGGTACTGGGGCAACGTTCTCTGTATCAGGCGCCACTTCAACAGGTATTTACGGACAGGGTTCGACTACTGTTGGTCTCGATCCCTATACCAGCTACGACGTCTATGTACAGACCAATTGCGGTAGCTCCACGAGTTCCTGGACTGGGCCCATCACAGTGACCACCTTGTGTTCTCCGGCTGCTATGCCTTACGTAGAAGGATTTGACGGAACAACCTGGCCTCCTACTTGCTGGGATCTGGACAACGGCACATTTACACCTGTCCAATACGGCAACGATTACATGGAAGCATCCTTCTGGTCGTTCAGTGCAGGAAACGTCGCTTACGCCGTTTCCCCAACCATCGACATCGCAAACGATGCGCGGGTCAAGTTCAGTTGGGCACACGCCTACAGCACAGCCTACCCGAATGACGCTCTGACTTTGCGTGTTGCAGAAGCAGGTACTTCCAACTGGGATACGCTTCAGTATTTGCAGGGTGCGAATTTCGACTCTCCAAACGCGCAGAACACTGCTCCACCATTGGGCGGTGATGCAGACTTCATCAACGAGATCATCATTCTCGATCCTTCCTACACAGGTAAGGATGTGATCTTTGAATTTGTATTTGCCTCTGGATGGGGTCCTGACTGTTTCATCGACGACTTCATTGTGGAGAAAGTGCCTGATTGTCCAGAGCCAGGTGCACTGTCTGCAAGCCAGATCATCGGCACAAGTGCCATGATCACATGGGCTGCAGCCAATAACGCAGTCGACTACAATGTCGAGTACGGTCCTTCTGGATTCGCTCAGGGTACAGGTACCATCATCACTACTCCGGATACGTTTACAGTTCTCAGCGGACTGACAACGACCACTAGCTACGATGTGTACGTGCAGACCAACTGTACTTCGGATAACTCTGTATGGCAAGGTCCTATCACCTTCACTACTACAGTTTCTTGTCCAGCACCTGTATTGACCAACGCATTTGTTTGGCCAAATCAGATCCAGTTCTTCTGGACGCCCAATATCTCTGCATCTTATGTGCAGTGGGCGATCATCCCGAACGGAACGCCGATCACAGCTGCGGTATTGAATACCGACACCAACAGCGGTTCAGCGAGAGACTCCTCACTGACGCCAAGCACAGCCTACACCGTTTGGCTGAGAGACAGTTGCGGTCCTGGTGATGTGAGTGCGTGGGCATCGTGGAACATCACGACTTCATGTGCACCTACTGTCGCACCATACTTCGACGATTACGATCTCTTTACATCTGCGAGCCTTGGAATCATTGGTTCCGACAATTGCTGGTGGTGGAACCAGAACTACACTGGTGGTCCGTTCTGGAGAACGATCTCAGGTGGAACTGCCTCGTCCAACACTGGACCGCTTGCAG
>JAYOTP010000003.1:0-5300 GCA_038150465.1 Flavobacteriia bacterium | reverse complement strand
TTCTGG
The DNA here is from genome assembly GCA_038150465.1 of Flavobacteriia bacterium. Lineage (GTDB taxonomy): Bacteria > Bacteroidota > Bacteroidia > Flavobacteriales > Schleiferiaceae > RFXV01. The sequence goes on along the minus strand of JAYOTP010000003.1, from coordinate 5,294 downwards.
AGAACGATCTCAGGTGGAACTGCCTCGTCCAACACTGGACCGCTTGCAGGAAGCGGAGGATCAGGCCAGTATATGTACCTGGAAACCTCCACAGGACCAGGTTCATCTGAAGTCTGGAGTCCAGACTTGGACATCTCTGGTATGAGCAATCCTGAGCTTTCCTTCGAATACCATATGTACGGTGCGACTATGGGTACCATGCAGGTGAGCGTGGTGGCCGATACACTGAATACTGTGATCTGGTCGATCTCTGGTCAGCAGCAAGGTGCACAATCTGACCCATGGATCGAAGCAACTGTGGATCTGAGCCCATATTTGATCTACGGAACTATCGAGATCCGCTTCTGGGGTGACCGTAACGGCAGCTTCACAGGCGACATGGCGGTGGACAACTTCTCCATTGATGAAGCACCACTTTGTATGCCTGTAATGAACCTGTCAGCGTCCAATATCGACGCGAGCTCTGCTACATTGAGCTGGAGTTCTGCTGACCCTGCTGCCACTTCCTGGGAAGTTGAGTACGGTGCTGCTGGATTCACTCAGGGTTCAGGCACTATAGTTACAGCCACAGATACATTCTACAACATCACTGGCCTGACCAACGGAGCAGTGTACACGTACTATGTCTCTGAGGTCTGTTCCAACGGAAACGGCAACTCACCCAGCATGTCTGGCAACTTCACTACTCCACTCTGTGCAGCAGCGAACTCTTGTCAGTTCACCGTGATCATGGGTGATACATACGGAGACGGTTGGAGTGGTACAGTGATCGGTATCGAGCAGAACGGTGTGATCGTTGATGCATTCGGATCAAGTTTCACGTCTGGTAACTCAGATACGACAACTGTTACACTCTGTGATGGCTACGCAACCAATGTAGTTGTTCAGAATCCAGGTACTTGGTCTGATGAAGCTTCATTTGACATCGTTGATCCTTCTGGAAATACGGTAGCAAGCTGGGCTTCTGGTTCTACGTTGAGCGGATCACAGAACCTCGGTTCGTTCACTTCAAGCTGTTCAGTAGCTCCACCACCTGCAGTCTGCGGATTGGTGACCGGCCTGAACGAGACCAATGTGACCAACTTCTCTGCTCGCCTTGAGTGGGTTGGAGACTCTGCACACCAGCAGTGGTATGTTGAGTATGGTGCGACTGGCTTCACTCCTGGTACCGGAACTTCTGTTACGGCCAATAAGGAGCGTGTCAACCTCACTTGCTTGAACTCAGCTTCTGGTTATGACTACTACGTACGCGGTCTTTGCGCCACAGGCGACACTTCTGCGCCAGTGATGGGTGATTTCACTACCCTCGCAATGCCTTGCTTCGGAGTGGATTCCATCCAAACTCTGAATGCCAAGCAGGGTGCATACCGTGCATGGTTCGGTCCATTGGTGGGCGACAACTTCCGCTTGAAGTATGCTCAGTCTTCTGATATGACCAACACACGTACCAAGTCGATCAGTGGTGCTCTGCAGGGCAACAAGGGTATCAACGTACTCGGATGGCAAGGTTCGGATGTCATTGTCTGGATCGAAGTGGAGCAGTGCGGAACATGGCACTCTTCCATCGCATGTGCAGACACGCTGAACATCCCATGTAAGCCTCAGACGCTGAGCATGGTTGAGCAGAAGGCTCCAACTTGTGCAGCTGACTCTGTACTCCTGCGTGCTGGATACGCCGGTGGATACGGTGCTCCAAGCATTCTGTGGAGCAATGGTGCCACTACCAAGCGGACATACGCTTCTCAGGGACAGACTCTGACAGTGACCATCACGGATGCAGCGGGTTGTTCAGTAACGGATTCCATCACGGCTTCCACTCTGGACAATACAGCAGTACCAACGAACTGGACACTGGTCAAGGGTGGACCAACCATCTTTGTCGGAAGCTTTACTGCTCCTACACTGCCAACGGGTGCTACGCTGATCGGTTATCGTATGGCCTATCGCCTGAGAAACACTCAGACGTGGACCAATACACCGCTGACCCAGAACACCACGATCTCTGTGGACTTCACAGGAACTGGTCTTGCCGGCGGTAACTACGAGTTCGTTGCCTTCACCCGTTACAATGACGGAACAAGCGCAGTGAATTCTGAATTCACATGCCGTGAAGTGAAGGGATACAATGGTTCAGGTGCTAAGAGCGGTAGCAATGCTGCGAACGGATCGGATGCGGGCGTTGTCTCCATCTATCCGAACCCAGCGAAGGATGTCCTTTATGTTGCAGCGGCTGCTGGAGCAGAGGTCAGCCTCCTGGACATGAGCGGTAAGCTCATCGCCTCTCAGATCGTTGAGGGTGCTGAAGTGGACTTCGACATCAGCCATCTGGCGCAAGGTGTCTACATGGTCCGCGTACAGACCAACGACGAGATCATCACTGAGCAGGTGGTCAAGCACTAAGCTGCCTTAGATGCACTTTCAAGCCCCGCAATTGCGGGGCTTTTTTTTGGTCTAAACTTTCTGTTCGAGGCAAGCAAGTATGCTAAGTGTTGTATGAACACTTATATTTTTCTTATTCTTGTAAGTGTATACATTACACTCAACCTAAACCAACCGATTATGAGAAGATTAATTCTTGGATTCGTTCTGATCCTGGGCATTCCATTCTTATCCTGGGCTCAGAACCTCAATGTCACTTTCCGAGTGGACATGAATCAGCAAAGCTCTGTGAGTGCCAACGGCATACATGTGGCTGGAGACTTTCAGGCCGCTGCAGGTTTTCCAGGCGACTGGAATCCAGCAACGACTGCTTTGAGCGATGCCGATCAGGACGGGATATATGAAGTGACCGTTCAGATCCCTGCTGGAAGCTACCAGTACAAATTCATCAATGGAAATGCCTGGGGGCAAGATGAACTCGCGCCGGCTGCATGTGCAGTGGGCGGTACCAATCGAGGTATGACCGTCAGTGGAGACACCGTATTACCAGCTGTCTGCTACTCTCAATGCGCCCCTTGTGCCACAGGAAACAACTTTGATGTGACCTTTCGCGTGGATATGAGCCAGGAGACGGTCAGTGCCAATGGGGTCCATGTGGCCGGAAACTTTCAATCTGCCGCCGGCTTTCCAAGCAACTGGAATCCGGGAACAACTGCGCTCTCCGATGCGGACGGGGACGGGATCTATGAAGTGACCCTCTCTCTTCCTGGAGGCACATATCAATACAAGTATGTGAACGGCAATGCCTGGGGAGACGACGAAAGTGTTCCCGGTGGTTGCGCAACTAGCAACAACCGCGAAGTGACCATCTCTGGAGACTCTGCGCTCTTTGCCTACTGCTTTGGCACCTGCAGCAACTGCTCTGCCCCGACCTACTTCGTTCAGTTCCGCGTGGACATGAATAACGAGTGCGACTGGGACTCCGTTGATGTGGCCGGCGATTTCAATAATTGGGGAGGCGGCGATATGCTCAGCCCCAGCGGTTCTGCCGGAGTTTACGCTGTGACCCAGCAACTCCAGGCCGGAACCTATTCCTATAAGTTCAGGAAATACTACAACGGAAACATCACCTGGGAGAGCATCAACAACCGCTCGATCTCGGTGGTCAATCACACTTCTTCAGACATCAATTGCTTCAATAGCGATACGGTCTGCGGCGCCATGCCAACTGCGGCGGACATGACATTCCGAGTAAATATGACAGGCGTCACAACGGACTCTCTAGGCGTTTGGATGGTCGGCGACTTCACCTCGCCTCCCTGGCAGGCTGGTGCTTTGGCCATGAGCCCAAGCGCGAACGATCCGAACATCTACGAAGTGACTGTTCCACAGATCTGCTCCGCTGAGATCCGTTTCAAGTATGTCAATGGAGATGTGTCCAATAGCGCCAATGAAGAAATGCTGGATGCAGCAGACAGTGCCTGCACCGAAGGCAATGGCATTGGCGGATTCAACAGGTACCATTTGCGTTCCGGTTCTGCCGAGACCCTTTACGCCTATTGGGCCAGCTGCGATACCGTTGCCGGATCGCCACCTCCACCTCCTCCCGCCACAAATGACGTGACACTGAGTGTGGACATGAGCAACTACTCCGGATCGTTCACCACTGTGAATGTGAATGGCGACTTCAACGGCTGGTGCGGATCCTGCAACGCATTGACCGATATGGGCAACGGCCTTTGGTCTGTGACCCTTCCGCTTTCTTCAGACTCGATCGACTACAAATTCACCCTCGACGGCTGGAACGGACAAGAGAATTTTGCCGGTGGTGAGCCTTGTACGAAGACCAAGGGCGGATTCACAAATCGTTACCTCCGTATCCTGGGCGATACCACCGTTCCCACGGTTTGCTGGGAATCTTGCAGCACATGTCCTGTGGCTCCTCCGGCAGTACAGGGCAACATCACCTTCAGTGTGGATATGAGCAATTACAGCGGCGTATTCAGCAATGTGTACGTCAGCGGCACCTTCAACAGCTGGAGCGGAGATGCCCATCAATTGGCGGACATGGGCAACGGGATCTATTCCGTCACAGTCGATTCCATCGGGCCTGGAGCCATAGAGTATAAGTACACATTGGACAATTGGAATGCCAGTGAAACGCTCATTGCAGGATCAAGCTGCACAGTGACCAATGGTGGATTCACCAATCGGACAATAAGCATAGACGGCGACAGCACTTTGGCCACCGTTTGCTGGGAATCCTGTGTTGCCTGTAGTGCAGCGCCAGCTTCCAAGAACGTCACCTTCACCGTGGATGTGGCCGACTACACTGGAAGCTATACAGGCATCTATGTGAATGGCGATTTCAACGGCTGGTGCGGATCTTGTAATCCACTGACCGATATGGGCAACGACGTTTGGTCAGTGACCATTCCACTCACTCAAGACTCGATCGAGTACAAGTTCACTGCCGATGGCTGGAACGATCAGGAGAACCTGACAGCGGGTTCTGCATGTACCAAGACCACGGGCAACTTCACCAACCGCTTCGCTGAGCTTCTTGGCGATACGGCCCTGGCAGAGGTTTGCTGGAACAGCTGTTCAGACTGCGTGGGCATCCCAACCACTGCGAATGTGACCTTCCGCGTGGACATGAGCCAGTATTCCGGTTCTTTTGGAACGGTCAACCTGAACGGCAACTTCAACAACTGGTGCGGAAGCTGCAACCCGATGACAGACGCCGATGGCGACAGCATCTATGAGACCACGCTGAGCGTCAGCACGGCCGGCATCGAGTACAAGTTCACTTTGGACGGCTGGACCACTGCGGAATCCTTCACACAGGGCGACCCATGTACGGTGACGGATCCCTCCGGACAGTACACCAACCGCTACCTGCTGACCATCCAGGA
>JAYOTP010000002.1:100127-119543 GCA_038150465.1 Flavobacteriia bacterium | reverse complement strand
GTATAGGGGTTTTGTGGAAAGTTAAACGTGGTGTAGAATATCCTGAGCTTAAATCCACCTTTCATAAAATGAAAGTACGGGAGTACTCAGCCGCAAAGCGGCCTCGTGATCCCTTGTGGGGGATGCTTCAAGCAAACAAAAATCCGGAAGCTGCGCTTCTGCAACTAGCTTTCATTAGGCTGAAACCGGCTTAGAATAAATCCGCCTTATAAAGATTGATAATTCGGGAGTACTCAGCCGCAAAGCGACTTCGTGATCCCTTAAGGGGGATGCTTCAAGCAAACAAAAAGCCGGAAGCTACGCTTTTGCAACTAGCTTTTATTAGGCTAGATCATGCATAGAATAAATTCGCCTTATAAAGATTGATAGTTCGGGAGTACTCAGCCGCAAAGCGGCCTCGTGATCCCTGGTGGGGGATGCTTCAAGCAAACAAAAAGCCGGAAGCTCCGCTTCTGCTTCTTTATTCCCTTCAGTCCGGCCTCAAGCGAGCTTGACCCAGACTTTCGGAAATAAAAAAACCGCCTTTTCGGCGGCTTTTTGTTTGCTTGGCGGAGAGTGAGGGATTCGAACCCCCGGAGGTGTTACCCTCAATGGTTTTCAAGACCACCGCAATCGACCACTCTGCCAACTCTCCGGGGCAAAAATAGACCCATCTTCTCAAACTGTGCAAGAAGATTTTAAGGGCAGCAGGAGAAGCGGCTCAGTCCCACTCCTCGAGCAGTTCCTGCATATTCTGCTCCTCCACATAGGCGTCGTAGCAGTCCAAGAGGCTCACCAACAGTTGATAGTCTGTGGCGTGGCGGATGGCGCGGGGCGAGTAGCGGCAGTAAAAACTAAAAGTGGCCACTTCCTCACGGCTCATCCCGGTGAGTTCGCGTAAGATCTCTCCGTTGCGTCCTGCGAGTTTTCGGCGGAAGGCGTCTTTGGCCACCAGCTTTTTGAGTTCGCGCAGCTGTCGTGGTGTCTTGCCGAATTGCTCATACAACAGATCCAGCGGGTTGGCCATGGTGGCCGGCAGATGTACTGGCATGACAATGTCTTCTTCTCTGGGCACCAGCGGTTCTCCGATCTTCATTTCTTTCGGATCGTTCGAAGTGAGCTCGTAAGCGAAGATGCCTACTTCGTCCAGCAGGTAGTTCTGCTCCTTCAGCCGCACGATCAGTTCCCTTTCGTAATTCGAGTCGCTCACCTCAACGGTGGCGTAGGAGTAGCTCAGGTGGGAGAAGACCAGCGTATCGCCCGTTCGTGCATTCAGGTGGAATCGTCCGAGGGCGTCGGTCAGCGTTCCCTGTTCGCTGCGGGTATTGGCCACATGGGCGGCGGGAACCACCAGTCCGGTCTTAAATTCAAAGACCTGACCGTAGATCAAATGGTCTTTTTCCTGCGCCCCGATCAGCAGAGGAAAGACAAGGGCCCACAGCGTGCAGCGGCGGATGTATTTTCGATATTCGCAGTTCACTTTATCCCAATCGAATGTCAGAGGACAAGAAGATCATCTTTTCGATGAGCGGCGTCTCCAAGACGCTTCCCCACAACAACAAGACCATCATCAAAGACATCTATCTCAGCTTCTTCTATGGAGCGAAGATCGGCATCCTTGGTTTGAACGGATCGGGTAAGTCCACCTTGCTGAAGATCATCGCAGGAGTGGAAAAGAACTACCAGGGCGATGTGGTCTGGTCGCAGGGCTACAGCGTGGGTTATTTGGAGCAGGAGCCGCAGCTGGATGAAGAGAAGACTGTGATCGAGGTCGTTCGGGAGGGCGCATCGGAGATCACGGCCATATTGGACGAATACAACAAGATCAACGATGATTTTGGGCTTCCGGAAGTTTATGAGGACGCCGATAAGATGGAGAAGCTCATGGGTCGTCAGGCCGAGCTGCAGGACAAGATCGATGCCGCCAATGGCTGGGAACTCGACGTCATGCTCAACCGCGCCATGGATGCACTGAACTGTCCGGAGAGCGATACGCCCATAAAGGTGCTTTCAGGCGGAGAGCGCAGGCGTGTGGCCCTGTGTCGTCTGCTGATCCAGAACCCGGATGTGCTGCTCTTGGACGAACCCACCAACCACCTCGACGCCGAGTCTGTGCTTTGGCTGGAAAATCACCTCTCTCAATACGCAGGAACGGTCATCGCCGTCACGCACGACCGCTACTTTCTGGACAATGTGGCCGGATGGATCCTCGAGCTGGACAGGGGAGAGGGCATCCCCTGGAAGGGCAACTACTCCAGCTGGCTCGATCAGAAGACCAAGCGACTCGAACAGGAAGAGAAGCAGGCTTCCAAGCGCCGCAAGACCCTTGAGCGCGAGCTGGACTGGGTGCGCATGAATCCAAAAGGACGGCAGGCCAAGAGCAAAGCCCGACTGTCCAACTACGACAAGATGCTGCAGCAGGAACAGAAAGAGCGGGAAGACAAGCTCGAGATCTTCATCCCGCCTGGTCCGCGGCTCGGAACTGAGGTGATCGAGGCGGAGTCGGTGGCCAAAGGCTTCGACGAAAAGCTTCTTTACGACAACCTGAACTTCAAACTGCCACCCGCAGGCATCGTGGGCATTATCGGGCCGAACGGTGCGGGTAAGTCCACCATTTTCCGCATGATCATGGATCAGCAGAAGCCCGACTCGGGCAGCTTCAAGATCGGGGAGACGGTCAAGATCGCCTATATCGATCAGAGCCATGAAAAAATGGATCCGGAGAAATCCATCTTCGAGATCGTCGGCGATGGGGCTGAGCACTTCGAACTCGGTGGAAAGACCATGAACGCCCGGGCCTATCTGAGCCGTTTCAATTTCAGTGGGGGCGATCAGAGCAAGAAGATCGGTGTGCTGTCCGGTGGGGAGCGCAACCGCCTGCACCTGGCCATGGCGCTCAAGGAAGGGGGCAATGTCCTTCTGCTGGACGAACCCACCAACGACCTGGATGTGAACACACTTCGTGCGTTGGAAGAAGCGCTGGAGAATTTTGCGGGCTGTGCGGTGATCATCAGCCACGACCGTTGGTTCCTGGACCGCGTATGCACCCACATCCTGGCCTTTGAGGGAGATTCAGAGGTCTATTATTTCGAGGGCGGATTCTCCGAATACGAAGAGAACAAGAAGAAGCGATTGGGCGAGGTGGAACCCAAGAAATTCCGCTATAAAAAGCTGATGAAGTAAGGACGCACTGCCTTGGCGTGTGCGTAGCTTAGCAAGGGATGAAAAAGACCGATGTGCTGATCGTGGGCGGCGGCCCTGCAGGCAGTGCCTGTGCGATGATGCTGGCCGATGCCGGTGTTTCGGTCACCTTGCTGGACAAGGCGTCCTTTCCGCGCGATAAGATCTGCGGAGATGCCCTTTCGCCCGACGTGCTGAATCAGCTGGTGCAGGTGCGTCCGGCCTTGCGCGCACATTTCGACCTTCAGGAAAAAAAGCAACGGATCAACGGCATGCGTCTGGTGGCCCCCAGCGGCGTCCACTTTGACCTCATGCTGAATTCGGCGGCCGAAAAGCTGGACGGATTTGTCATGTCGCGCATGGAATTCGACCGCACCCTGAATGAGGAAGTGCGAAAGACCAAAAACATCGATCTGCACGAAGGGGTGCGCGTCAAAAAGTGTACGCCTGTAGAAGGCGGAATGCACGTGGAGACCGATCAGGGCGAGTGGAACACCCGTATGCTGGTGGGCGCGGACGGCGCACATTCCGTTGTGGCCAAGCAGTTGGCTGGCTTTGAAATGGACCGCAAGCATTACTGTGCGGCCTTGCGTGTTTATTACGAAAACGTCGATTGGGCAGACCACGACGCAGATGTCATCGAACTGCACTTTTTATCCGAGGTATCGCCGGGCTATCTCTGGGTATTTCCCATGGAAGGCAACAAGGCGAATGTGGGCATCGGGATGCTCAGTGAATACGTTTCGAAAAAGAACGTGAACCTCAAGGAGGAGCTGGAAAAGGCGATCGCCACTCATCCACGCCTGGCGCCCCGGTTCAAGAATGCACGGGCGCTGGAGTCCATCAAGGGATTCGGCATCCCCTTAGGGTCCAAAAAGTTTCCGCTTTCAGGAGATCATTTCCTGCTCACCGGTGACGCAGCTTCGCTGGTCGATCCTGTTTCTGGAGAGGGTATTGCCAATGCCCTGCGCAGCGGACGCTTTGCTGCCGATCACATTCAAAAGGCCCTGAAGGCCGATCGATTCGATGCGTCTTTCAACAAGGCCTACGACAAGCGCCTGTACAAAGCCATCTGGGCGGAGCTTCGCATCTCCAGATTCATTCAAAAGCTCTTTACCAGCCCCAAGCGGGTGGAGTGGGTCACGCGTCTGATCAGCAACAACAAGACAGTTCGGCGCACCATCGACCGATGGCTTTTCGACGATCATCTGATGACCCATTGGAATGAGCCTTCCTACTATTGGCGCAAGTGGACGGGCAGAAAAAAAGCGCAGACTACTGCGCCCGTTTCTGTGCTGCAGCAGAAATGACGTCCTGAAGAAAGTCACCGATCAACCGGTCCCAATGCGCTTTGCTGGTCAAATAATCGGCATAGGCTTCATCCATTCGGTTCGGAAAGGAACTCCTTCGGTGCATGCCCTTTAAGGCCATTTGGATCCCCTCCGCTTCCGCATAACTGAGCAGCCAGTTCTGTTGGCGCATAAAAGAAAACATTCGCTTTCGTCCTTCATTCATGTGGGCTGTGCCCCCAGCCAATTCGGTGTGCACCCGATCCACAAAATCCGGGAGGGGGATGGATGCGTATCGATACCAATCTCTGGCCAATACATGATCGATGAGCAGGTCGCTCACCACCGGCGCATATTTTCCCTGGCTGGGGCGCAAGGAGGCAATGAGCTCCTCAGTTTTGGGATGGCTGTCTGTAAAAGTGTCGATGAAGTGGTGCAGCCGTACGCCTTTTTGAATGGAGGCGGGCAGCTTCGACCATTTTGACCGTGGGAGTCCATCGGCAATGAAGTTGCCAATAAGCAAATGCGGGTCGTCGCCCGACAATAGACAATGCCCGAGGATGTTCACCCCAGTAGTTTGTAGAAGAGTCGGGGGCTCAGCGCGTGCAATGGAACGGCCAGCAGCTCTTTTCTGCCGATGTATCGGTGGAAGCGATCACTTTCCAAGGCCCCGATCAGCTTTTGTGCAAAAAGGTCGGCGGGCATGCCATTTTCCTGGGCTTTGCTGTTTCTCTGCAGCGGATTGCCCTGAGCATCCAAAGAGTTCAGGGTCACTTCGGTATTGATAAAACCCGGGCTGATCACCTGCACCTTGATCCCGGTCTTTTTCAATTCTTCTTTCAGGCTTTCGAAATACACGATAAGGGCGGCTTTGGAGGCAGAATAGGCCGCCAGTTTGCGCTGGCCGAATTTCCCCGCAATGCTTCCAATGGCCACGATATGGCCGGCATTTCTCTCGATCAGGTGGGGGAGTAGCGATTTGGCCAGAGCCACATGGCCGTGGTAATTCACTTCGAAGATCTTCCGTTCCACTTCATTGGTGGTTTCCAATACGGTTCCCGACTGACCGATGCCCGCATTGGAGATCAATAGATCGATGGAGCCCAGGTGCTCCAAGGCTTTTGTCACCCATTGGTCGCTCTGGATGTGCTGTTCCATATCCAGTGGTAGGATCTCTATGTGTTCGGGATGGGCGCATTCTTCTTTGACCTTTTGGAGAACATCTGCCCGCCTTGCCGAGAGCAGAAGCTGGGCGCCCATGGCGCTGAAAGCCTGTGCGGCCGCCTTTCCGATCCCGGAAGAGGCACCGGTGATCCATATCTTTTTTCCCTGGAATGGGCCCATATGGCGAAGGTACACGTCACGTCCGAACACTGGCCTTAGGCAGCAGTGATCCAATTTTGACTCAACCCCCTGCTGTTGTAGCGAAAAGCCCTTATATTTGCGCCCCGGAAATGGCCACCTAGCCATTGAATAATTGAAGTCATGAAAAGAACTTTTCAGCCATCCAACAGAAAGCGCCGCAACAAGCACGGTTTTCGCGAGCGCATGAGTTCCGTAACCGGTCGCCGAGTTTTGGCCACACGCCGGGCAAAAGGACGCAAGCGTCTGACGGTCTCCGACGAGATGAAGTCCAAAGGCTGATTGTCGATAGAAAGAGAATAAAAAGGTGTCTTCCTTCCCGGAGACGCCTTTTTTTGTACCCGATATTTACCCCTTAGGAAGACCCTAAATCCCATACCGATCATGCCCAAAGATTCCAGCATTCGTTCCATCCTGATCATCGGAAGCGGACCCATTGTCATTGGGCAGGCCTGCGAGTTCGACTATTCTGGATCTCAGGCTTCCCGCTCGCTGCGGGAGGAGGGCATCGAGGTCACGCTGATCAATTCCAATCCAGCCACCATCATGACCGATGAAGTGGTGGCCGATCACATATATCTCTTGCCCCTGGAGGTGGAGTCTTTGGAAAAGATCCTCAAGGAACAGAAAATAGATGCGGTGCTCCCGACCATGGGCGGGCAGACAGCGCTCAACCTGTGCATCGAAGCCGACAAGAGTGGGTTGTGGGAGGAATACGGGGTGAAGATCATTGGGGTGGACATCAATGCGATCAACATCACAGAAGACCGGGAACAGTTTCGCGTGCTGATGAACGAGATCGGCATCGGTATGGCGCCAAGCCAGACGGCCACGTCTTATCTCAAGGGCAAAGAGATCGCCCAGAAGTTTGGCTTCCCGCTCTGTATCCGTCCTTCCTTCACCTTAGGGGGCAGTGGCGCATCCTTTGTTTGGAACAAAGAAGAATTCGACGACCGGCTGAAAAGAGGTTTGGAGTCTTCGCCCATCCACGAGGTGATGATCGACAAGGCGCTGCTGGGCTGGAAGGAATTTGAGCTCGAACTGCTCCGCGACTCGGCCGACAATGTGATCATCATCTGTTCCATCGAGAACATGGATCCCATGGGCATCCACACAGGAGATTCCATCACAGTGGCTCCGGCACTGACCCTGAGCGATTCGACCTATCAGCGCATGCGGGACATGGCCATCAAGATGATGCGCGCCATTGGGAATTTTGCCGGAGGCTGCAATGTGCAGTTCGCCGTCAGCCCGGACGAGAAAGAGGAGATCGTGACCATCGAGATCAATCCCCGGGTCTCCCGTTCTTCGGCATTGGCATCCAAGGCCACAGGCTATCCCATTGCCAAGATCGCCGCCAAACTGGCCATTGGCTATCGTTTGGATGAATTGAGCAATCCGATCACGGGTACCACCACGGCCTACTTTGAGCCCACGCTGGATTACGTCATTGTGAAGATCCCGCGCTGGAACTTCGATAAGTTCGAAGGGGCAGACCGCACCCTCGGGCTGCAGATGAAGTCTGTGGGCGAAGTGATGGGCATTGGCAGAACTTTCCAAGAAGCCCTGCACAAGGCGGCCCAAAGTCTGGAGGTCAAGCGGAACGGCCTGGGTGCGGATGGAAAGGGCTATACCGATCAGGATCAGGTCATAGAAAAGCTCACCCACGCCAGTTGGAACCGCGTCTTTGTCATTTACGATGCCATCCAGATGGGCATTCCGCTCCGCAAGATCCACGACATCACCAAGATCGATATCTGGTTCCTCAAACAGATGGAAGACCTGGTGCGCGTTCAGTCGCAGATCGAGTCGCACACCCTCAACAGCCTGCCAAGAGAGCTGCTCCTGGAGGCCAAGACCAAGGGCTTTGCGGATCGGCAGATCGCCCATATGATGCGCTGTCTGGAAAGCGAGGTGCACCAGCGCCGGGTGGACGAAGGCATTGAGCGCGTCTGGAAATTGGTGGATACCTGCGCGGCAGAATTCCCTGCGCAAACCCCTTACTACTATTCCACCTTCGAAGGCGAACTGACAGATAAAGAGAACAAGCGCTATTCAGAGAACGAGAGCGTCCGCACCGACAAAAAGAAGGTCGTGGTGCTGGGCTCAGGTCCGAACCGCATCGGTCAGGGCATCGAGTTCGATTACTGCTGCGTCCACGGCGTACTCACCTCCAAGGAGTGCGGCTACGAGACGATCATGATCAACTGCAATCCGGAAACGGTTTCCACAGATTTTGACACGGCGGATAAACTCTATTTCGAGCCGGTATTCTGGGAGCACATCTACGACATCATTCGGCACGAGAAGCCGGAGGGGGTCATCGTACAGCTCGGCGGACAGACCGCACTCAAACTGGCAGAGAAGCTCGATCGCTACGGCATCCCCATCCTGGGAACGAGTTTCGAATCGCTGGATCTGGCCGAAGACAGAGGCCGTTTCTCGAATCTGCTCAAGGAACAGGGCATACCCTATCCAGAATTCGGTGTGATCACCAATGCCGATGAGGCACGGGAACTGGCCGACCAACTCGGATTTCCGATCCTCGTGCGCCCTTCCTATGTGTTGGGCGGTGCGGGAATGAAGATCGTCATCAATCAGGAAGAGCTGGAGCACCACGTGGTCGAACTCTTCAAGGATTTTCCGGGGAACCGCGTGCTTTTGGATCATTATCTCGAAGGGGCCATCGAGGCCGAAGCCGATGCCATCAGCGATGGGGAAGAGGTTTACATCATTGGCATCATGGAGCACATCGAGCCCTGCGGGATCCACTCGGGCGATTCCAATGCCACCCTGCCGCCCTTTAACCTGGGCGAACTGATCCTCGACCAGATAAGGGAATACACCCACACCATTGCCAAGGCCCTCGGCACAGTGGGGCTTTTGAACATTCAGTTCGCGGTCAAGGATGACAAGGTCTACATCATCGAGGCCAATCCAAGGGCATCCCGCACAGTGCCGTTCATCGCCAAGGCCTATGGCGAGCCTTATGTTCATTACGCCACGCGCTTGATCCTCAAGGAAAATAAAGTCAGCGACTTCGATTTCAATCCGCAGCTCGAGGGATTCGCCATCAAGAGTCCGGTCTTTTCCTTCAATAAATTCCCGGATGTCGATAAGAACCTCGGTCCACAGATGCGCAGCACGGGCGAGGCCATCCACTTTATCGACAACCTGAGGTCGCCCATCTTCAAGCGCATCTACAGCGAGCGCAACCTCTACTTAAGCAAATAGGAAGAGCATGCTCCGAAGTATCCTTGTATTTCTTTCGGTCTACCTGATCTACGGCCTGCTCCGTCAGCTGTTTTCTGGTGCGCGGAGGAAGAGTCCATTCAACCCTTCCGCAGGAACGCGACCATCTGCCAAAAAGGAAAAAGAAAAAGACTGGGGTGGCACCTACGTGGACTATGAAGAGGTGAAGGAGGACGACCCCAAGGATTGACCTCCGTCATGGGATCTGCCGCTCCACTTCGCATACTTATTCTGACCTATTACTGGCCACCGGCAGGTGGTCCGGGCGTTCAGCGGTGGCTGAAGCTGAGCAAATACCTCGCAGAACGGGGTGCAGAGGTGGAGGTGGTCACCGTGGATCCCAGTCAGGCCACCTGGCCCGTTCGCGATGAGGATCTCCTTCATGAAGTTCATCCATCTGTTCAGGTGCACCACACAGCCACCTATGAGCCGTTTGCTGCCTATCTCAAGGCCACTGGCCGAAAGGAAGTGCCCTACAGCGGTTTTGCCAATGAGGTTTCAAGTCCGGGTCTGCGGCAGCGTGCGGCCAAGTGGATCCGTGGAAATCTCTTTTTGCCCGATGCCCGAAAAGGCTGGAACCGCTACGCCTTGAAAAAGGCAGAGGCCATCTGTGCGCGATCTGCACCCGATGTGCTGATCACCACCGGACCGCCGCATTCCACCCATCTGATCGGTTCTGCGCTCAAAAAGCGCTTCGGAATTCAGTGGATCGCCGACTTCAGAGATCCTTGGACGGATATCTACTACTACGACAGCTTGTATCCGACGCCTCTGGCCCGACGAATGGACAGGCGGATGGAACAGTCGGTATTGGAAGAGGCGGACCATGTATTGGCTTCCAGCCCTTTCCTGAAGGAATTGCTTCAGGGCAAGACCGGCAGGAGAGAGGGATTCCACTTTTTCCCCAACGGTTATGATCCAGCCGACCTGAAAGAGCCTGCTGCAGCAGTGAATGCCCGTCATCTGGTCTATACCGGCACGCTGACCCAGCTCTATCCGATCCATTCGGTGCTCAAGGCGCTGGAGCAGATCGATGGGCAGGCAAAATGGACCATCGACCTCTATGGCCATGCGGACGATACGACACGCCGCTCTTTGGACGATTCGGCCTGCAGCTTTCAGGCCCATGGTTTTGTGCCGCATCAGGATGCTGTGCAACAGATGCGGTCAGCCGACGTATTGCTCCTGGTCATTCCCGATCAACAACCCAACAAGGGCATCATCCCGGGAAAGATATTCGAATACATGGGCTCAGGTCGTCCGGTGCTTGGCATTGGCCCAACCGACTGCGATGCCGCACAACTGATCCGGCAAACTGGAAGCGGCGCCTTCTTCGGTTATGAGGATGTAAGCGGTATTCGGGGCTTCCTGGAATCGCCTGCCCGCACAACAGGAAAGGTGCCTGTTGCTCACTATTCACGGCCAGCTCAGGCAGAGGCGCTCGAAGCTATTGTTCGTCGGTCGTGATGCCCGTTTCTGTCGAACGCTGCCGATAGGCCATGAAGCCGGCGGCCAAAAGGGCGAGAACGAGCAGTCCGGAAAAGGCCTTGTTCACCTGTTCTCCGATCATATAGGTTTTCGGCTCAAAGCGGAAGACGATCTCGTGTGTGCCTGGGGGAATGCGCATGCCCCGCAGCAGGTAATTCACGCGTATGTGCGGGACTTCATCTCCGTTCAAATAAACCTTCCAGTCGTGGTCAACACCTTCGTAGTAGATCTCTGAAAAGACCGCGAGCAGATCGGCACCCGAGGGATTGCTGGCCGTATAGGTCATCTTCTTCGGGTCATAGGAGGTGAGCTGGATCTTCGCGCCTTGCGTTTGATTGCCGATGGCGTTCAAATAGCCTTTGTAGCGTGCATCCACAACGGCTTCAGTGGCCGGGGTGAACACATCGGCATTGAGTGCCTGCATCTCTGCATCCGCGTCGGGGACCCATTCTATATCGCGCACGAACCAGGCATTGCCCAGAGCGCCTGCATTGCGCTGGGCCACTTCCTGTCCGTTGCGGTCTCCCAAAATATACTTGGTGTTGAGCATGTTCAGCACTTGTATGTTGTTCTTGGCGATCTGATTCTCGATCAGGTCCTGGTACTTGATCAGCTTGGCTCCATGGTATCCGCCCACACTTTTGTGGTGATAGGAAGTATAGGAGTCTGAAGTGGGGCTCACTGTGGAATTGAACACCCGGTAGTGGATGTCCGGATCCTGCAGGATCTGCTGATCGGCTGCACTGGCCGCATAATTCTGATCGAATTGCTTGGCACTCAAAAAGTCGTCCTTGCTCACATGGCTTTGATCGAAAAGCCAGAGGTCGCCCACGACGACCAGTCCAAGGATCGGGATCATCTGCTGCAGTTTGAGCTGACCCTTTTGGAAGAACCAGAGAATGCCCCAAGTCAGGGCGGCAAATCCGATCGAGCGGGCGGCGCTCTTGGTCAGAACCGATTTCCTGTCGGCGATCAGCTGATCGATATCAAACCCCTGCTGTGCAAGCTGGGCGTCGCGCATGCCCTCGAAGGACAGGAAGGCAGGCGAAATGAATCCGAAGAAGACGAAAATGCCGCCACAGATATACCCGGCCTTGAGCAGGATCTTTTTCTTCTGCGCCGCATCCAGACTTCCATCCATCCAGCGCTGCAGACCCAGAATGCCCGCAAAGGGGAGCAAGACAAAGACGATCACCAATGTCATGGATGGCACCCGGAATTTGTTGTAGATCGGCAAGTGATCGAACAGCAGACGGTTGATGGATTCCATATGTCTTCCCATGGCCAGAACGATCGAAAGGACCATGGCGGCCACGATCCAGGCACGGGTTCGTTTGTCGAGCACCAAAAGACTCAGAATGAAGAGCATGAAAATGGATGCCCCGACATAATACCCTCCGTTCACCAGACTTTCCTCGCCCCAGTAGAAGATCGAACCGGAATATTGATTGGCCTGTTCAGCCGCTTGGGCAGCACCCATGCGCTGCCTTTTGAAAAGCGATTCAAGGGTGGAGTAGGTCTGCGTACCTGAGTAGTCTTCTGCCAGGCCGCCGCCAGTGTACATGGGAATGATCAGATTCAGATGTTCGGCTCCGCTGTAGCTCCACATCATGGCGTAGTCGAATTGAAGACCGCCCTTGCTTTCCTTCTTGGCGCTCAGTTCTGACGATCCGCCCCGCATGGTTTCCTTGGTGTAGGTGTAGGTGCTCCATAGATTTCCGAAGTTGGGCCCGATGCCGATCCCAGCCGCTGCGATGAGCAAAAGACCTGAAAGGACAAATGGCTTGACGCGCTTCTCCCGAAAGGCAAAAACCGCCTCAGTGATCATGAGCACCAGGATGAGCAGGAATTGGTAATAGGTGATCTGCAGGTGATTGGCATGCACCGAAAGGCCCACAAAAAGGGCCGTGAGCGCAAAGCCAGAGAGCCGTTTTCCCCTCAGGGTCATCAGGATGCCCATCAGTGTGGGCGCTATGTAGGCCGCCGCCCGCACCTTGGCATTGTGGCCCGCTCCGTAGGAGATGATGAAAAAGGCCGAAAATCCGAAGGCGATGCCGCCAATGCCTGCAAGCCACGGATTCACCCCTTCGGCGATCAGCAGCAGATACATGCCGAGCATCAGAAGGAAGATCAGGTAGATGCTGGAACTCTTGCCGCCGATGAAACTCAAGGCACTCTGCACATAGCCCAATACATTCCCAGGATATTTGGTGCTGATCTGAAAGGCCGGCATTCCGCTGAACATGGAATTGGTCCACAGCGGCTCTTCACCGGTGTTCTCCCTGTAGTCGCGGATCTCTTTGCCTTTGGCATAGCCCATCATGATGTCGTCCTGTTGGAGTACATCGCCGCTCAAAGCAGGGGAGAAGTAGATGAAATTCACTCCCAGCATGAGCAGGACCGGATAAATGAAAGAGAGGATTTTCTTGTGCATGATGCCCGTTGTCTTGTGGTCTTCGAAAATAGTGGAATCCCTTTAGCTACTTTTGACGGATATGTGGCCGAATCTGATCTTGGGCGGGGCTCCTAAATGCGGGACCAGTTCCTTGTATTCCTGGCTCGACAGGCATCCGGATGTGGGCAGCTCGCCTGCCAAGGAACCCTTCTTCTTCTTTGATACCGTCAATCGGTTCAATGCGCAGGCGAACATTCATCAGCACGGGCTTGATGCCTACCAGCAGCTCTTCAAGGGTTTGGAGCACAAGAAGATCGTCTTCGAGGCCACGGCGCCCTATCTCTATTCCAAAACGGCATTAGAGCAGATCCCGGATCTGCCCTCAGCGCCCAAGGTGCTCTTTCTGCTGCGCGAACCTTCTGCGCGTCTTTTGAGCAAGTACCGGTTCAATCGTTACAAACTGCACAATCCGACCGGCGAATTCAAAGCCTATTGCAGTGGAGAGGGGGAGTCATTTCCCTCCGGAATGCATGTGGAGGAAGGATTCTATTCGCGCTATTTGGAAAAATGGCAGCAACGCCTGCCCAAAGACCGCCTGCGGGTGCATCTGATGGAGGAGATGCTGCAGGATCCTCAGGCATTCATGGTGCAGCTCTGCGACTGGCTGGAGATCTCTTCCTCGCCTTTCGATGCCTTTTCTTTTGAACGGCACAATGAGACATTCACCACCCGTTCCGGTGTCTTCCATAAAAAAGCTGTGGGCTGGTTGCCGCTGGTGCCTTCATTTGTCCGGGAGCCGCTCGCCCGCATCTACCGAAAGATCAATGCGCAGCCGCTGCCAGCAGTTTCCCCTGAGGAACAGGCGCTTACCGAGGAACTCAAAGCACATTTTGCCAGCGACCAGGCGGCGCTCGCGGCTCTTTTTCCCGAACTTCCCTTATCCCTCTGGAACTAGCTATGGGAATCGTTTTACGGCAAAGCCTATCCAACAGTTTTTCTTCCTATGCCGGACTGGCCATTGGTGCACTCAATACGCTGGTGCTCTATCCATTGGCTTTCATGCCCGAGCATACAGCCTACTATGGTCTGGTGCAATTGCTGCTGAATTACACCCTGATCATTTCCATGTTCACTGGTCTGGGGATGCCCCAGGTCCTCATTCGTTTCTACAAAAGGCTGGAAGAAGCCGTTCGGGGCCATTTGACCTTTTTTGCTCTGCTCGTTCCCCTGTTCATTTTGCTGCCTCTGGCCGCAGCCATCCTGCTCTTTCGCGAGCCCTTGGCCCATTGGCTGACACAGAATCCGGAAGATGAGCTGCTGCTGTTCCGCTATTTCCCTCTGCTGACGATCACCGTCCTTTTCAATGTCTATTTCGAGGTACTGGCCAGCATTTCTCAGGTCCATCTGCGAAGTGTTCTTCCCATGTTTCTCAAGGAAGTCGGCAGGCGCTCAGTGGTCACTGTGCTGATCGGTTTGCTGCTGATGGATTGGATCGATCTGCACAGCTTCGTTTGGCTCTTTGCTCTGCTTTACCCCATCCAGCTCATCGTCCTGGCCTTTGTCCTGCTTCGACGAAAGCGGATTCAATTCAGTTGGGGCTGGCGTCCGTTGCCCCTGCGATCTCTTTTGGATTTTGGCCTGTTCAGTTTTTTGACCGTCGGTGGCGATCTGCTGCTGAACCGGATCGATCAGCTGATGATCGCCAAATATGTGGATCTCGAGCATCTGGCCTATTACACCATCGCCTTTTTCATTGGCAATGTGATCAACATTCCGCAGCGGGCCAGTGCGGGGATCGTAAAGCCCTTGGTGGTGGGCCATCTGGAAAACCAGCGTTGGGAGGAGCTGCGCGAGATCTACCGCACGAGCAGTGCCGGGCTGATGGTCGCATCGGGCTTGCTGATGGTGCTCATCATCCCCAATTTGCCTCAGCTCCTGGAATTGTTGCCGGTCTCTATTGTCGGAGGGACCACGGTGGTCGTTTTGATCGCTTCCGGAAAATTTCTGAGCAGCAGCCTGGGCCTGAACAGCATGATCCTCAGCATGAGCTCATATTACCGCTTCACCCTTATGATCAATGTGGGGATGATCGTGGCCACCGTTCTGACGAACCTGTGGCTCATCCCGCGCTACGGGATCGCTGGAGCGGCTGGAGCCACTTTGCTGGTCATCGTATTGAACAACATCTGGAAGACCGCTTTTGTCGGGCTGAAATTGAAGCTGTGGCCGTTCAGTCGCTCTTTTTTCTGGATCCTGCCTTGGGTAGCCCTGTGTACGGGCGTTTCCTTGCTCTTTACTCAATGGGCGATCGATCCATGGTGGGGCATTCCACTCCGATCGCTTCTCTGTGGCTCGGTCTTCCTAACACCCGTGCTGGCATTCAGAGCCGTGCCTGTGCTCAATGAGTGGTTCAAAGGATGGAGGAGATGACCTCTGGCAGCGCCCTTCTCAGCGACTGAGATAAAGAATGCCTTTCTGGGTCTTGTAGCGTTCCCGACTGATCAGATAGTGCAGCACATAGTTGTACATGCCATTTGGCTGGAGCTGTCCTTTGTAGCGACCATCCCATCCCAATTCGAGTGAATCAGAAAAGAAGACCTTTTCTCCCCACCGGTTGTAAATGCTCATCTCATACTGCAGTATGCCGTTTCCAATGGGCAGGAACACATCGTTGAGCTGATCTCCATTGGGTGTGAACGCATTGGGAACGAACAATCGGGAGGGCGGTTCACCATAATCCTGCAGGCAAAAGTCTTCCACGCTGTCGCCAAAGGTGCTTACGCCACAACTCGAAACGCCGCGCACCTCGTAGTAGCCATTGTACTGGATCCGTATGGAATCGTCCCTTGAGCCGTTATTCCACAGATAGTCTCGTGCACCAAAGGCACGAAGGACCAAAAATCCTCCGGCACAGCTGTTTCCTTCCAGGCGGAAGTAGACCGAATCCGAATAGTTTGAAGCGGTCAGAAAAAGCGTAGTGGACGAGTCGCAACCGTAGACGCTCTGCCCCATATCCGTGTAGACGCCATCGCTGCTCAGCATTTGACCGGCAAACTCGATCTGCCCATTGGCACAAAGGGTGTCGTAGATCACCTTGTTGAAGGTGTCTCTTTGGGTCAAATAGAGAAAGGATACCGAATCGCAGCCATTGGGCAAGGAGTTGATGTCTTGGTAGAAGCCTGTTTGGGTGCGGTATTGCCCGTTGAAAAGGATGGAGTCGCCTCTGCACAGATCGACTGTCAATTCCACTGTATCATTGGTGCAGAGTACTGCGCAGAGTTGTTGTACCTCCGCATTGGTGATCGCTCTGTCCCAAAGCCGGAATTCATCCAGTGCTCCGTTGAAATATTCATCTGCATTGGTCATCGTATTCTGTCGGCCCATCCCCAGATGACCGGGTGCTGTGCCATAGGCAAAAGAGCCGGCTGTTCCCGAAGTGGAAACGGAAGTAGATTGGCAATCCACCCAGGCCGACGCCTGAGTTGGGCTGCTCACGACCAGAGCCACGTGGTACCAGGTGTTGGTCTGGAAATTCTGATTGATCAAAAAACTCCTTCTGTTTTGCGCTCCCAATCCGTTCCCATCTCCAAAACTCAACTCCAGAGAACTGCCATTCACCTGGCAGTAATAGCCCTGATGAGCAGCTGTGTTGAAATTCGAGTAGAAGAGCTTGGCGTTTCCATTTTGGAAGCTGCTGATCCGGAACCACAGCGAGAAGGACATGGGAAAAGCGGTAGGTCGAATGCCCGCGGTGGCAGGAAGATCGATGCGCTGGTCCGTGCCATTAAGGAGCACGGCAGAATTGGAGATTCCACTGGCGTTGGAAATGTATGTGGGATTGTTCACCTCTGTTGCGTTGTATCCATTCACGCCGGCATCCTGCGCATTTCCATCAAAGGGATAATGCACCAACTGACCATTGCTCAGTTGTCCCTGTGCGGGAGCGGCAAAAAGCACGAGGCATGCAAAAGAGAAAAGACGGAGCAACTTCACTGAACCAAAAATAAAATGTTGCCACGGGCTGATCGTCTTCAATGAGTCAAAGGCCTCTCTTGATGAGAAGCACCCAGATCAGAAAATGGGAGGAGGGCTTCGATGCTTCCGGGTTTGGTCGAGAAGCCCAATCTTTGCAGCCATGAAATTCGCCCGGCATTACAAGCAGTTGCATCAACTGGGAAAGATCCTTCCGGCCCGTTTTCCGGTGCTTCCGCCGAGTGATACCGATCGTGAGCAGCCCTTTTTCATCGTTTCGGCCGGCCGTTCCGGCTCGACCCTGATGGCTTCTCTTTTGGGCCAGCACAGCGAGATCTCCATGCCTACGGAACAATTCGTGCTGGCCCAGTCGATCGTGAAATTCAATCTGTTCAACTGGATGCAGTGGGAGGATTGCTCTGCACTGATCTGTACCGAATTCATTCGGTCCAAAGGCAGTCAGGCCTGGTCGCTGGATGCTCAGCAGCTCATCGATCAGGTGCATGCTTTCCCAAAGGCGAAGCGAAATCTGTGGGATCTACTGGATCATATTTACCGTTCGTATGGCGTGGTGCGCCAGGCGCCAAAACGCATATGGGGCGATAAAACCCCTGGAAACCACGAACATATAGACATCATTCGCAGCGTCTTTCCCAAGGCGAAGTATCTCTTTCTGATCCGCGATGGACGGGATGTGGTCAACAGCTATTTGAAGAAAGCGGACGAATCCGATGATCCGCTCTTTGGGGTGGAGGAATGGAACAGGAGCATTGAAAAAATGGACGGCATTCGGAAGAAGTTGTCTTCTGATCAGCAAATGGATCTGCGTTATGAAGATCTTGTGGCCGATCCAAAAGCATGCTTCAGTTCCGTCTGTTCGTTCCTGGACCTTCCATATGAACCCATTCATGAGCGCTCGGGAAAGCGTTATTTGGAGGAAATGGGATCCATTGGCGAGATGGAGTCCATGGTCCATGTGAACCAGCCGATCAATCCCTCTTCCGTCGGGAAGTGGAGGAATGAATTGGACCCCAAGGTCTTACAGCAGGTGGAACCTCTGATGAAAAAGGGGCTCGGAAGATTCGGCTATTCGCTCTGAATCAGAGTGTGTATCCCTTGCTGCGGGCAAAGGAGAGAGGTTCTTTCCAATGGCCTTCGAGCGGCAGATCGGAATTTGCTTTTCTGCTCTGGTTCCTGGGTTGGTTCTGTGCCCTCCGGATGCGTTCATCGCCCGGGTAGGCTTCGTCCATGAATGAAAACAAACTTCGGTTCACCTGGATATCCTCAAAGAGATCTTCGGAGCGGACCTGGAAGTAGCGCTCAGAACCCACGCGCTCCCCAAAAGAGGCGATCGAACTGTTGGTTTCGTTCCAAAGCCATGCGATCTTTTCGGATGTATGGGTCAGGCCGAGTTTTTCCGGTGGCTGGATCCGGCCCTCATCGGTCAGATGGGCATCGCTGTACCATTTGCGTTGCAAGCCGCTTCGAATAAAGGCTTCAGGATGCCGGACCAGATGGATGAATCGTGCTTTGGGAAACGCCTTGGCGATGCCGTCCGCCAAAAAACACAGGCGATTGTTGGTCTCCACATAGCGCAGTCCGCTCAGGTGGGCATTGCGTATGAATTCATAGCGTGCCGCGAGAAAAGCAGCTTCGAGCATTTCGGTCCGTCCCCGGTGCTCGTAGGCCCATCTTGAAGCATAGAGCAATTCGGGTTGTGGCTCGTGCTCGGCCTGCAGTCCGGGAAGTTCATTCAGCAGTTCAGTGAGGTATTGCGTCCCCGCACGGCCAGTGGACAGAACAAAAATTGGCCGGCTTTCCTCCATCACTCTCTCGGGCAGGAGGGAGGCCTGATCAATGGGTGCATAACGGGCCGCCTGAGCGCGCAACTCAGGCAGAAAGGCCTGTTGCTGCTGCCACCATTTTTTCAGGATGTCCGTCCACTTCATTGATTCAGAGGTATTCGTTCAGCAAATCAGCGAATTTTTTTCGAAAATGGACCGCGGTGTATTGCCCGATGTCCTTCTGCAGTTCATCCACCCGTTTCCGGCAGGCATCCTTTCCTTGCTCAGCCCACTCCTTCAAACGCTGGGCTGCCTGATCGGCATCATCGAAGCGTTGATCGGCATGGGGAATGATCTCCTTTTGGCCGCCGCTGTTGTGGACGATGGGCAGGCATCCCTGAGCCAACCCCTGTATCGTGGTGATGCCGAAGGGCTCGTTCCTGAGGTTGTGGATGAAAAATCCTGCAGAGCGCAGGGCCTTGTCGCGCTGCTCCACCGATGCGTTATTGAGAAGCTGTACATTTTTTACCCCCAGCGAACGGATGCGCTCTGTGCACTGGGCGAAGTAGTCGGGTTCGTTCACAAAGCCGATCAGGGTGAACGACCAGTCGGGAAGCCGTGCAGCGATCTCGATCTGCTCCAGTTGTCTTTTGTCCGCTGAAAAGCGTCCCATACTCACCACTTTCTTCGGGAAGTCATTTTCTGAGGCCGGTCG
>JAYOTP010000002.1:0-100027 GCA_038150465.1 Flavobacteriia bacterium | reverse complement strand
ACCGAACGGTTGAAGTAGAGGATGTTCCATTCAAAAGGGAGTCTGGGCTCCGGAATATTGATGAACCTTAACTTCAGATCCGACCCATAAACTCGCTTGATCTCAGATAGATCGATCCGGTTTCTGAAGCAAATGAAATCTGGTTCTATGCCCCGCTCATTGAGCACCCGGACCATCTCAGAGCTGACCTGAAATCGACCGCCTCTCTGTACCCGATTTTGAATCAGGGCGACCCGTTCACCCATGAAGGACTTACTTGTAACGGGTCCAGGTCGTGCTTCGACCGATCAGGGAAAAGCCGATGTAGCCTTTGAAGTAAAGTGTGCCGTTGGGATTCATTCGCGCAAAGCAGCTGTAGGTATTTCCGCTTTTCGTGTCGTATATCTCACCGCCTTCCCATTCATCTCCGGTCCACTTCAGCCCCTTGAGGATGACACAGCCCTGGATGACGCGCTTTCTCTTGGCGGGATCCGGATTCTTCAGGTCCCTTTTGGGTTTGCTACCGTCCGGGTTCACATTCTTCTTGACATATTCCACCTTTCCGTAGAACTTATCGCCTTTCTGATAGACTTCCACCCGGCCATCCTTCTCTTCATTCCACCAGATGCCGACAATGTCTGTGGCTTTCTGGGCAGTTAGGACACCGGAGAAGAGCAGTGTCGCGATCAAGAGTACATTTTTGGTCATGCGTCTAATTTAAGTGAGATCATCCTTTTTCTGAAAGCGCTTGGTTTTCTGCATCCACAGAGGATCGCTCTGCAACCGCAACACTCATATTGAGCTCAAAACCAATGATCAGCACAAAGGCGTTGATGTATATCCAAAGCATGATCACCATCAGCGTGCCGATGCTGCCATAGAGCCGGTTGTACTGAGAGAAGTTGTCCACGTAGTAGCTGAAGCCAGAGGAGGACGCGATGATCAGGGCGGTGGCAAAGATGGCCCCAATGGAGAAGAAGCCCCATTGTTTCTTCCGTAGTGGACTGAAGAAGTAAAGTGCGCTGACACTGAATAAAAGAGTGCCCAAGAGGAAGAGCCAGCGGGTGTTTTGAAGAAAGTCCGCATTGGCCTGTTGGATCCAGTCCTTGCTCACCATGAAATCCGTCACACTTTGCGTCATCACTATGGAGATGATGCCGGTAAAAAAGACAGCACTGAAGATGATCGTCAGAAGAAGAGAGTAGAGGTAGAGTTTCCAAAATTCCACACTCTCTTTTCTGTGGATGGTCTGCCCAAAATTGGAGAGCAGGGAACTCGTGCCGTTGGTCGCGAAAAGCAAGGCAGCAAAAAATCCAAAGCTCAACAGACCAGAATTTTTGTTGTTGAGCACATCGGCTATGGTGGTGTAGGCGGCGTCGTAAGACTGTGGGGGCAACACATCCCGAAGCAGTCGGAAGACCTCTGTTTGCAGATTGGGGATGGGGAAATAGGGGATCAGCGTAAAGAAGAACAGGATGCCGGGGAAAATGGCCAAAAAGAAGCTGTAGGCAATGCTGCTCGCCCGGGCACTGATGCTTCCCTCCCAGATGGCTTCATAGAAAAAGCGAAGGATGCTGCGCAAGTTCATTCCCTCCAGAAAGGGAATTCGTATGGCCTCCATGACCTTTCCGATCCGCTCTCTGATGGCGTGTATCTGTGCGCTCCAGCTCATTTGCCCTCTATGGCTTTCAGGCTCAGGTCGAGGCTGCCGATCTGATGGGTCAAAGCACCCACAGAAATGTAGTCTACTCCGCAGGCGGCATAGTCGGCCACGGTGGTCAGGTCGATCCCTCCAGAGGATTCGGTCTCAAAGCGACCGGCAATGCGCTGGATGGCCGCTTTAGTCTGCTGAATCGAAAAGTTGTCCAGCATGATCCGGTCTACGCCACCTTCGCTCAAGACGGCCTCCAGTTCGTCCTCATTGCGCACTTCGATCTCGATCTTCAGCTGAAGTCCACGTTTCTTCAAATAGGCGCGTGTGGTCCGAATGGCCTGGGCCACACTTCCGCAGAAGTCGATGTGGTTGTCCTTAAGCATGATCATGTCGTAGAGTCCCATGCGGTGGTTGGAACAACCGCCGAGCTGCACGGCCCATTTTTCCAGTATCCGAAGGCCGGGAGTGGTCTTTCGGGTATCGAGGATCTGTGTCCCCGTGCCTTTCACCGCTTCCGCATAGACCCTCGACTGACTGGCGATCCCACTCAATCGCTGCATATAGTTGAGCACAAGCCGCTCAATGCTCAAAAGCTTTCCCGAGGGGCCGCTGACCACAAATACAATGTCTCCTTCTCGTACTTCTTGCCCGTCTGCGATGTGTTGCTCAAAGACGATCTGTGGATCGAAAAGTCCGAAGAGATGTCTGGCCAGTGCCACTCCGGCTATGACGCCAGCTTCTTTGACCAACAGATGCGCCTTGCCTTGATGCGCCGGATCGATACAGGCTGCCACACTGTGGTCTGCATCTCCTAGGTCTTCCTGCAGTGCATGGACAAAGTGGTCGTTGAGTGATCGGAAGTCGGGAAGCATCATGGACTAACTTGCGCGAAGTTAAAGCGATTGCATGGAGATCGTCCTTTTGAATTGTGGAAGAACGGAGCCAAAGATCCTGGACGAGCAAATGAGGGAACTGGAAAAGCGCATTCAGCGCTACCAGAAGTACAGCCGCGTGGAT
Source organism: Flavobacteriia bacterium (assembly GCA_038150465.1). Taxonomy (GTDB): domain Bacteria; phylum Bacteroidota; class Bacteroidia; order Flavobacteriales; family Schleiferiaceae; genus RFXV01. Next base: position 97,377 of record JAYOTP010000002.1, on the reverse strand, counting down.
TGCGTCCCTGCCCGTTCGAAGTCGAGCGCCAAAGAACAATTGATGCAGGTGGAGGCCGAGGCCCTTTCCAGGGAATTGCGCCCCGCAGACCGGGTCATCCTGCTGGATGAGAACGGACGATCGATGAACAGCAGGGGATTTGCACAGCAGATGCAAAAATGGATGAATGCAGGTTCCCATCGGATCGTCTTTGTCAGTGGCGGTGCCTATGGTTTTGATCAGCAGTTGCGCAAGCGTGCAGACGACAGCCTGAGCTTATCGCCCATGACCTGTACTCATCAGTTGATCCGGCTCTTCTTTCTCGAACAGCTTTATCGTTGTTTCACCATCCTCAACGGACATCCCTACCACAATGACTGAATCCGGCTCGCCAAAGACCCTGGTGTTCGCCACGGGCAACACCAATAAGAAAGAGGAGATCGCTGCACTGATCGGTCCTGATGTCGAATTGAAAGACCTCAGGGATCTGGGCGTCACAGAGGACATTCCTGAAACGGGAGCCACCCTGCAAGAAAATGCCTGCATCAAAGCACAATATCTCTGGGATCGATTCGGTATTCCGGTGTTTGCAGACGATACAGGCTTGGAAACAACAGCTCTGAACAACCGCCCAGGAGTGTACAGTGCCCGCTATGCTGGCCCCGCAAAAGATCCTGTGGCCAATATGCAGAAACTCCTTTTGGAATTACAGGGTCTCGCGGATCGTTCTGCCCAATTCAGGACCGTTATCGCCTTTATCGACAGCTTGGGAAAACTGCGCTGTTTTGAGGGGATCGCCAAGGGACAGATACTCCAGGAGCCGACGGGCGCAAAAGGATTTGGATACGATCCCATTTTCCTTCCCGAGGGCCACGATCGGAGTTTTGCTCAGATGAGCCTGGAAGAAAAGAACGGCATCAGCCATCGGGCCAGGGCCTTTCGAAGCTTCATTGCCTTTCTGGAGGATCAAAAAAGCTGAAGATCACCCGCCCGTAGGTCCTGGATGTTCGCCATCCCTCCAAACTGCTGAGATCGGCCTCTTCTCCATGCTCGACCACCAGTAGGGAATCCTCGTCCCGAAGCGCCCTCCGACGTATTTGGTCGACCAAAGACTCATAGGCGCCATAGTCGTAGGGCGGATCGGCAAAGACCAGATCGAATTTTCTGAAGTTTCGTTCCAGAAAGGACTCCGCTTTTCCACAGACCAGCTCGAGTCCTTCTGCGTCTATGGCATCTGCGAAAGATCGGATGAAGTCGATGGCCCTGGGATTGGCATCCACCGAAAGCACAAGTGGGCATGAGCGGGAGATGAACTCCATGGAAACCGTGCCGATGCCGGCAAAGAGATCGAGCACTTCCGTCTCTTCGAGATCGATCTGGCTTCTGAGAATATTGAAAAGAGCCTCTTTGGCCCGGTCGGTGGTGGGGCGGACGTCGATCTTCTTCGGAGCAATGATCCGGCGGCCTCTGAACCGTCCACTGATGATCCGACTCATTCGCCCAGCAAAGCCAGCCGTTGGATCTCAGGCGCATCGTGCCGGTCGTCCAGCCAGACCTCGCCCACGAATTCCTTGAGCAGTTCGTGTACCGCCTCCATGCGCTCTTCTCTGCCGGTGAGTACGATGGGATCGGTGCGTACCGACCAGTCCATCTGTTGTCCGCAATTCAACAGATGGTAACTGAAATCTTCCGTGACCGCACAGCTGAACCGATTCATCAGCATCAGCTGATTGGATTGATACAGTGCCACGTCGATCCGGCCCGGATGCATGAATCCGACCAGGGTCATTCCTTCCTTTTGCACCAGGGATTCCGAACGGTATTGGGAAACGGGGAAAAATTCGAGTTTATCCGTCCACTCGGCACATTCTTCGGCGAGTTCAGAGGGCACTGAGAAATGAAGTTCTGTTCCCGAAAGTCCCGGTCGATCGAAGCGCTTGTAGCCTTTCAATGAGCCGCCTGAGCGTTCGAACAGCACCTCCGCCTGTTCTGAGTTGAACCGCTCTTCGGGAAGCGCCATCAGGGCACCTTCTCCGGAAAAGAATTGAATGGAGCGTCGTTTTTTCTCAAGCCGTTCCTCTTCACGGATCCTGCGAAGAAGATGCAGGGCGTGGAGTGCCGGTTCCTCTTCGGGCAGTTCGAATTCCTGCATCCAAAGCAAGCGTCCCTCGGGATTGAAGAACGAACACAAAAGAAGCTTGTGGGAGTAATAGATGCGCACTGGCCCCACGAGTTCCGGCGCGAAATCAGTGGAGCGATAGGAGAAGAGTGGTGTGGCTCCTACTTCCAATTACCGGTGACCTTGGGCTCGGTCAGGGAGCCGATCTTCAGACTGTAGTCCTTATCCACGAAAATGCTGAAGTCGCTTGAAAGTAGATCGTGGAAGATGACCGTATTGGGTGCGCCCACCTCAAAAACAGGAATACGCAGTCCGTTCCGTTCAATGGATGAGGCGCCGATGTTGAATTCTTCTGTTCCTTCCAGATCGCCCGGCAGGGGAATAAAGCGCAATTGGGCCGCATCAAATTCAGTGTCGAAGAGATTTTCCTTCACTCCCTGGGTGCCCAGAACGCGTTCGATCACCGTGTCTTTGTTCATTTCCTGCTGATAGATCTTGTCATAGTACATGAAGGAAGAATCCTTTCGCTCGATCAGGGTGATCGCGCCCGTATCCACAAAAGCAATGAGGACATCAAAGTCTGCGGCATACTTGCCGTTTTCCTTGAGATGTGCCTGCTGGACTTCACGGATCTGTTCCAGTCGTTCGATGATCGCGGCATAGCGATCGGACTTGATCTTTTCGAACTCGATCGGCTGGTTGATGATGCGTAGCAACCAATAACTCAATCCAACAGCAACCAAGGTCAATCCAAGGGTCAGTGCTTTGATGGTTTTCTTGTCCATGTTCTAGTCTGCAATTCAGATCGGGAACGAAAATAATGCATTAAGGGGAAGTAGTACGGCTATCTTTGAGCCTCTATGGAAGCCAAGCGTTCGCTGTCCGATTCCCTGCAGCGCTCCTTCCCTCATGCGCCCACAGAGGATCAGGCGTCCTTCATCGTTCGCTTTGATTCCTTTCTCCGTTCGGCCAAGTCGGCCTTTTTACTGAAGGGCTATGCGGGAACGGGGAAGACGCGTTTGATGCGCTCCCTGACCGAAGTGCTTCCGCAGCATTCCATCCCAGTGGTGCTCCTGGCGCCCACAGGTCGGGCGGCGAAAGTACTTGAAGACAGTGCGGGTCGTCCCGCATCCACCATACACCGGCACATCTATCGTCCCATGCCTTCGCCCGATGGCAGTCCGACCTTCGTTCTCAAGCCCAACAAGCAGAAGAACGCACTCTTCATTGTGGATGAGGCTTCCATGGTCGGGGACGGACAACAGGACCTTCGCGGAAGGTCATTACTCGAAGACCTCATTCGCTTTGTATTCGAATCCCAAAGGGGATGTCGTCTGCTCTTTATCGGGGATGTGGCACAGCTGCCGCCGATCGGTACCCGATTGAGCAAAGCCCTGGATGCCCAATTCCTGCGTGATCTCTGTGGCCTTGAGGTAGAGGAGGTCCTGATGACCCAGGTGGTGCGTCAGAAGGACTCTTCGGGCATCCTGCACAACGCAACAGCGCTTCGCCAACAGATGCAGGAAGAGGGCGAGGTGAAGCTGCAGCATTTCAGCGATTTTGAACTGCTGGAGGACCACTACGCAGTCGAAGAAGCAGTTCAGGAGTCCTTTCAGTCCGATCGGCTGGGCGAGGCACTCTACATTGTGCGCAGCAACAAACGGGCAAATGCGGTGAATCAGGCCATACGGGCCAGGGTGCTGTACAGAGAAGAGGAGCTTTCTGCCGGTGACCATCTGATGGTGGTCCGCAACAACTACTTCTGGCTGGGGCAGGAGCAGGGAGGATTCATCGCCAACGGCGAACAGATGGAGGTGCAGCGCATCCTTCGTTATGAAGACAAATACGGTCTGCGCTTCGCACAGCTTCGATTGCTTATGCATATATCTGGCAAAGCCCACGAACTGGAAGCCTGGGTGCATCTTGATTCCCTGTCGATCGAGACGCCGAGCTTTCCCTCGGCGCGAATGCAGCAGCTCTACCGGGATGTGCAGGCCGAGCACGGTCACCTGAGTGGAGCCAAGAAGAGAAAGGCCGTACTCACGGATCCATATCTTCAGGCACTGCAGGTCAAATTCGCCTATGCCGTGACCTGCCATAAATCGCAAGGCGGGCAATGGAAGCGCGTATTGATCGAGAAGCCCTGGCTGCCTGAGGGACGCTGGATGCTGGAGGACAAGCGCTGGTTGTATACAGCCGTGACACGGGCCGAGCAAAAGGTGCAGCTCATGGGATTCAACGAAGAAAAAGAACAATGAAAAAACACTTTGCCCGTCTGGTATTTTGGGTCTTCGGCTGGAAGCTGGATATAATGGACACCAAAGGGGCGATCCCATCCGTAGTGATCGCTGCTCCGCACACCTCCAACTGGGATTTCATTTTTGCGCTGGGCGCTTTTTGGCAAATGGAGATCCCACTGCGTTACTTCATCAAGCAGGCCTACACGCGCAGCATATTCGGATTCTTTTTTCGGTGGACCGGCGCGATCGGCGTGGATCAGAAGAACAGAGGTTCAGGCTTGGCGGCCTTTGCAGCGGATCTGTTGCGCAGAAATAAAGACATCGTGGTAATGGTTCCGGCTGAAGGAACCCGAAAAAAGGTAGGGCGTTGGCGAACAGGATTTTACAGAATAGCACTTGAAGCAAATGTTCCGATCGCTTTGGGCTATTTGGACTATAAAAAGAAGGTGGCCGGCGTGACCCGACTTGTCCATCCGACCGGAGATTTTGAAAAGGACATGCAGCTCATCGAGGCATTTTACAAAGACATCCACCCGAAGCACCCCGAGCTGTACGATCCGAAGATCTACTGATCGCGTTTGATGCCGTTCACATAGTCCTGAATCACCCGAATCTCTTCTGCGGCTTCGGCACCTGAAAAGCCGTGGAGATCTGTGTAATCCACCAGCTGATTGTAGGCCCGCAAAAAAGGCTTGGACTGCGGCATGTACGACCAGTGCCAGCGCTCTTCCTTATAGCCGCTCAGCCGCTGTTGCTCCGAGCCGCTGTAGGGCTGAAAAAATCCAAAGGAGGCTGCATGTTCGTTCAGCCAAAGCCAGCATTTTGCTCCTGTTCCGCTGTGCCACCAGGATGTGTTCAGGTCGTTGATGTCCAAATCGGTGCCCCAATGGTGCCTTGAAGTTCCCGGCATGCTGCTGTATTTGAGTATGTCCCGGGCTTTCTCAACATCGCTCCCCTTTCTTTGGGCCCACTTGTTTTCCCAGATCCGCTTCTGATAGGCCTTGTTCCGGGTGGCGGAAACAACGACCAAAGAGATGCCGTCCTTTCGCGCAGCATCGGCCATTTGTTGAAAGGCATTGGCTGTCTCCTTGCGGAGCCAGGCATCAGAACGCCGGGTGTAGGGCGGCCGGAGCCGAACAAAATCCGAATGTCGTGATGGCGTGAACTCCCCGGTCAGCTCTTCCTTTTGGATGGTCAGGATCTCCTGATCGGATTGAAATTGAAGGTGGAGCAGAGCACACAGCACCAAAAGGAGGGATCGCCTTCGGCTCATTTCAGTTTGAGCTTCATCTTGTCCATCAGTTCATTGATGGCTGGATTTTCCTGTACGAAGTGCTCGTGGATCTCTTCCCGGAAATAGGGTTTCTTTTCCTGTTCCTCTTCAGAAACGATCAGTTCCAATCGAAGCTCCTTTAAGCCCAGTTGCTCCTTGAGCCAGGAAGTCATTTCGGTACGGATGCTTTGAAGGATGTTCCTTGCGGTCTGACTGCCCACGGTGAGTTCAATATTCCCTTCCGAGTTCTTGACCGGTTCGGTGCCGCTCAATATGGAAGCTGCATTTGGATTGGACGCTCTGAAGTGATCGCTCAGTTCCTTCCACTTTCCAAGCAGCAGATCGAGTTCGAACACGCTGCTTGTGCTGTCTCCATCGCCCTCATTTTCATCAGAGCCATCCGATTCCCTTGCCTCGGCTGAAAGATCCAGTCGACTTTTTTTCTTGCGCAGCACCTGTCGGTTCTCCACTTTCTCTTCAGTCGGTGGGGCGGGGAGCTTTTCAGTTGAATCTTGTTGCGCGTCGGCAGCAACAGGAAGAACGGGGGCAGGCGCTTCAGGCGGTATGTCTGCCTTAGAGATTTCAGGGGCCTTTTCGGCGGCTTGTTCTTTGACGGCAGGCGCGGGCTCTTTGTTCTCAGCTACCGGCGTCGGTTTTGGCGGCGGAATTGCCTTGGCACTTTCTTGAGTTACCGGCCTTGGATCAGGACTTTTTTTTTTGCCCGAGAGGATCTCCCCGAGCTTCAACAGGCTGAGTTCGACCAAAAGGCGTGCATTGGAACTGTTCCTGTAGCGTGCATCGGCCTCTGAGAGCAGTTGCAGTCCTTCTGTCAGTATGGCCGTATCGATGAGCGCTCCCTGTTGTGCATAGTTTGCTTTCAGTTCCTGACTCTTTTCGAGCAGACCAATGGTCGCCTGGTCACTTGCCACCATCAGATCGCGTAAATGAGCCGCGAGTCCATTGAGAAAGAGATGACCATCGAAACCCTTGTCCAGGATCTCAGCAAAGAGCAGAAGCAACTGTCGGTGGTCGTTTTCCAGCGCGGCCTGGGTGACCTGGAAGTAGAGGGCGTGGTCGAGTATTCTCAGGTTGGTCAAGACCGTCTCGTGGAGGATCTTCTGTCCGCCAAAGGTGGCCATCCGGTCAAAAATGGACAGCGCATCCCGAAGGGCTCCATCGGCTTTTTCAGCGATCAGGTGCAGGGCTGATTCATCGGCCTCGATCCCCTCTGCCGCCGCCACATTCTTCAAATGCCCAACGATATCCGTAACGCCAATGCGCCGAAAATCATAGATCTGACATCTGGAAAGGATGGTGGGTATGATCTTGTGCTTCTCAGTGGTCGCCAGGATGAAAATGGCGTGGGCCGGTGGCTCTTCAAGGGTTTTAAGAAAGGCATTGAAGGCCGCCTGTGAGAGCATGTGCACCTCGTCAATGATGTACACCTTGAATTTGCCGTTCTGGGGAGCGAACCGGACCTGCTCGATCAGGCTGCGGATGTCGTCTACAGAATTGTTCGAGGCCGCATCGAGTTCGAAGATGTTGAAGGAGAAATCACTGGATCCCTCCATGCCACTCTCTTCATTGATCATGCGGGCCAGAATGCGCGCACAACTGGTTTTTCCCACTCCGCGTGGACCGGTGAACAGCAGTGCCTGTGCAAGATGATCGCTCTTGATGGCCTTTTCCAGGGTACCGGTCACATGCGACTGCCCGACCACTTCCTCAAAGCGGCTGGGACGGTACTTTCGGGCCGAAACGACATACGCCTCCATTCCCTTCAAATATAGACTTTAAGTGGCGAGACTTGCCGCCAGTTCACGTGCGAGAAAAGAGGCGGTGTGTCCCTTGTCCGAAGCCGCCACTTCCTCCGGAGCACCTTGGGCGACTACCTGCCCGCCACCGCTTCCGCCTTCTGGGCCAATATCGATGATGTGGTCTGCGAGCTTGATGACATCCAAATTGTGTTCGATCACAAGGACCGAGTTTCCGCGGTCCACCAAATGCTGCAGTACATCCATCAGCACACGAACATCTTCAAAGTGCAGCCCTGTGGTGGGTTCATCCAGAATGTACAGGGTGTTTCCGGTGTCTTTCTTGCTCAGCTCCGTGGCCAGTTTGACGCGCTGTGCTTCGCCACCGGATAGGGTGGTACTTTGTTGTCCCAAAGTGATGTAGCCCAGGCCTACGTTGGAAAGCGTGCGGATCTTCTGCATCACCCGGGGCAGGTGTTCAAAGAAATCGACAGCTTCATCCACGCTCATGGCCAGTACATCGGCGATGGACTTGCCCTTATAGCGCACTTCCAGGGTTTCTCTGTTGAAGCGTTTTCCGTTGCAGGCCTCGCAGTGCACATAGACATCGGGCAGAAAATTCATCTCGATGGTCTTCAGACCGGCCCCTTCGCAGGTCTCGCATCTTCCGCCCTTCACATTGAAGCTGAACCGTCCGGGTTTGTAGCCCCTGATCTTGGCTTCCGGGAGCTGAGCGAATAGGTTGCGGATCTCGCTGAGAACACCGGTGTAGGTCGCAGGATTGCTGCGGGGCGTCCTCCCAATGGGCGATTGATCGATCTCGATCACCTTATCCAGGTGCTTCAGCCCTTTGATGGAGGTGTAGGGTAATGGTTTCTGAACGGCGCGAAAGAAATGCTGATTCAAAATGGGGTAGAGGGTCTCATTGATGAGCGTGGATTTGCCACTGCCAGAAACCCCAGTCACCAGAACAAGCATGCCCAAAGGGATGCGCACATCGACCTTCTGGAGGTTGTGTCCGCTGGCGCCCTTGAGTTCCAGCCACTGGCCATTCGGACGTCTTCTCTTTTCGGGCAGGGCGATGGTCCGTCTTCCGCTCAAATAGTCTGAGGTGACCCCTTCGCCTGCGATGAGTTCCTTCATCGTTCCGCTGTTGACGATCCGCCCTCCGTGTTTTCCCGCACCCGGACCGATGTCCAGGATGAAGTCAGCGGCTTCCATCATGTCCCGGTCGTGCTCCACCACCATGACCGAATTCCCGAGGTCCCGCAATTCGGTCAGCGAACCGATCAGCCGCTGGTTGTCCCGCTGGTGCAGCCCAATGCTCGGCTCGTCAAGGATGTAGAGCACATTGGTGAGTTGAGAACCGATCTGCGTGGCCAATCGGATGCGTTGCGCCTCTCCGCCGGAAAGGGTCTTGGCCGAACGGTCAAGGCTCAGGTAATTCAATCCCACATTGAGCATAAAGCCCGTTCGGGCCTTGAGTTCCTTGAAAACCTCCGCTGCGATCACCGCTTGTTTTCCGGTTAGATGGGCTTCTGCTTCTTCCAGCCATTGGGCAAATCCGTCAATGGAACGGGCACTTACTTCGTGGATATTCTGTCCTGCGATCCGGAAGTTCCGGGCGGTCTGATTCAAGCGGCTTCCTCCGCAGTCGCTGCAGGGGACCTTGTCCATGAAGTCCTCCGCCCAGCGCTTGATCTTTCGGCTCTTGGCTTCCCGGGCCTGTTCTTCGATGAACCGGATGATGCCCTCGAATTGCAGGCTGTAGTTGCGCGTCACACCCATGGCCTTGTTCTCCACTTCGAAGGATTCCTTCGATCCTTTGAGAATGACCTCCATGCCTTCTTTTGGGATGTCTTCTATGGCGGTATTCAAGCTGAATCCAAAACGGTCCCCAATGATCTCGATCTGATTGAAGATCCATGACTTCTTGAAGGTTCCCAATGGTGCGATCCCGCCTTTCCGGATGCTGAGGGAAGGATCTGGAATGACCTTGCTCAATTCGACCCGGGCCACCGTTCCGAGTCCGTTGCAGCTGGAGCAGGCGCCTTTTGGGGAATTGAAGGAAAAGGTGTTTGGTTCGGGTTCTGGGTAGGAGATGCCGGTGGTCGGGCACATCAGGTGCCGACTGAAGTAGCGCGGTTCATCGCGGCTTTCCGAAAGGACCATGACACTTCCCTTTCCGAGGCTCATGGCCGTTTCCAAGGATTTTTTCAGTCGTTCTTCCGTTCCCTCTGAGAGTTGAAGGCGATCGATGACCAGTTCGATGTCGTGGGTCTTGTAGCGGTCGAGTTTCATTCCGCGGCTGATCTCCACGATCTGTCCATCCACGCGGACACGCACATAACCCTGACGGGCCACTTGTTCAAAAAGCTCTCGGTAGTGTCCCTTCCGTGCCCGGACCAAAGGAGCGAGCAGCTGGATCTTGTTGTTCGCCTCGCTCTCCATCAACAGCTGCATGATCTGCTCATCGCTGTATTGGACCATGGCTTCTCCAGTCTCGTAGCTGTAGGCCGTTCCTGCACGGGCAAAAAGCAGGCGGAGGAAGTCGTAGATCTCTGTGACCGTGCCTACCGTGGATCTCGGGCTCCGGCTCGTGGTCTTTTGCTCGATGCTGATCACCGGGCTGAGACCATTGACCTTATCCACCTCTGGCCGTTCCATATTGCCGATGAATTGCCGGGCATAAGCGGAAAGCGTTTCCATATATCGGCGCTGCCCTTCCGCAAAGATGGTGTCAAAGGCCAGTGAAGATTTTCCGCTACCGCTCAGTCCGGTCACCACGACCAACTGGTCCCGGGGAATGTGCACATCCACATTTTGCAGGTTGTGCACCCGTGCACCCCAAACCTCGAGCATGCGCTCTTTTTCTGATCCGCTTGACTTCACGATGGTCTATTCAACAACGGAAGAGTCCAGCGGTTCAGCCGTTTCGGATGGAGTGCTGGTCTCCTTTTGGATCTCTTCAGACATTGGAAGCTGAAGGATACAGGCTTCACCTGCAGCTACAGTGAGCTGGTCACTGCGTAGCCAGGGGTTATAGCGGATGAGAGATTTGTACGAGATGCCTTCGCTTTTGGCCAGCGCCATCAGGTCGTGGTTCCCTTCGCTTAGAACGCGCTCACGCAGGCTGAAGGGCGCATACAGGTCGGAGGCGGTAAAGCTGAACCCATGTTCCTCCGGAGCCTCGAGGATCTTCTTCAGGGCGAGGATCCGAAACACATAACGGCTGGTCTCCTTGTTGAGCAGCAGATCATAGTAGTTTCCGCAGGCCTGCCGTTCCATTTGCCGTTTCAATCCGCTCACTCCCATATTGTAGGAGGCCGCTGCAAGCGTCCAGCTTCCGAATTCTTCGTATGCGTCTTTCAGGTAAGAACAGGCAGCGCGGGTGGCCTTTTCGAGGTGATAGCGCTCGTCCACTTGCTTGTCTATCCGCAAGCCGAGTTCGCGTCCTGTTGTCTTCATGATCTGCCAGAATCCGGCTGCGCCGGAAGGGGAGACCACATGGTCCAGTCCGCTCTCGGCCAAGGCGAGGTATTTGAAATCCAGCGGGATCTTTTCTTCGGCAAGCAGTTCTTCGATCCTTGGAAAATACCTGTTCGTTCGTTTCAGCAGCAGAAGTCCGTTCGACTGCCAATAGGTATTGACCAGAAGTTCCCTGTCCAAGCGTTCGCGCACGTCTGGATCGGTCAGTGGAGCGTACTCACCAGCCAGGTCGATCGCATCTGGAATTGGAAGGGCCACCACTGAGTAGGGTGCATCCTGCTTTTCTCTGTCTGCCTCTGTTTGAGCTTCATCATTGGACGAGATCGAGGCGGCAAGGAACGCGCCGATGCCCAGCAGGACAACGGCCGCACCAATGGATCGGAGCCATTTATCCCGCATAGCTGAAAGGACTTTGAATGTCGGCCAGCAGAGGTGCCGCGGCATCCTTATCGGAGAGGATGGGCTCGTCGATGCCCCAATCGATGCCCAGGGCCGGGTCGTTCACATGAATGCAGCCCTCACTCTCTTTGTTGTACGGTCCGGTGCATTTATAGAGAAAACGCGTGTCGTCTTCCAGCGTAGCGAATCCATGGGCAAAACCAGGAGGGATGTAGAGCATGCGTTTGTTCTCGCCATCCAGTCGAAGACCAAAGGAGCGGCCATAGGTGGGAGATCCAAGGCGAATGTCGACCACTGCGTCAAAGACGGCCCCGCTGACCACGCGAACGAGCTTGCCCTGCGCAAAAGGCGGAGCCTGCCAGTGCAGGCCTCGAAGCACGCCCTTCTGAGAGAGCGATTCGTTGTCCTGAACGAAATGGGCGAAAAGCCCCTGCTCGGCCAATGGCCCGCTGCTGTAGGTTTCCATGAAATACCCGCGTTTATCACCGAATACACGCGGTTCGATGAGCAAAAGTCCGGGTAAAGGGGTGGGCTGTATCTGCATGAGGGCAAATGTATGTTCCTATTGTGCTTCGCCCATTTTCTGCCACCATTTGTCCATCAGGTCGATCTCCTCCATACCCACCTCATGGCCGATCGAAAATTCATGGTATTCGTGTTGGATCCCTTGCTCCTGGTACCACCGATGCGATCTGCGTGCCTTCTCCACATCGATCACCTCATCTTCCGTACCGTGGACGAGCAATATCCTGGGCATCTGTTCGGGCGAAGGAAGGGCTTCTGGAATGAGTGGATCGGGCAGATAACCGCTCAGACCGATGACGCCTTCGATCTGCTCACTCTTACGGAGCATCAGTGCCTGACTGAGCATGCTCCCCTGGCTGAATCCAAGGAGCCAGACCTTGCCGGAGGCCGGGGCATAGCGTTCGATGAGTTCTTCGAGCAGCTGTTCGAGTCGGTCCAGTGCCTTCAATGCCTCTGGAATATCTGCTTTGAATCCCTTCTCCTGGGGATAGAGCGAAAACCATGCATGACCGCCAAAAGGAAGGTCGATCGGCGCACGCAGGCTGAGAAGGGTACAGTCGCTGCTCAGGGCACTTCCCAAGCCCGGAAGATCGTGTTCGTTGCTGCCGTATCCATGGAGCAGAACAAGAATGCGTTTGTCCCTGGATCCTTCATTGTGTCTGTATTCAATGTACTCCATTGGTTCTCTGGTCATTCAGGCCGATGCGTACCAAAATGCACGGTTTTGTTGGCTGTTTTTCGGTCCGAAAAGTAGCTCCGCAGGGCAAAGGTGCTCGATGTAAAAGCCATTTCCGACCAGGGCATCTCTTCTTCTGTGAACAATTGAACCTCGCTGCTTTCCAGTGTGGTCGAACAGTTCTCTGATCGCATCTCGGCCAAGAATATGAGGTAGACCTGCCGGGCGTGTGGCAGATTGTAGACGGTATGGAGTCGGATCAGATCCACTTCAGCACCTGTCTCCTCCAGCACTTCTCTTTTAGCGCCTTCTTCCACGGTCTCACCCGATTCGAGGAAACCGCAGGGCAGATTCCACAGACCATATCGCGGTTCAATGGCCCTGCGGGCAATCAGAACACGGTCCTTCCATACGGGAATACAGCCCACGATCATCCTCGGATTCTCGTAATGGATCAGCCCACAGCCAGCACAAACGAAACGGGGCAAATGATCGCCTTCCGGGACTTTGAAGTCCAGCTCGGCCGATCCGCATTCAGAGCAGAAATTCACTGTGGTTTCCTTTTACATTTCGAATGTAGGTCAATACCCCAAATGCCTGCTTCATTCAGTGGTCTCTTTGTCCGATGCGCTCAAAAAGCGCTGGCTTGAACAGGCTCAGGGCGAGCAGTGTGATGCAAGGGACAGCCAGGGCCATAAGCTCGAGATTATCCAAACTCAGACGATCCGGGAACATGACCAGGGTCAAGAAAAGTCCGGAAAGTGCTCCGCCCAAATGGGCTTCATGACCGATGTTGTCCACGGCTTTTTTCATTCCAAAGAGAGAGATGCCCAGAAAGAGCAGACCGTAGATCCATCCGGGCAGCATGAACGGCAGAAAGAGGATGCCGATGCGAATCTCTGGATAGAGGATGATGGCCGAGAAAATGAGTCCGCTCACCATGCCTGATGCTCCGACCGCACGGTAGTTCGGGTCTTTTCTGTGCATCCGGAGTGCAAGAAGATTGCCTCCGACCAAACTGCCCAAAGCGATCGCTGCGTATTGCCCGGAATGAAGGGAGGCCTCCAATGCATCGCCAAAAAAGTAGAGGCTGAGCATATTGAAGGCCAAATGGGTGGTATCTGCATGGAGGAAGGCCGAACCGATCATGCGCAGACCGTCTCCGGCCAAAACGGGTTCCACCCAAAAACAAAGGCGATGGAATATTCGAGGTTCCCGGAATGCCAACAGGCTGACACCGACGATCGAACCAATGAGCAGATAAGTCAAATGAGGTGCTTAGGCCTGCAAAGAAAGGGATGAGATCGGTGAAGTCACCTTTATGCGCGCACCAAGACGATTCAGCAGCGAGTACAAACCAAAATAGGTGCGGTTGATGTACAAGGCGTCCTTTGGACCTCTTGCCCCATTGGCACTGCGCAGGCGTTTGTCCTTGCTGAGTTCCTCACTGAGTCTGTAGATGGAAGAAAAGTAGGCGGGATCACCAAAATCGAACTCCTCGTGGTGAAAGGGTCTGCCGAGTATCTGATTCAACTCAAGGATGCGTTTTTTGTAGTAGGCCGCATCATCCGCACGGTCCTCCTTGAGCAGATACTGCAGGTCGTACAAGAGGGATTCGTAGTCCTCGGGTTCTTTTCCGTCTTCTACGTTGAGCAAGCGGAAATAACGGGTGTAGAATTCGTCGGTCAGTGTCTTGACGCAGCCAAAGTCGATCACACCGACCGTCCCTGAGGATTGGAGGAGGAAATTTCCCGGATGTGGGTCCGCATGCACTTGTTTCATGCTGTGGATCTGGTGGTCGTAGAAGTCCCAAATGGCCTGTCCCAAACGATCGCGCGTCTTTTGATCGGGATCTGCCTTGAGGAATTCTTCCATATGCGCTCCGGGAAGCCATTCCATCGTCAGGATCCTTCGCGAGCTGATCTTGGGCAGATATTCGGGGAACTGCAGATCGGGTATGTGTCGGCAGTGATCTGCGATCTCCAGACTGCGGGTGTACTCAAGGCCGTAATCACACTCCTCGATGAGCCGCTCCTCAACCTCGCTCAGGTAGTGGTTGATATCGGCCTCACTGATGTTGAACATGCGCTGGGCAATGGGCTTGACCATGCGCAGGTCGGAGTGGATGCTGTCTGCAACTCCGGGATACTGCACCTTGACCGCATAGACCGTCTTTCCGATCCGCCCCTTGTGCACCTGCCCAATGGAGGCTGCCGCTGCAGCACTCTTACCGAAGGAGTCGAAGAAATGCTCTGGTCCCTGTCCCAATTCGCGCTGAAAGGTTTTGACGACCAATGGATAGGAGAGTGGAGGCGCGTTGTACTGTGCCTGGGAGAATTTTTCCGCGTAGACTCCGGGCAGCATTCCCTGGTCCATACTCAGCATTTGCGCCACCTTCAGTGCGCTTCCCTTGAGTTCAGAGAGGGAGTTGTAGATGTCTTCCGCATTGTCCGCATCCAACTCATCCCGACCCTGATCGGGCTTGATGAGTTTTTTGGAATAATACTTCAGATAGTTACCACCGACGCGCGCACCTGTGGCCACGAAGCGACTGGCCCGCTGCACCTTGGTGACCGGGATTTTCTTTTGTTCTTTCATCGGTCCTGCTTGAGCAGGAATTTTCCAAAATCGACCAGAGATTCCACGATGCCTTTGCCCATCAGATCGAATCCAAGGTTCACACTCTTTTCAATGGCTGCATCGGTATGTTCGAATCCAGCGCTTTGGTCTTTTCTCCAATAGTTGAAAAGGAAGACGAACTGCATCCACAACATGTCGGCATAGCGAGCAGAGACCGGTCCGCGGGAGGCGATCTCTCCATTGCCCTCTCCCTCGGTGAGCAGCTCCTTGACGAAATCCTCAAAATGGGACTTGGTGGCATCCAGCGGATTGTCCGAAAAGGGCGTGCTGGGCTTTTCCGGGAAGCTCAACAGAGCAAAACTGCGCTCCTGAAGGAGTTCCTCGAACCATGTAAAATAGAACGCCAACAACTTTTCCCGGCTGCTGAATCCCGTCCAGTCCGAGGAGTCTTTGAGTCGGCGGACAGTGGTCTCCAGTTTGTTTTTCCAAAATGCAGATTCGATCTGGCTGAAGCTGTTGTAGTGCTCATAGAACACAGATTCTTTGATCTTCAGTTCCTTACAGAATGCAAAGACGCTCCCAGGGAATTCTCCCTTGAGCAGTCGGTATTCCATATAGGCCGTCCTGATCTTTTCATTCATCTTTTCGGTTTTGGCATTTTTGCTTTGGTCAGCGGTAGGGCTCATTATTCCTTATTTATCCAAGTATGCACATAACGCTTATCGGGGTCATATCGTTCGGCCTGTATGCGCGGATTGAACACACGATGGTCTCTCGGGTCGTTTCCTACACCAGCCACATAGGTCCAATTGCCGTAGTTGCTGCAGACCTCGTAGTCGATCAGCGAATGCTCAAACCATTGAGCGCCAAGCAACCAGTGCTCCTTTAAAGCATGGACCAGATAGCTGGCCACGTTCTGCCGCCCCCGGTTGCTCATAAAGCCGGTATGCAGCAATTCCCTCATGTGGGCATCAACGAAATCCTGTCCTGTTCGACCTTCCTGCCAGAGCAGGAGGGAGCGGCCCGATCGAATGTGGGCCTCTTCCTGTTCCTTGAAGAAGTGTCCACGCTCTTTCCGCCAGGTGAAATGAAAAAAATCACGCCACAAAAGCTCAAATATCAGCCAATAGGTGCTGGAATTGGATATGCGCTCTTCTTCGTAGCGGCGGATCTCATTTAAAATGAATTTCGGGGAGAGGCAGCCCCAGGCGATCCAAGGCGAAAACTTGGAGGAGTAGGAAGTGCCGAGCATGCCGTTTCGGGTCTCCTTGTATTCCCTGAGTCGGTCTTCCTTCCACATCCATTCCTCGAGGCGATCCAAGCCAGCGCTTTCTCCACCTCGGAAGGGAAAAGCAGAATGCGGATGAATGCTCCGTTCTGACGGGTCTGGGAGAAAATCTTCAAAACGGGCAGCTATGGGCCGAAGAACGGAAGGGGTGGGTAAGGGGTCGCGATAGCACCCGTACTTCTCCACCTTTTTTCGAAAGGCCGTGAACACTCTTGGGCATGCTTCTTCCTTGAATGGCAGGTCATCAGGATGCAGGAGGCTTTGTCCGGAGAAGCTCCTGTGCGCCAGTTTTTGACAGAGTTTTTCCTGACGTCGTTGTTCTTCCGTTCCGGCCGTGTCGGTGAACCACACCTCATCGATCGAATGTGCAGCAAACAGCTCAGAAAGTACTTGTACTGTATCTCCCTCTCGATAGAGCAAAGGCACACCAAATGCCGACAGGGAAGATCTGAGGTCTGAGAGGCACTCCTGAAGAAAGGCCTTTTTGTTCTCCGACCATCGGGACAAACCGCTTGGGAAGGCCATGGATTCGGTCTCATCAAAAACAAAAACAGGCAATATGTGGTGGCCCTCTTGTCCGGCCCGGTGAAAGATCTCGTTATCGTGCAGACGCAGATCGCGCTGCAACCAAATAAGGATGTTCATAAGCTGTTCTTGTTCTTCCTGCAGCGCTCTGAGCAATACCGCACTTCGTCCCAGTTCTTCTCCCACTTCTTGCGCCAGCTGTAGGGCTTTTGGCAGGTGACGCAGATCTTTTGAGGCAGCGGTTTGCGAGGCATGTAGGGAATAATGA
Source organism: Flavobacteriia bacterium (assembly GCA_038150465.1). GTDB lineage: Bacteria > Bacteroidota > Bacteroidia > Flavobacteriales > Schleiferiaceae > RFXV01. The sequence goes on along the minus strand of JAYOTP010000002.1, from coordinate 80,262 downwards.
AAAAAGCATCAAAAAGTTCCCTCCATCAGCTTACTGTTGATGTAGCTTTGTCCAATGGGTTCGCCGCGAGGCGATGAAAAGGGAATCCTGTTCAAGTCAGGAGCTGTGCCCGCAGCTGTAAGGTCCTGAACTGCTTTCGATCGATCCACTGATATTCCATCGGGAAGGAGAAAGACAGGGGCCAAGCCAGAAGACCTGCCCAAAAAACAACTGAGGATGAAGCCTTCGGGACCAAAGGCAATTCCAGATCATGCGCACCCGCTGCTGGATCGTATTTGGCTTTTTGCAACTGAGCGGACTCCATGCTCAGGATCTGCAGGAAGTAATGGTCACTGCCTCCCGGCTCTATGACGGGCAGGAGAACAGAGATTCTTTGTCGTCCATTTCCGGATCCAGAATGGGAGATTTACTTTCCCGTCAATTGCAGAACCAGACCCGGCTTTGGATACGTACTGCGCTGCCTGGCGCTTATGCGCAACTTTCCTTCCGCGGCCTTCCAGCTGCACATACACGCATCATGTGGGAGGGTCTGCCCATCAATTCGCCTGCTCTTGGGGTGGCCGATCTAAGTGCTGTATCCGGACATGCATTTGGTCACATCTCCTTTGGCGAGGGATCATCACTGGGCATGCAGGGGTCGAATGCCGCCGGCGGAGTGCTGCATCTTCAGAATGAATCTGCCGATCCTACCGAATGGCTCACGCTTCATTCCGCAGCGGGAAGCTTTGGGTTTTGGTCATCGAATGTTTCAACCGCATGGCGATCCGGAGCATGGGTCCACCGGCTGCAATGGGGACGCACCCAGGCAGATAACGATTTCATCTATCTGAATGCCCGGGGTGAGCGCCACAAGAGGAGCGATGCGGACTTCCGCCAGGATATGGCCAAATACAGCCTCAGCCGAAAAGCGGGTGAAGGTTGGCTGGATGCTTCTTTTTGGTATCAGCAACAAGATCAGGGCGTGGCTGGAAATGTGGAGCAGATCTCCCAGGGACAAAGACAGCGCGATCTGTTCCTTCGGCAGTTCATTCGTTACAGGGAAAAGGACATGCAGCTTCAGTTGGCCTGGTTCCATGAGGATGGCGACTACAGGAATCGCTCAGCTTCGCTCTATGATTTCAATGCCGCACACACGCTGATGGCCCGTTTGCAGAAGGGAATGGCCCTCTCTGAGAAGAGCCGTCTGGATCTGAGTTCGGATCTGCTGCACGTTTCGGTCTATGGATTCGAGAAGGCAGGAAAGCGGAATCAGTGGATCGGAGCCCTTCGTTATCGCTATGCATTTTTGGATGAAGGAGATCTTCAGCTGCGCGGCCGGATCGACCATGCAACGGACGGAGCGATCTTGCCTGCCCTGCACGCTTCCCTTTTGTTCCCTTTTTCAGGCATGGAGATGAAGATGCGATTCGACCAGGTGAACCGGCGCCCGGGAATGAACGATCTCTATTGGTTCAATGGCGGAAACCCTGAATTGAAGAGCGAAAATGGAAATCTGTTCGAGCTTGAGTTCCGAAAGGAGCACACTTTTTCCGATGCTTGGAAGGGCCATTTGAGGGTAGGCGGATTTTTCTATTCCATCGAGGACATGATCGTCTGGCTACCCACAGAGACGAGCTTCTGGTCTCCTGAAAACATTCGATCCAGTTCGGGTAAAGGAGTGGAGGCTTCGTTCGGGACGGCTGTTCAGGGCAAAAGCTGGAAAGGGTCGATGGAATTGGCCTATCAATACACCCAAGGGGTTCGCGACAATGGAAATGGGCAGGTGCAGACGCCCGGTTTCCCGGAGCATCGGCTGCGCATGCAAGGCCATTTGGCCTATCGACGTACGCATATGAGGTTGAGTGCTCAGGAAACCAGTGATTGGAATCAATTCAGCAACGGAGGAACATTGGGGCGGCTTGACGGACTGTCGGTCTACGATCTGTCGCTCGGACAGGACATTCGGTTCAAAAGACAGCGGTTTTCGCTTTCACTCTCCGTTCTCAATCTTTTCGATGCTGCCTATGCCTATCAGCCGCACATGCCCATGCCCGGCAGAAACTACAGGCTCCGACTGGTTTATCGCATTTCACATAAAAACAACCCAAAATGAAGAGTACATTCATTAAAAGAGCAAAATGGACAGCGGCATGCTTACCCATTTGCCTGGCTGCACTGTTGCTTGTTGCCTGCGAGGAAAACGACAACGATCCATTGCCTGCCCCCACGGACCCCTATGCCTCCGGCACATTTGTCGTGAACGAAGGGCCGTTCACCTCGGGCAGCGGCTCGCTCAGTCATGTGGATGAAGATGGGCAAGTGGTGAATGAAGCCTTTTTTCTGGCCAATGGATTTCCCTTGGGATCGGTGCTGCAAAGTGCGGAACTGGTCGGGGATGAATTGTACATCGTGGCCAATCTGAGCGGGAGGATCGAAGTCGTCCAAAAAGGCACTTTGAATGCCCTGCGTTCTACTCAATTGCTCGGGTCTCCGCGTTATGTGCAGGGGCTGTCCGATGGACGGGTGGCAGCCACCGACTGGGCCACGGACAAAGTCTTTGTGCTGAATGCATCCGACCTGTCACTGAGCCAAAGCTTCGATGTGGGTGTGGGGCCGGAACGCATGGCCGTGCTTGGTGACCGACTCTATGTCTTGAATTCCGGAGGATTTGGTCGGGATTCTACGGTGCACATCATCCACACAGCTTCGGACAGCGTGATGGGGCAGATGGTCCTTGGCGATCAGCCCAACAGCCTGCAAGTCATACAGGGCCGTATCTGGGTGCTATGCTCGGGTTATGCCGACTGGAGCGATCCGGCCAACGACACTCAGGGAAAGCTCATCGAAATGGATGCCGACGGGCAGATCCTCTCGGAATATCCGATCGACCTTGCGATAGGGCATCCGGGCGAACTCATCCATGACCAGCAAAACAACCGCCTCTGTTTTTTGAATAACGCCTACGGAGGAAGCATCATGGCCATGGACCTGTCTGCTCCTGGGAGCTTTTTTGAATTGAAAAAGGGCAGTTATTATTCGCTGGATCACGACCCCATCCGTGGGCAGATCGTAGCGGGAAATGCGCTATCTTTCGATGTGCCCGGTTATATGATACGCTTTGGATCGGACATGTCACTGGTCGACAGCGTGCAGGTCGGGCTCATACCAACAGATTTCGTCTTTCATTGAATGAAGAACTCAACATACTGGACCTGAAGACCCGACTGGGTATGGATGCCGCCGCTGTTCCGCGTTTGGAGGATCAGCTGGAGTGGGCGGCCCGCCTTCAGTCCGAGCAGCCCATGTCGCCCTGGCGGCTGCGGGCGTATCATTTGTTGACCGATCACGACATACAGCGTGAATGGCTTGGATGGGAATCGGGAACATTGAGTCAGTTGTTGGAACATCTTGACCGCGATCAATTGCGTGAGGAATTCGGTGGCGAAAAACTCGAGGAATACCTCGTGGATCTCGGGGGGTGGCATGAACCAGGAGCATCGATCAACTATTGGCTCCACAGGGCTTCCATCATGGAACGCACCGTGGGCTTTGGAAGCCGGAACCCCTACCATCAACCATCCATGACCAGCGCAGAGTGCCGTTCGGCATTCGACAAGGGCCGCAGGCTCGCTGAATGGGAAGCCTTAAAGGGCAGCTTGTGGGCAGGTGTTCGTTTGATGAATCCGTCCACTTGCATCTTTGCCGCCATGCAACTCTACATTCACGCTTCTGTGCGTCTGGAGGAGTCGCTGAAACCGCTCCTCGACACGGACCGTATCGAGGCCGTGGTCTACGTGGCCCAAAAGGCATTGCGTCGGCATCCGATGAGCAGGGGTGCCTTTACCTCACTCACCTTTTTTGGCGGATACGATCTGGCTTTTCTGACCGGTTTCATTGCGGGAATGGCCTCCGAGGGACGCTTCACACTCGTCGGTGGACTGGAGGGATTTGCAGCTGCTTATTTGGCTGAACTCATACAGCCGGGCAGTGCCCAGTATGTGACTGCGACCCAATCGGCCCCTTCTTCCTGGACAGAGGAGAACAGCGAGGCATTTGGTCTGCCTGCAGTGTTCACATCTCGGTCGCATTCTCCCTCGCTCAGCGGTCAGCGGTTGGCCCTGTTTCACTTACATTCGAGCCTACCTTTTTCTCAGATGCCATGAGCTACATCCCAAGACACGCACAGGAGAAGATCGATCGCTTGCAAAGTGAATTGGACGCGCTGAAGAGCCGCTCCTCCACGGATACTGCCAACGATGGGAATGCATCTCTGACGGTGTACCGTGCCGGGTTCTGGGCGGCCCTGATCCTTCTGGTTGCTTTCGCTGGATTTTGGTTCAGTCGGTTCGGCCTGTCTGCCCCGGAGCTTACATCGGAGCAGATCAAGGCCATGCAAATGGAGATCGACAGCCTGCGCAATGTCCACATGATCGACCAGTCGGCCTACGGCGATATGGATTCCAGCGGATACTTTGGCCAGGGTGTCTGGTATTTTGTTCAGATCGGCGCCTATGAAGAAGTCGATATGAGCATGTTCGACGGCGAGAACCTGAACTTCCGTACGCGTTACGAAGATGGTTTCTGGAAATACACCCTCGGCGCCTTTCGTGATGTGGAGCGCGCGGAGGCCTTCATGGAGTCTTTGCGGCAGATCGGATTCAAGAATGCCTGGCTGCTTGCCATGAACGACGGGGTGCGGCAGACCATAGAGGAATCAATGGGAGGCTGACAGTGCCCCACAAGGCAGCCATAACTGTGTGCATTCTGCTCTTTGGAGCCACTTGTTCGCTGCCTGCTCAGAAACTTCAGTTCGGCACCTCTCTTTTTTTTCCTGTGGATGCTCCGATGTCTCCAGCGATCCCACCTCTTTCTCTTCGCGGAGCGCTCTATGAGAAAGAATACTGGGGGGTGGAAACCGGTCTGAGTTGGTACCGAATGGCGGGACTGTCCGCCGATGGCCTTCCATTTGCCCTGAACAAAGCGCTCACCGGTTCTTTTGACAGTTTCATTCTCCCTCTGCAGTTGAAGGGCAAATGGCCCGTAGGTAGATGGAGCATCGAAACCAAGTTTGGGGCGTTTCTGGCCCTGAACAGCACCTATGGGATACGGCAGGACCATTTGGCAGAGGGCCTGGTCCAATGGTCCGGGGATTGGCGGGCGATGCAGACAAAAGCCGAGATCGCACAGGGAAACACCTTTGGCGCCTTGGGAACTCTTTGTGTAAAGGCACCGCTTTTTGAGCGGGTTGAAGTAGCTTGCAGCTTCTCTTGGTATGAAGGACGGAGTCCTGCGCCGATCACAGGGAATGCGGTCGGAGTGAGCATGAACGATGTTCCGGTGGATCTTTCGATCGACCTGCCGGATGTGCAACTGGATTACCGAGGGTTCGAGTGGGGATTGGGAATCGAATATAATTGGGAATAAATGGGATTACTCGCAGGAAAGAAAACATTGGTCACTGGGGCCAGTAAGGGGATCGGAAGGTCCATTGCCCTCAAATTTGCAAAGGAAGGAGCAGATGTGGCCTTCACGTATTTGAGCAGTGTGGAACAGGCTCAGGCATTGGAAGAGGAATTGGCTGCATTTGGCGGACAGGTCCTGGCAGTGCGCTCGGATGCCTCCGACTTTGAGGCGGCCCAGGAATTGATCGCTGAGAGTCTGAAGGCTTTTGGAACGCTCGATGTTCTGGTCAACAACGCTGGCATCACCAAAGACAATCTGCTGATGCGCATGAGCGAAGAAGATTTCGATCGCGTGCTGAAGGTGAATTTGAATTCCATCTTCAATACCACAAAGGCTGTGATCCGCCCGATGATGAAGCAGAAAGCGGGCAGCATCATCAACATCAGCTCGGTGGTTGGAGTGAAGGGAAATGCGGGCCAGGCGAATTATGCGGCCTCCAAGGCAGGCATCATTGGTTTTACCAAATCCACGGCGCTCGAACTGGGTTCAAGAAATATTCGCTGTAATGCGCTGGCACCCGGATTCATTGAAACGGAAATGACCGATCGTCTGGACGAGGCCACTGTGCAGGGCTGGCGCGATGGCATCCCCATGAAAAGAGGCGGATCGCCCGACGAAGTGGCGGACGCCTGTGTGTTCTTAGCCTCGGACATGAGTACCTACATCAGCGGACAGGTGCTGAATGTGTGCGGTGCCATGCTCACCTGATCGGCCAAAACCAGCACTTGTGATCCATTTTCCCGAACCGGCCTGGTACAGCTACCTCTTTTTGTTGCTGGCCCCATTGCTGGTGTATGGGTCCTACAGGAAGGGACCAGAGAACAGGGAACTTTCCAATTTTCAACGGTACGCCCTGCTGGCATTGCGTTCAGGCAGTGTCCTCATCCTTTTATTGCTGATGTTCCGGCCCCAATGGAGGCAGCAGGCCGCTGAGCGAAAGGAGCCACGCATCTTATGGGCCATCGATCAGAGCAAGAGTATGCTGGACCAGGGCCTGGACGCAACGGAGCTCAACGATCGGATCCAGCGGCTCAAAGAGCAATTCACCGATGTGGCGTCCATAGAAATGGGCTTTTCTTCGGAAGTTCAGACGCTGCAGGAACCGATCCGCTTCGATGGCGATCAGACCGATCTTCATGCATTGTTGTCCGCCTGCAGGAACCAGTACGCCAATGATCCAACGGTACAGGAAATGGTATTGCTTTCGGACGGGCAGGTCAACAGAGGCGCCGATCCCTTGTCGGGCCTTTTGGACTTTCCCTTTCCCGTTCACACGGTCCGTATAGGAAGCCCTCCTGAAGGACCGGATGCACAATTCAACAATATCCGATACAACCCCACAGCGGAAAGTGGGAATCAACTGGAGGTGATCGGGAGGATATCGGCCACAGCATCGCTGTCGGAGTCGGTCGCTCTGGAACTCTTGGATGAAGACGGAGCAATACTCGAGCGAAAGGAATGGGCCCCAGAGGAACTTCGTTCAGGGGTCGGTTTTAGTTTGTACCCGCAGGTCGGAAGGGAGTTGGGGCAGCGAAAATGGCAACTGCGGTTGATCGCCGGGCCAGAAGAGATCAACAAGGAGAACAATACCTCACCCATAGCTTTCGAGGTGGTGAAAAAAGACCATTTGGTCGCCTTGATCTACGACCGCATACATCCCGATGTTCGGGCCATCGCCCAAAGTTTGGAAGAGTATGAGGCGTATGAACTGGAATATGTGGACATGGCACGCAACGAAGTGCCCAGTCCGGAGTCGGGGATCTGGGTGGTTGTACATCCGGGCCGAACAGCCATCGCTTCATTGCGCCGCTTGCTGCCAGAGCGAAAGGTGCCCGTGTGGTATTTGGCGGGCTATGCGGAAAGTGCGCGTGCTCTGGCTCCGCTCAGATCGCCGCTTCGCTTTCAACCTGAGGGCGGTTCGGACGATCAGGTGATGGCCTCATTGGATGCGTCCTTTTCCGCTTTCAGGCAGTCTGAACAGCACGAAGAAAGACTGGGGAAAGGCGTTCCGCTTGCCGCGCCCTTTGGGAAGTGGATCGGGACCCAGCAAATGGATGTGCAACTCAGGCAGCGGATCAATGGAGTGATCAGCGAAAATCCGCTCATGAGCAGTGGTCGTGGAGCAGATGGCAGAAAGTGGGTGATCACCTCGGCAAAAGGTCTGTGGCGCTGGCGTTTCCAGGAGTACCGGACATTTGAACAGACCGAGGCCTTTGACGATTGGGTGGGCAGTTGGCTGCGTTATTTAAAGAGCGAATCCAGCGATGAGCGCTGGAACGTGGATGCCTTGAAGGAGGTCATCAGCGGCGCATCGTGGAAAGCGGAAGTGCGGCTGAGGGATGAGACGGGATCCTGGAGCAGCAATGCACGGGTACAGGCCATGGTCACCGGGCCGGATGGAGCGCAGATGTCTCTGAAAGCCAGAACCCGGGGCCATGTACAGTACATCGAGCAGCGCATGGAAAAGGAGGGGACCTACAGCTACGAATTGATGGCTCAACTGGGGGAAGAGACCTTTTCCTATCGCGGCCGCTTTCAGGTGAGCCGTCCGGAGGTGGAGCAACTCACTTTTGGTGCCGATACAGCTCTTTTGGGAAACTTGAGCCGCAGGACAGGAGGGAAGGCCTATGCGCTCTCTGAACTCACGCCAGATCTTTTGCGATCGCAGATGGAGCTGCGTCCGGTGATGGAATGGATCGAGGAGGAAAAAGAGCTGATCCACTGGAAATCACTCTTCTTTGTCCTTCTTCTGCTTCTGTCCACTGAATGGACTTGGAGACGATATCTTGGGCTATCTTGAACCCTCATTCTACAAAATAAAATCCTCATTTCATGGACAGAAAAAGAACCACTTTCCTGCTGATCGGATCCATCGGTCTGATGGTCATCCTCATACTTTGGAGCAGTTTGACCTTTACCATCAACCCAGGTGAAAAAGGCGTGATGTTCCACACCTTCGGCGGCGGTCTCGACAAGGACTATGTGTACGGTCAGGGATTCCATGTCAAGGCGCCTTGGGACAAGATCTTCATCTACGATGTCAAGGTGCAGGAATCCAACAGCGATATGCAGGTGCTGTCCAAGAATGGTTTGACGATCACCATCGACCTCAGTTACCGCTTCAAGCCGATGGATGAGCGCATTGGCTACCTGCACGACGAGGTAGGCGCGGACTATTACGACCGGATCATTCGTCCAGAGATCCGTTCCGCCACACGGGAGGTCATCGGAAAGTATTTGCCAGAAGAGCTCTATTCCACCAAGCGTGAAGCCATACAGACCGAGATCTTCGATCGTACGGCAGAGGCGCTGAAGACCAAGAACATCCTTTTGGACAAGGCATTGATCCGTGAGGTGGAATTGCCACAGAAACTGCAGGCGGCCATCGAGCGGAAGCTGGAACAGGAGCAGGCCGCACTCGAATATGAGTTCAAACTGGAGCGTGCCAAGCAGGAAGCGGAGCGTCAGCGCATCGAGGCAGAGGGTAAGGCTGCTGCCAACAAAATCATCAGTGCTTCGCTCACCGATAAGATCTTGAAGGAGAAAGGCATTGAAGCCACAGAACGTCTGGCCGGTTCCAACAACGCCAAAGTGGTCGTGGTTGGATCGGGAAAAGACGGACTCCCCATTATTCTCGGTGGGAACAACTAAGATCCCTTGGCACTCAAATACCAGATCGATCTCCCGCTGGATGCGCCGGAACGTACCGTGCTCCATGGTGAGCTGATCAAGAGCAAGCGTTTTACCCGGGAGCTCTATCGGCAGTGGTATCGTGAGTTCACGGATTGCCTCGATCTGTGTCCGGAGGGCAAGTTCGTTGAGCTGGGTTCAGGAGGTGGCTTTCTGAAGGAGATCCGTCCCGATGTGATCACCTCAGACATCCTCGAACTGGACAGCAATGACCTGACCTTTTCCGCATTGGACATGCCTTTCGAGGACGAAAGCCTCGGGGCCCTGCTGATGATCGACACTTTCCATCACATCCCCGACAGCGCGCAATTCCTCAGAGAAGTCAGTCGCTGCCTGAAACCCGGTGGACGTATGTTGATGATCGAACCGGCCAACAGTTTCTTTGGCCGCTGGATCTACCAGAATTTCCACCACGAGCCCTTTGAACCCGATGCCAAGGATTGGCTCATTCCCTCTTCCGGGCCGATGTCGGGAGCCAATGGTGCGCTCCCATGGATCGTCTTTGAGCGGGATCGACAAAGACTGACCCAGGAGTTTCCCGATCTGAAAGTAGATTCCATTCAGTACCGCAACCCATTGCTGTATTTGCTTTCAGGCGGCGTGAGTTTCAAGCAGCTATTGCCTGATTTCAGTTATTCCCTTGTGAATTGGCTGGACCATGCACTGCCCAAGATCGTTCCCAGCTTTTCCATGTTCACGCGCATCGAGCTGATCAAGCGGTCAGCCGAAGACTAAAGGTTCAATCGATGGCGGGAAGCAGCTTGGAGCGTACTTCGCCAAAACCGATGCGCAATCCATTGGCCATTCCATGCGCCCGCATGATCACCGTGTCGCCATCCATCAGGAATTTGCGCTCACTGCCATCAGAAAGCTTCAGCGGTTTTGTTCCCTTCCAGCTGAGCTCGAGCATGCTGCCGTAGCTGTCTTCGGTGGGTCCGCTGATGGTGCCGCTGGCCATCATGTCTCCTGCCTGCACATTGCAACCATTCACCGTATGATGCGTCAGTTGCTGGGCCATACTCCAGTAGAGGTATTTCATATTGGACCGTGAAACACAATGTTCCGCTCCGTTCTCGGGCTGAATGCAGACCTCCAGGTCCAGGTCGAAATTGTGGGCGCCCTCGTGGTTCAGGTAATCGAGGACAGGTGGGTCCTGAACAGGTCCCTGAACTCTGAAGGGTTCGAGTGCATCCAGGGTGACGATCCAAGGGGAGACAGAGGAACCGAAATTCTTTCCCAGGAAGGGGCCGAGCGGCACATATTCCCATTTCTGCAGATCGCGGGCCGACCAGTCGTTGAAGACGACCAATCCAAAGATGTGCTCCTCGGCTTCCGAAATGCCGATGGGGTGGCCCAGTTCTTTGCCCTTGTGCGTGATGAAGGCCATTTCCAGTTCAAAGTCCATGAGCCTGGATGCTCCGAAGACAGGTTGTTCTGCATCAGGGGGCAGCATTTGGCCCTTGGGCCGTACAATGTCTTCACCGCTGACCACAATGGAGGAAGCGCGTCCGTGGTAGCCTACTGGTAAATGCAACCAATTGGGCATCAATGCATTTTCCTTTCCCCGGAACATGATGCCCACATTGGTGGCGTGTTCCCGGCTGCTGTAAAAATCCGTGTAGTCCTGTACGAAGACCGGCATGAGCATCTGCACATCCTCAACAGCGTTCAGGACTTCTTTTCTGTGCGCTTCGTTGTCTCTGAGGGCCGGTTCCTGAAGATCGAACAATTGAGCCAGCCGATCGCGCAGCGCACGAGTAGCCGGTTTTCCCAGTTCGATGAATGCATTCAAAGTGTTTTGCAGAAAGACATCATCGGGAAGCTCGAACTCCAGATCCTGAAAGTAGCCCAGTTGATGCAGCGCAGCCAGGTCGATCACCACATCGCCGATCCGAGTGCCGGCCGAAACCACTTCATTTTCAGTGGAGAAGATGCCAAAAGGAAGGTTCTGGATCGGAAAGTCGCTGTCCTGTGGAACGGTCAACCAGGAACGCCTTTGGGGGTCGTTTGCGTAGCGCATTATGGACTAATTTTGACCAAAGATATAAACCCAAAAGCCCACTGTTCCATGGAAAGAGACCTTCAGATCTTTGAGTTGATCGAAGCAGAGAACCAGCGTCAAAGAGAAGGCTTGGAGCTGATCGCTTCCGAGAATTTCACGAGTCAGCAGGTGATGGATGCCATGGGCTCCGTGTTCACCAATAAATACGCAGAAGGTTATCCGGGCAGGCGCTACTATGGCGGATGCGAGGTCGTTGATGAGATGGAGAATGTGGCCCTGGAGCGCGTCAAAGCCCTCTTTGGCGCCGAGTACGCCAACGTACAGCCACATTCAGGGGCACAGGCCAATGCTGCGGTCTTTTTGGCTCTGCTCAAGCCAGGAGCCAAGATCATGGGATTCGACCTGAGCCACGGTGGCCACCTGACCCATGGATCGCCCGTCAATTTTTCGGGCAAATACTTTCAACCTTCGTTCTACGGAGTGGAAGAATCAACAGGGCTTCTCAACTACGATGAGATCCAGAAGCGGGCCGAACAAGAGCGTCCCGATCTGATCATTTGTGGTGCCTCCGCTTACTCCCGAGACATCGATTATGTGCGTTTCCGTTCGATCGCGGATTCGGTGGGTGCACTGCTCATGGCCGACATCAGCCATCCTTCTGGACTGATCGCTAAAGGTGTGCTGAACGATCCCTTGCCGCACTGCCATGTGGTCACCACGACGACCCACAAGACCCTGAGAGGACCCAGGGGCGGACTCATCATGATGGGCCAGGACTTCGAGAATCCATTCGGTCTGAAAACACCCAAAGGAAAGGTAAAGAGTATGTCGGCACTGCTCGACGGCGCTGTTTTTCCGGGCACTCAGGGCGGACCCCTCGAGCACGTGATCGCGGCCAAGGCCGTGGCTTTTGGCGAGGCCCTGGAGGACAGCTATATGGAATACATTCTGCAGGTGCAGAAGAATGCCCAGGCCATGGCAGGTGCATTCGTTGAGCGGGACTACCATCTGATCTCGGGCGGCACAGACAACCACTTGATGCTGATCGATCTGCGCAACAAGGGCGTGACTGGTAAAGCAGCCGAAGAATCTTTGGGCAAGGCCGGTTTCACCATCAACAAGAATATGGTGCCCTTTGACGACAAGTCACCCTTTGTGACCTCGGGCATCCGATTGGGCACTGCGGCCCTGACCACCAGAGGCTTGAAGGAAGCAGACTTTGTTCGTGTGGCCGACATGATCGACCAGGCCCTTCAGCAGTGGGAGGACGATGCGGCCCTCGAGCGCATGGAATCTGAGGTGGCCGAATGGATGAGCGACAAACCGCTTTTCGCTTGGTAAAGAGCTTGCGTCTGCTTTGGGTTGCGGGATTCCTTGTAGCCTGTGATGCAGCTGAAGAAACTTCCACAACTCTGCAAGAGCAGCTTTCTGGTCGATGGACGCTGGCCTACATGGATGTTTTGGACAGCCTGGGCAATGCCCGGCCGTATATGGGTGGAATGCGGGGTTCGCTCTTGTATCACCCCTCGGGTTTCATGAGCCTGCACCTGACCCCAGAGAACTACCCGGATCCAGCGGGTTCCTTCAGCAACTTCGATAGCCTGCAACCAACAGGCTTTTTGAAGCATCTGGCGAATTTTTACAGCTATACAGGAAGCTACCGCATCGAGAATGACAGTGTTTTACTGCATCGTTCCATTATGCATTCCAACCCAAAAGAGTGGAACCGAGATAGTCGCAGGGCATTCCGTCTGAGCGGAGACAGTTTGTTCATGCGTCCTTTGGCCAAGGGCCTGGAGCGCATCCGGCTTTTGTGGATCAAGGATACGTGACCTTCTGACTCTACCTTTTGATAATTCGAAGCTGCTCATCAGCTGCCTGGAATAGATAAACGCCAACTGGCAATTCGGACAGGTCCAGAATGAACTCCTGTTCTTCGGCAATTCCCCGAATGATGGGCTTTCCCCTTTTGTCGATCAATTGGTACGGAGTGTTTTGCTCTGGCAGGCCTTCGATGTGTACCTTATTCTCCGCAGGGTTGGGTCTGGCGCGTAAAGTTGATGAGGCCTCGGTTTCTATTGAAATATCAGGCATGCAATCGGAGAAAAAATCCTTGATATAGCTCAATTGAGTGGCATTGATCCCATGTCCGGCATCTCCCTTCAAGTGCACGATCTGACCTGAGAGATAGGCGAATTCAGAAACAGACGGCGTTCCAAAAGCGACCCCATTGCTCAGCTGGCTACCAATGTAGCCTTGATCCTGCGCCAATACGAAGGCAGCATATTCCGCATCCATAAAATTCAATCCAACGGCCGGTCCGCCCAAATAGGGAATAACGAAGTCGTTGGTATTGCAGATGCTCAAGTACCGCCTTCCTGCGCTTGGCTGAACGGCCAGATCATAGCCGCAATGATTCTGAGAAGGATCAGTGGAAGTTCCCTGGGTTTGAAAAAAACTTCCCGATCGGAATTGGTTGTCATGCAGTTGTGAGACAACCGCGCAGACACGATCTATGGCGGGGTCGTTGTTTTCAATGTACATCCGGTTCACCAAGGCTCCGCCATTGGAGATCCCGAGCAAACGGATCTTGGCTGTGTCTATGTTTGAGAAATTCTTCAGCGATAGGATCAGGTCGCCAAGCATTTCCACATCGGGCCCATCACTGTTTTCCGAGCAGATGTTCCAGCTGTTCATATAGCCCAAAGGAGCGAGCAGTACATGGCAACTCAGGAGATCTTTGAATTGCCCGATCATCTGCTGCGGGTTTCCGCCGTTCCCATGAAGGAGGATGCAGACCGGAAAACCCGCGCTCGGCGCAGCCCCCTGAGGAACACGCACCGCCACCGAATAGGTGTGCCCATTGGGCTCTTGCCACCAGGTCTTGGTGATGTTCAGGTGGGTTGCATTGGTCAGCGGTTGGGCTGAGCCAATGTGGCCATAAAAGCTGAACAGAAGAGCAAACCACATTTTTTTCACTCCATAAAGAAAACCAATCCGCGTCTTCCTTAAGTTAAAAGTCAACTTCATTGGCTGTATTCGTGTTAATTCGTTCTATGCGTCTCCGCCTTCTATCCTTGGCCATACTCTGCACCCTCATCCTGGGTGCACAACGCACTTACATCAATACGGTGGACAATGCCGTTTTCGGATCTCTAGGGGTCGTCGTTCCTGCCGGACCTTCTGGCCATGTGCTCTTTACCCTTGATCAAGGCTATATGGTGCGATACGACGTCTGTGGCAACGAACTCTTTGCTCGGGAGATCGATCTGCCTGGCAATCCGGAACTCGTGGATCTCATTGCCCTGTCCAATGGTGACTTTGGCCTGCTGGCGGCCAGTGCCAACATTCGAAGGGATGCGATCGTCGCTCGCCTGGACAGTGCAGGAAACCTGCTTTGGGTGAACCAGTACCAGGATGCCAATTTCGATCAGCGGCAGTTTCCATACAGTCTGGTGGAGATCTCTTCGGATCGGCTCTGCTACTACGCCAATATGGAAAGCCTCAGCACCAATGATACCCGAAACCTACTGCTCTGGCTGGATGCACAGGGAGCCGTCGTTCAGGCCAAGACTTACAATTTGGGCGGAATATGGGGTCGATGCATCACCACCGCCGATTCAGGCCTGCTTTTTCGCACGGGCAACCGCCTGGTCAGGGTGAATGAACTGGGGTTTGTGCAATGGGCGCGTGAATATGTCATTCCCAATTCAACTTCAGATTTCAGTCGGCCGATCGCGCTACAAGACGGCTATGCCTTTTTCAACCGACTGGGCGGAAGCAACTTCTTGGTCGGAAACAAGGTGGATCTCACAGGGCAACTGACCCATTCGATCCGTTTCAATGCGCAGGTGGGCATTGGTCGCCCAGCATCCATCGGCAATTCTTCTGTTGGCCTTGCGCTCACCCAGGATGTCGGTCTGGGACAGTCTTCAGCCACCTTTCTTCGGCTGGGGGGCGACAGTCTGCAGATCGAACGGCGGCTGAGCTTGGATGGTCTTTTTGGCACAGGTCGGGGCCTATGTATGATGAACAATGGGAAGATCGCCTTTGCCGGGGCCATCACGGACTTTCCTTCGAAAAGCTTTTCCGGAATCACCGATCAGGATCTGAATTCAAGCTGCAGACGCGTCACTCAGGGATGGAATTCTACAGCCTATTCAGCGACGGACAATGCCTTGGCCGTGTCTGTTGCTCCGGCCACCTTCAACGCTGTATCCTACATCGCCAATGTGCTCAACCCCAACCTGGCCATTCAAACCCAATGCATTCCCGTAGCTGTATTCGATCTCGGACAGGACACGGCGCTCTGTGTGGGAGACAGCCTGCGTCTGGCCAATGTGAATGGCTATTTCGAAGCCGACTACAGCTGGTCCACTGGCTCCACCGACCCCAGCATCTATGTAGACCAACCGGGAACCTATTGGGTGGAGGTCGATCTGGGTTGTGGTTCTTCCATCTTGCGGGACAGCATCGAGATCGGTGAACTGGCCAACGAAGCCTTTTCCCTCGGTCCTCCGCGCTATATCTGCGAAGGGGAGGAGGTCATTGTATCCGGTCCCGATTGTGCGTCTTGCGGATTCCAGTGGAACACAGGGGAGAGCAAGCGGTCCATTGTGGTACGAAATGCCGGTATCTATCGCCTCACTGTGCAGTACCCGAACGGATGCGAGCGGGAAGAGGAGGTGGAAGTTTTCAATTCGGGTTGTGCCTGTGATTTTTTCATGCCCGACGCCTTCAGTCCGAATGGAGATGACCGCAATGAAGTCATTCGCCCCATTTTGAATTGCGTGCTGCAGGATTATCGATTCACCATTTACGACAGATGGGGGATGCTTGTCTTTGACAGCCGATCTCCTGAATTCAGCTGGAACGGCCGCGTGGATGACAGAAACGCACCCAGCGGAATATTCATGTATTCAGTGGAATACAGTCCATTACTGCAAGGTGAGATTCAGGAAAAGGTCTTCCGAAGAGGTACGCTGGTCCTTTTGCGCTGAATCAGCCCGAGATCAGCCAAACCCCCAATACAGCAGAGGCGATCCCAAAAATGCTCCATCGGGTCAAAGGCTGCCTGAAGAGAAGGCTGCCGAGCAGGCTTGAGCAAAGCACAATGCCCACATTGTTGACCGGAAAGACCAGCGATCCATCAAGCTGGGCAAGTGCCCGGACGAGGAAGACCAGGGAACCCAGATTGGGCAATCCCAGCAGAACGCCTGCGCCAATGCTTCGGATCATGGGTGTTTTTTCCTCTTTCTTTCCCAATAGGAAATAGCTCCAGCAGACAAGAGCAGAAACGGCGAATACAGCCGACACATAACCGATCTCCATGCTTTTGTCCAAATAATGATGCTCCATGAACTGCAATAAGGCCGTACACAGGCCGGTGCCCAAAAAGACGATCAGCACTTTTAGGGGCAATTTGGCCGCTTTGTGACCGGACGACTGAACGCCCGACCGCAGCATGAGGTAGATGGCCAGTAAGCCCAGGCAGATCCCCAATTGATGAGCGGTATCAAGCTGTTCTCCGTAGAGAAGAGGAGCCAAAGCCACTGGGATCAGCAGCGACATCTGCGAACTGATGGTGCCCAGGCTCATTCCGCCCTTTTGGGTGAGTTCGAGCATAAGCAGGAACAAAAAGACAAAAGCAGAGCCCATCAAAAGGGCAGAGCCCATCCATGGTTGTTTCAGTACAGAAAGCGGAAGGGGACTGATGATCCAGCCCACCACAGCAGCAGTCGTGTAGTTGGCCGCCACTGCGACCACGGCATTCACTTTCCAGCGATCCATAAGGCTGAAGCAGACAAAGATGCCTGTAGCGGATGCGATGCTGAGGATCAGTGCGATCATGGGTGAAAACCGGTCAAAAGCAGATCCTCGCCCACGCGTTCTCTCAAATGCGGCTCAGAGGGCAGATCCGGCGCTGCAAGCCCTTTTCCGAGGGCATGGGGCGCTCGGAAGACGCGATACTCGTCCCACAGCCCTTGATCGATGAATGCGTCCAAAGTCTTTCGGCCGCCCTCTATCAGTACGCTGCTCAGTCCGGCCTGAAACAAGGCATTCAGAATGGAAGCGGCATCCGTGTCTTCCAATGCGATCTCTTGGCTTGCAGGATGCAGTGGGCCGGTAGCCCTTTGCCTGGAAATGCGAATAAGTTGCCTTTGGGCAGCGTCCATCATGCGCAGCTCTTCCAGCCTCAAGCTGCGTTGCGGATCGATCAAGACCACTGTTGGAGAACGGCCATGTACAGCGCGTGCATTCAGCAAGGGGTCGTCCACCTCCGCCGTCTTGCGCCCGACGAGAATGGATTCTTCCTGTGTCCTCCACAAATGGCTCAGAGATCGGCTTTCAGGACCGCTGATCGCGATGGAACCCATCTGACCGGGTCGCCTTTCAGCATCCATGAATCCGTCTCTGCTTTCGGCCCATTTCAATACAACATAGGGGCGCTTCTTCCGATGGACAGTAAAAAACCTTCGGTTCAGCTGTTCGCCTTCAGAGGCGCAAACACCCACAATGACTTCCGTTCCTGCCTCTTTGAGTCTTGCAATGCCCTGACCGGCCACCTTATCGTGCGGATCGATATTGGCGATCACCACTTTTGGGATCTTGTGTTCGATGATCAGGTCGCAGCAAGGCGGGGTTTTCCCCTGATGTGCACAGGGTTCCAGATTGACGTACAAACAGGCCTCCTTCAGTCCTTCTCGGTCGCGAACACTGTTTATGGCATGCACTTCAGCGTGCGCTTCCCCTGCCTTGCGGTGCCATCCCTCGCCAATGATCTCTCCCTTGCGCACGATCACACATCCCACCAGAGGATTGGGGTAAGTGCGTCCCAGGCCGAGTTTTGCCAGTTCAATGGCCCGCTGCATATACTGCTGCATGGGGTCAAAGGTAGTCGGGATAAATGCGATTTTTGGGCCGTGAATTGTTCCGAATTCAAAGCGCAGTGCAGGGCCCGTTTGGAGGGCGTCATGCAGAAGCGAGAGATCACTGAGGTGAGCCGGATGTTGTTGGAAGCCTTTGCCGAAGTGGACCGAAAAGACATTCTGCTCCATCCGGATCGCCCGCTGCAAGGCGAGCAGGAAAAAAAGCTCTTGTCGGCATTGGAACTGATCGCCAGTGGAAATCCTGTGCAGTATGTGCTGGGAAAGGTCTCATTCTTTGGGATGGACATTCATGTGGGGCCCGAAGTCCTGATTCCACGTCCCGAAACAGAGGAGCTCCTTCAGCTGGCCCTGGAGCGGATCGGTCGCGCCCAAACCGTGTTGGACGTGGGTACTGGTTCTGGAATTTTGGCACTTGGATGGAAAAAGAAGCGTCCGGATTCAGAGGTGACAGCGGTCGATCTTTCCGAAAAGGCTTTGGGCTATGCACGCAGAAATGCAGAGGCGAACGGATGCAATGTGGAGTTCTTTTCCATGGATTTTCTGGATGCATCGAATTGGTACGGATTACCGGTCTGCGACCTGATCCTGTCCAACCCTCCCTACGTGCCCCAAAAGGAGTCTGAGGAAATGGCCCCGCATGTTTTGCAACACGAGCCCCATTTGGCACTCTTCGTCCCGGACGATGATCCCTTGCTATTTTATCGCGGCCTGCTGGAATTCGCCCGATCGGGTGTTCAAAAAGGCGGGAATATCGCTCTGGAAATGCATCCGCCCTGTGCAGAAGATGTCTGCAAAATGTTCTCAGATGAAGGCTTTTCCTCCGATATTGTCTTGGATCTTTCCGGGAAGGAGAGATTCCTTTTTGCTGAAAAGAATAAATGACAACAGACGAGGCCAGGGTTCGGATAGAGCAGCTTAGGAAAGAGCTGGAAGCCCACAACCACAGCTACTACCAACTGGATGCCCCGACCATCTCCGATCGGGAATTCGATGAGCTGTTGCGCAGCCTCTCCGATCTGGAATCGCAGTATCCGCAATTTGACGATCCGCTCTCGCCGAGCAGGCGGGTGGGTGGGCAGATCACCAAGGACTTTCCCACCATTCAGCACAAAAGACCCATGCTTTCCTTGGGGAACACTTATTCCAAGGAGGAGCTCACCGACTTTCTTGACCGAACTGAAAAGAGCATCGGCTATTTTCCCGCCTTTGTCTGCGAGTTGAAATACGATGGAGCAGCCATCAGCATCCACTATAGAGACGGGCAGTTTGAACGCGCAGTGACCAGAGGCGATGGGCAGCAGGGCGACGAGATCTCTGCCAATGTGAAGACCATTGGCTCGGTGCCCCTGCGGCTGAGCGGACAGGGTTTTCCAGAGGAATTCGAGGTTCGCGGTGAGATCTTCATGACCAAGGACGGCTTTCTGAAAATGAATGAGGAAAGGCAGCAAGCGGGCTTGGAACCATTCGCCAATCCGCGCAATTCAGCCTCGGGCTCCCTCAAAATGCAGGACAGCAGCGAAGTGGCCAAACGTCCACTGGACTGCTTTCTGTACTATGTTCTGAGTGAACAGCTCAGCCACTCCAGCCATTGGGAGAATCTGGCATCAGCGGCGCAATGGGGATTCAAGGTGCCCACTGAAGACATGAAATTGCGGGCGGAGACGGCTGACGACATCATGCGCTTCATTGAGCACTGGGACCTCAAGCGTCATGACCTGCCCTTTGAAGTCGATGGGGTGGTCATCAAGGTGGATGCCTACGCTTTGCAGGAAGAATTGGGTGCAACGGCCAAGTCTCCGCGTTGGGCCATTGCCTACAAGTTCCAGGCAGAGGAGGCGCGCACGCAACTGAACGAGGTGCGCTATCAGGTGGGGCGGACCGGGGCGATCACGCCTGTGGCAGAGCTTGAGCCTGTTCTTTTAGCAGGAACAGTGGTCAAGCGGGCTTCCCTGCACAATGCCGATCAGATCGCCAAGCTCGGACTTCATATTGGGGATCAGGTACTCGTGGAGAAAGGAGGGGAGATCATCCCCAAGATCACAGCTGTCGTACTGGAGGAGCGGCCGCTGATGGCTTCTGCTGTGCATTTCATCGATCGCTGCCCGGACTGCAACACGTCTCTGATCCGAAAAGAAGGAGAGGCGCAGCATTATTGCCCGAATGACCAAGGCTGCCCGGCACAGCTAAAAGGCCGCATTGAACATTTCATTTCCCGAAAGGCCATGGACATCGAGCACATGGGCCCTGAAACCGTGGATCTGCTCGTGGACAAAGGCATGATCAGGCGGTCTGCAGACCTCTATCGTTTGCGGGCTGAAGAGTTATTGGCTCTGGATCGGACAGGAGAAAAGAGCGTCGAAAATCTCTTGTCGAGTCTGCAGCGATCCAGGGAGCAGGATTTTGAACGGGTCCTGTTCGCTTTGGGCATCCGATATGTGGGGGAAACGGTCGCCAAGAAACTGGCCCGACATTTCAAACACATCGACCGTTTGGCCGCAGCTTCTCTTGAAGAGCTTACCGCTGTGGATGAGATCGGTACGCGGATCGCTGAGAGTGTGCGTCAGTTCTTTGAAGACCCGGCACAGCAGGAGCTCGTAGAGGATCTGAAGAGCGCGGGCCTGCAGATGGAGGTTCGATTGGCCGAGGGCTCGAGCGACAAGCTGAGCGGAAAGACCTTTGTCGTATCGGGTTCTTTTGAACACTTCTCCCGCAGCGGGATCAAAGCCGAGATCGAGAAACACGGCGGGCGTGTGGCCAGTTCGGTATCGTCCAAGACGGACTTTCTTTTGGCAGGATCCGATATGGGACCCGCCAAGAAAAAGAAAGCCGAGGCCAATGGAGTGGCCATCATCTCTGAGCAAGGATTCATGGAAATGCTCGCCCTGTGATCGCAGCTGGTTTGCGGGAAAAAGTAGGTCGTTGGATCCTCAGGCGCAAAACGCTCAGACGCGCGGATGGCGGCTATAAGGGTTGGGGCGCTGTAAAGACCATCCATTTCCTGGCTTCCTTGGATGATCCGTGGCGATTGAGCGAATGGACCGATCTCCAGCAGCGCATCGAAGGCATGGGACTGGAGGTACATATTCTGATGTACGATCCTGAATTCAATGAACCGCTGGAAAACAGCTGGAGCAGCCTGCAAAAGTGGGGGACTAACCAGCTGAATTTCTGGGGCCTGCCCAAAAAGCAATTCCTCACCCTTTCAAAGGACATGCCCACAGACTTGCTCATCGATTGGACTTCAGAGCGCTCATTGGCACAAGACTTCCTGTTCAGCCAATGGAATGCACGATTTCGCATCGGTCATTCGCTCGATGCACACAATGACTTCATGGTCCTGAACGATCCCGACCGGGCATTGTCCGATCGATTCGATACGCTTGTTGACTACCTTCAAAAAATCAATAGCCCCCAAAAATGAATCAAACCATAAGCGGAACCGGTGTTGCTCTGATCACGCCGTTCAAGGAAAACGGATCGGTGGACCATAAGGCCCTGGAAGCCCTGCTGGACCATGTGACCGAGGGCGGAGTGGACTTCCTGGTGGCCATGGGAACCACGGCTGAATCTGCCACATTGGACGATGAAGAGCGCAGGGAGGTGCTCCAGACCATTCAGGAAAAGAATCAAAAAAAATTGCCGCTGGTCATTGGTGTTGGAGGGAACAATACCCGGGCGGTCGTTGGCCAGCTCGAACGGCTGGACGCTGCCTCATTTGACGCGGTACTCAGTGTGGCCCCGTATTACAACAAACCCACTCAAAACGGGCTTCAGGCGCATTTCACTTCCGTGATCGACGCCAGTCCGCTGCCGGTCATTCTCTACAATGTGCCGGGACGAACTTCGTCCAATATTTCAGCGGAGACCTGTCTGAATTTGGCGCGTTCCAGCGAGAAGGTGATCGCAGTCAAGGAAGCCTCGGGAAATCTTCAGCAGGTCATGGAAATTCTGAAAGACGCCCCGGAGCATTTCAGTCTGCTCTCTGGCGACGACAATCTGACCTTTCCTATGCTGGCCCTGGGTGCCAGTGGGGTGATCTCCGTTAGCGGGCAATTGGTGCCCAAGCTCTTTTCTAAAATGATGCGACTGGCTTTATCTGGGCAAATGGAAGAGGCCCGATCCATTCATTACAAACTCTTTACACTCACTGATCTGCTCTTCCAGGAAGGCAATCCGGCCGGAGTGAAGGCGGGATTATCCATTCTTGGGGTATGCGAAAAAGCGGTTCGTTTGCCTTTGGTTCCGGCCTCGGATGGATTGTTGGAACACATTCGATCAGAATTGGCTCTATGCGTATGAATACTGTACACCCGATCGATCCCGAACGCCCCATTCGGCTCAGCGATGTGGACCGGATGCTGAACGATCCGTTCTCACTGGAGCTGGACCCAAAAGCACGCGAGAAGATCCGTTCGTGCAGGGAATGGCTGGAAAATCACCTGGAAACGGCAGAGCATCCAGTGTATGGCGTCAATACAGGGTTTGGCTCTCTGTGCGACACCCGGATCGAAGCCCATGCACTGACAGAGCTGCAGGAGAACCTCATTCGCTCTCACGCAGTGGGAATGGGGGAGGCCATGCCACCCGAGGTCAGTCGCTTGATGCTCTGGTTCAAATTGCATGCTTTGTCCAAAGGCTATTCGGGCATCCGAACCGAGACGGCCGAAGCCCTGTTGCACCTTTTCAATTCGGGTGCGGCGCCAGTGGTCTATGAATTTGGTTCGCTCGGCGCGTCCGGTGATCTCGCGCCACTGGCTCATTTGGTTCTTCCACTGATCGGTGAGGGCCAGCTTTGGACGGAGAACGAAGGCGCGGTGGATGCATCCGACTGGTGGTCGGCCCAAATAGACCGGAACTTCCGCCTGGGCTCCAAGGAAGGCCTGGCACTGCTCAACGGAACTCAGTTCATGTCGGCGATCGGTGCGCTGGCCCTACTTCGTTCGTACCGTATTTCCTATTGGGCCGATCTGATCGCCTGTATATCCATCGATGCGTTCGATGCACGGCCTGAACCCTTCGATGAGCGACTTCAGATGCTGCGCAAGCAACCCGGGCAGGCATTTGTGGCTGAACGCATTCGGGGCACCCTGTCGGACAGCCCCGGTTTCCACTCCGCCAAGCGGCACGTTCAGGATCCCTATTCCTTCCGTTGCATTCCTCAGGTACACGGAGCTGGTTTTCAAACACTTCAATATGTACAAGGAGTGGTGGAGCGGGAGATCGATTCGGTGACGGACAATCCGACCATTTTCCCGGGCGAGGATGTGCTCAGTGGAGGAAACTTCCATGGACAGGCCATCGCACTTGCGCTGGATCAGCTCGCTTTGGCCATTTCGGAATGGGGCAATATTTCTGAGCGGCGCGTCTATCAGCTGATATCCGGAACCCGCGGGCTGCCCTCTTTCCTGACAGCGGATCCCGGTTTGCATTCCGGCCTGATGATCCCGCAATACACCGCGGCTTCCATAGCAAGCAAGAACAAGTTTCTGGCGATGCCCGCTTCAGTGGATAGTATTCCGAGTTCGCAGAACCAGGAAGACCACGTCTCCATGGGCGCCAATGCAGCCACGCGATTGCTGCCACTTATCGACAATGTGGAACAGATCCTCGCCATTGAATTGCTCTCAGCGACTCAGGCCCTCCATCTTTCCGGACGGAAGACGTCTCCATTCCTGTCGGCTTTGATCGATCAGTATCGCGAGCAGGTGCCGGTCATTGAAGGGGACCGCATCTTTCATCACGACCTGCAGAAAAGCTGGGCATTCATCCGCGAGACAGAGGTGGACGGGGAGCTGCTGGGCTATTGAATCAGCCGCGAACGGTACTTCTTTTGGACTCGAGTTCAAGCAGTCGGTCACGCAAGGCCGCTGCCTGAATGAAATCCAAGGCTTTGGCCGCTTTCTCCATTTCCTTGCGGGTCTTCTCGACGGCCTTTTCCAGGCTTTTCTTGTCCGTGTAGTCCACGGTTTCCTCTGCCGCCTGCATATCCTGCCATTGCGGCTCTTCGTAGGCCTTTTTGCCGCTGGCTGCGGTGGTCTGTGCCAGGATCTGCTCTTTGCTCTTTTTCAATGCCTGAGGGGTGATCCCGTGCTCTTTGTTGTAGGCCGCCTGACGGGAGCGCCTGCGGTCGGTCTCCTCGATGGTGTCCTTCATGCTGTCTGTGATCTTCTCGGCATACATGATGGCCAGACCGTTGATGTTCCGTGCGGCTCGGCCGATCGTCTGTACCAGCGAGCGTTCGGAGCGCAAGAAGCCCTCTTTGTCGGCGTCCATGATGGCGACCAAAGAAACCTCGGGCAGATCGAGTCCCTCCCGCAGCAGATTCACTCCGATGAGCACGTCGAAAAGCCCTAAGCGAAGGTCACGCATGATCTCCACCCGCTCCAAAGTGTCCACATCTGAATGGATGTAGCGGCAGCGCACACCAAATCGGGTGAGGTATTTGGTGAGTTCTTCCGCCATGCGTTTGGTCAGGGTGGTCACCAGAACGCGCTCGTCGATCTCACAGCGTTTTCGGATCTCCTCGAGCAGGTCGTCCACCTGATTCTCCGAAGGGCGGACCTCGATCCGGGGATCGAGCAATCCCGTGGGCCGGATGAGCTGCTCTGCAACAATGCCCTCCGATCGCTGCAATTCATATTCTGCCGGCGTGGCACTCACGTAGATCACCTGGTTCTGAAGCTGTTCGAATTCCTCGAACTGCAGCGGCCGATTGTCCAAAGCAGCAGGCAGTCGAAAGCCATAGTCCACCAGATTCTCCTTTCGGCTGCGGTCTCCTCCGTACATCGCCCGGACCTGTGAAACAGTGACATGGCTTTCATCGATGACCATGAGAAAATCGTCTGGGAAGTAATCCAAGAGGCAGAAGGGTCGCTGTCCGGGTTGCCTGCCGTCCAGGTAGCGGCTGTAGTTTTCAATGCCCGAGCAATAACCCAGCTCCCGGATCATTTCCAGATCGAAATTCGTCCGCTCTTCAAGTCGCTTGGCTTCCAGCAATCTGGCCTGATTGGAAAAGAAGCCCACCTGGTCCATTAGATCGTCCTGTATCTGATGGATGGCCCCGTTCAAGTTGTCTTTGGAGGTCACAAACAGATTGGCCGGAAAGATCCGAATGCGCTCGACGGTTTCCGTTTGTTCAGAGGTCTCGGGTGCGTAGTTCTCGATCTTCTCGATCTCATCGCCCCAAAAATGAAAACGATAGACCGTATCGGCATAGGCGGGGAAGAGGTCCACCACATCGCCCCGTACCCGGAAACTCCCCCTGGCGAATTCGCCTTCTGTTCGGGAATAGAGCGCAGCCACCAGTGCGTGGAGAAAGGCCTGACGGGAAATATTCATTCCCTGATGCACCTCGATGGTCTGCGAATAGAAGGACTCGGGGTTGCCAATGCCGTACAGGCAGCTGACCGAGGCGACGACCAGCACATCCCGACGACCGGAGAGCAGGGAGGAGGTGGTGCTCAAACGCATCTTCTCGATCTCGTCATTGATCGAGAGGTCTTTCTCTATGTAGGTTCCGGAACTGGGGATGTAGGCCTCGGGCTGATAGTAATCGTAGTAGGAAACGAAGTATTCCACCGCGTTGTCCGGAAAGAACTGCTTGAATTCACCGTAGAGCTGAGCGGCCAGTGTCTTGTTGTGACTGAGGACCAAAGTGGGGCGCTGTACCCGTTCCACCACATTGGCGATGGAAAAGGTCTTCCCCGAACCGGTCACACCGAGCAATGTCTGATGTGGATAGCCCTGCTCAATGCCCTGTGCCAGCTGATCGATCGCCTGCGGCTGATCGCCCATCGGTGAAAAATCCGACTGGATGCGGAACGCCATGGGTCAGTCTTTCTCCTGAGTGGCCTTGTTCAGGCTTCTGAGTTGGGCCCGCAGTGATTCGACCTTTTCTTTTTCCCGGCCGATCTTTTTCTCCACCTGTGCGATCAGTGGATTGGTGCCCTTCCCTGAACGGAAGAACTGGATGTTGTTCTCGAGCTGCTGTACTTCCTTCTGCGCCTCGTCGAGTTGTCTTCTGAGCTGCTGACGTTCCCTTTCGATGCCGCGCTGGTCTCCCTGAGCGTTCAGGCTTTCCAGCTTCTGTTCGAACTGCACCTTGGAGGCCTCCATACGGTCCATCTTCAGCTTGTCGAAACCCTGCTGCAGCGTTTCTTCGAAGAGGTCTTCCGTCTTTTGGAAGTCGCGTCCGAGCCGTCCGAGGCTGCGGTATTTCTTCGCTGCATCCAGGAGTGTCTTCTTGCTCAGTTTCTTTTCGTCCCCGACCAGTGCCTTCAGCTCCTCTACCGCAGCCATTTTTTGTGCCGCCAAGTCCTTTTGCTTGGCCTTGTACGCCTTTCGATCCTCCTTCATGCGCTGGAAGAAGTGATCGCAGGCAGAACGGAATTCTGACCAAACGCGATCGCCTTCCTTCTTCTGAGTGACACCGATGGCTTTCCAGTCCTGCTGCAGTTTCTTCAACTCATTGGATGTGTCCCGCCATTGATCGCTGTCCTGCAGTTCCCGGGCACGGGCCACCAATTTTTCCTTGGCCTCAAGATTGGCCTTCAGATCCTTCTTGACCTCTTTGTAGTGCTCATTCTTCTTTTGTTGGAAGTGTCGGTAGGCATCCTTGGCACGCTTCCACAACTCATCGTTCTCCGGATGATTCACCCGTCCGAGCTTCTTGAAGGCATCAAAGTGTCCTTCGAGTTCTTCAGTGGCCTTCTTCCATTGGTCGTGGCGCTCCATTCCCTCGGTGGAGAAGGCCTCCATCTGCTCCAGCACAGCTTTCTTTCCCTCGATGCGCTCCTCGTCCCTTTCTGCCAGCTCCTTTCGATGGACCTCCCGCCGCTCGTGCATTTTTTGCGTAGCGGCTGTGAAGCGTTCCCATAAGGGTTCCCGGAAATCAGGTTCCACTGGTCCGATCCGCTTCCATTGCTTGTGCAGATCCTGCAATTTGCCCAATGCCTGTCCGATGTGCTCCAGATCGAAAAGACCTTCAGCCTCTTGGCAGAGCTGCTCTTTGGCCGCCCGGTTCTTTTTGAAATCAAGATCGCGCAGATCGTCATTGATCCGCACATAGTCGTAGAAGTTGTCCAGATGAAAGTGCCAGGTCTTCCAAATATTGTCGCTCTCGGTCTTGGGTACAGGACCGGTTTCATTCCATCGTTCGCGAATGCTTTTGAGTTCCTTGAATGATTCCGAAAGTGATTCTTCTTTTTGGAGCAGCTGCTTCAGTTCCTCGATCAAGGCCTTCTTTCGATGCAGATTCACCTGCAACTCCTTTTCCAGTAATTGGTAATATGAGCGTCTTTTGCTCTTGTATTCTCTGTAGGTCTTGAGGAAGGAATCGCGCAGCGGATTGTGGAACCTGAAGTCGATCTCGTTTCCGCCTTGTTCCAAAAAGAGCCGCTTATTCTCCTCGTACACAGCTTCAAACCGCTCCTGTACAACAAGCTGAATACCCTCCATCAGCGAACGCAGATCAGAGATGGGCCGCTCCTTCAGGGAACGGGCCGCCAGACCGACAAGGTCTTCAGTATCCATTGCGATCAGATCAGGAAGCTCTTCTGTGGCTTCTTCCTCAGATTCCACTGATTCCTCAGCTTCTTCCTCTGCAGGATCTTCTATCGCTTCCAGCTCGATCTGCTCCTCTGTCGGCGCCTGATCGGGTTGTCCATCATTTTCCTGGGCATCTTCCATGTCCTGTGCAGCCGTTGGCTCAGCAGATGTTGGAGAGCCTTCCACATTCGGGTCGGTCTTTGATTCGATCGGATCTTTTGCAGCGTCTTCCATAGCGTGGCCTTGACGATTGGGCCGGTAAAAATAGCCGTTGCCCCCGACCTACACAGACTTTTTCCAAATATCCCAACTGGCTTCTGCCTGGGTCAAAAGCATTTTCATGCCGTTCATGATCATGGCACCCTGTTCCGACCCCTTCTTCAGAAAAAGGGTCTGTTCCGGATTGTAGGTCAGGTCCCAAAGCACGTGGCCCGAACCCAAAAGGTCATATGGAATATCTGGGCAGGATCCGGTTTCGGGAAAACTGCCCAAGGGCGTGGTGTTGATGATCAACGGAAATTCAGCGAGTATTTCAGCCTTCAGATCCGCATAACCGAAAGGTCCTTTCCGACTGACGATCCGCACATTTGTTTCCATTCGATCCAAAACATGCGCTACGGCTTTGGATGCGCCTCCCGATCCGAGGATGAGTGCGGCTTTCAGTTGTTCCCGGGGAATATCCTCCAAAGAAGAGGAGATGCCATGGACATCGGTATTGTATCCCTTCCAGCCATGGGCCTCTCGCTTCAATACATTCACGGCGCCGATGGCCTTTGCTTCGCTGGAGAGTTCGCTGCAATAGGGGAGGACGGCCTCCTTGTATGGGACGGTTACATTGAGTCCGTGAATTTCCGGATCGGCCAGCAGCTCAGGCAGTTCCTGAACATCTGCCAATTCAAATGCCTGATAATCGTGTGAATGATCGATTCCCAACTCTTCGAAGCGCTCTCGAAAGATTTCAGGGGAATGCGAATGGCCAAGGGATCGGCCGATGAGCCCGTAGCGTTTCATCGATTCAGGCATCCGAGTGCCGACCGAGGCGCTCCAGCCCTATTATGAGCACTACTGCGCTGATGCACAGGGCGATACTCAACACAAGCTGAGGGTCTCCTTCAAAACTTCCTGGGGCCACGCTCTCATAGCGGAAAGGCACTTCCTCTCCCTGGGAATCGATTCGCGTCTCAATGACTTTCTTCCAAGGCCACACCACCTGAAGCGAACCGATCATAAAGCCCGTCATCAGGGAGACCGTCGCATCGTGGTACTTTTTGAAGAGGTAGCTCAGAAGGCGTGCAAAACTGAGCAATCCCGCAACGCAGCCAGCCATGAACACCCCGATGATCAGCAGATCCAGATCCTTGATGGCGCCCGTGACAAAGGCGTATTTTTTCAACAGAAGCAGGATAAAACTCCCGGAGATGCCCGGTAGGATCATGGCGCAGATGGCCACAGCTCCCGAAAGAAAGATGAACCACATACTCTCAGGAGTCTCAGCAGGGGTGCTGACCCCGATCCACCAGGCGACAAAGGCTCCGGTGATCAGAAAGATCAAACTTGTCAGGTTCTTGTTGCGCACTTTCAGTCCTACGACAAATGCACTGGCCACAATGAGTCCAAAGAAAAAGCTCCACAATGGCACAGCATGGTTGTCCAGCAGATAATGGATCAGGCGCACCAGTGTGAGCACACTGAAGATGATGCCTGAGAATAGCGTGAGCAGAAAGCGGCCATTGATATGCGCCCAAAACCTCTTGAGATCGGCTGAAAACAAGTGTCGGAATGCCTGGGCATCGAATGACTTGAGGGAATCGATCAACTTCTCATAGATCCCTGTGATGAAAGCAATGGTGCCTCCGGAAACACCAGGGACCACGTCTGCCGCTCCCATTCCCATTCCCTTGAGGAACCAGCCCAAGCGTTCGCGAAAGGACTCCATTTTCAGTCTTTATTAGGTGGTGACTTGAGTTTCGTCAGCCGTTTGTTCTCTAAAAAACGGGGGAACAACTCGAAGAAATAGCTTCTCCGATCGGGATCGATGCCCAGAGCCTGCCGGAAATAGATCTCTCCTTCGTCCCATTCCTCCATGGAGAACAGATAGCCCGCCAGGCGAAAATGGATGTCGGCCGAGGATGGATTGAGCTGAACGCCTTTGTACAGCAGGTCCATCCCCTGGTCGATCTCGTCCAGATCGAAGAGCAGCTCCGTATACTCCATGTAGATGTCCGGTGCGGTGTGGCCCATTTCCAGAAGCGCCTGGTATTTCTCGCAGGATTCCTCGAGGAATCCGTGGCGGCGCATCAGTTCAGCCTGAATGAGTAAATAATCCGGATTTTCAGGATCCAGTTCCACTGCCTGACGGATGTGGTGCAGTGATTCGTGCCAGCGGTCTTCCTCGTCGGAGATCAGAGCCAGTTCCAAATGCGCTTCTTCCAATTCAGGATCGTCGGTCACTGCTTTGGTGAAGAAAATCCGCGCCTTTTCAGCATCGCCCATTTTCCGAAAGCAATGACCAATCCGGAAGTAACTGTAGCCCGCTGGTTCATCCTCACGAATGCCTTCTTTGTAGGTTTCTACCGCATCCTTGAATCGTTCCAAATGCTCAAGGATCCTTGCTTTCTCGAAACGTGCAGCCGCAAACTCCGGATCGATAAGCAGGCTGTAGTCTATGGCCCAAAGCGCCTGCCCATTATCTTTTTTTCGCGCAAAGGCCGCCGAAAGATGGAACCAGGCCTGTTCAGAATAGGGTTCCTGATCGATGAACTTCTTGAAGTATCTGATGGCTTCCTCTTCCTGTCCCAGGGCCTCAAAGCAATGGGCCAAGTTGAAGAGCGCTATCTCGTCTTCAGGATTCATCTTGAGCACGTCCTTGTACAACTTCACTGCTTCCTTGTGTGCCCCCAGCATCTGGTGCTCATTGGCCATCAAGATCAGCACCTCTTCGGGGAACTCATGCCGGGAATAGGCCTTGCGATACATGCGGATGGCCTTTTTGTGGGCGCCTTTTTTGCTGAACAGTGCGGCGCGGGCAAGCAGGAGATCCGTATTCTCTGGATCCATCCGCTCTGCACGGTCCAGTGCCCGAAGCGCCTCTTCATTTTGATCGTAGGCGAGTAGGAATTGTGCGCGTTTGATAGGAAAACTGGAAGAAAAGGGGAACACCTCTTCACCCATCTCTGCCGCTTTCAGGGCCTTGTTGATCTTTCCGGAGGAGAAATAATGATCGCTGATGCGCTCAAATTCCTCCACATCAAAAAAGGGTGATTCCCCTTTTTTTACCATGCCCTCAAACCTCCGGATCAGCTCCCTCAGCTCCGATTCCTCATGTTCATTCATTCAGGCTTACCGATTGATTCGTAATGAAAATACGCACGAATGCAGCGCCACAAAGGTAGGGGAAGAAGGGGTTTTCCCACATCTTTTCAAAAGCCACGCAGCCTCGTATTCAGAAGCCTGAACAGCAGACCTGAACGTATATTTGTTTCAACTTATTTGGCCTATGACTTTGATCAAATCCATATCCGGTATCCGGGGGACGATCGGTGGAGAAGTGGGGGACTCGCTCACTCCGGTGGATACAGTGGCTTTCGCCGCAGCCTATGCGGGATTCATCAAAGAGCGATCGGGTAAGTCCGATCCGGTGGTCGTGGTTGGACGGGATGCCCGATTGTCTGGTCCCATGGTGCAGGACCTGGTTACTGCGACGCTTCGCATGTCCGGCGTCCACGTTCGGGATGCGGGATTGTCCACCACGCCTACAGTGGAAATGGCCGTGGTCTTCGAAAAGGCGGACGGCGGGATCATTCTCACAGCTTCCCACAATCCCAAGCAATGGAATGCACTCAAGCTATTGAACGAGAAAGGGGAGTTCCTCTCTGCCGCAGACGGTGCCGCCATTCTGGAGGCCATTGACAAGGGTCAATACGATTTTTGTGAGGTGGATGCCCTCGGCGACCACAAGAAGCTGGATGATGTACTGGACAAGCACATCCAAGCCATCATCGACTTGCCTTATGTGGATCGTGATGCGATCGCCAAAGCTGGTTTTCGCGTCGCTGTGGATGCCGTCCATTCCAGTGGAGGGATCGCCATCCCACGAATGCTCCGGGCTCTTGGAGTAGAAGAGATCGAGGAGCTCTACTGCGAACCGACAGGACACTTTCCGCACAATCCCGAACCGCTCGAAGAGCACCTCGGGGAGATCATGAAGTGCACACGTGAAAAACAGTGCGCGCTGGGTATCGTTGTGGATCCTGACGTGGACCGATTGGCGCTGATCACCGAGGAGGGAAAGATGTTCGGTGAAGAATACACCCTGGTCATCTGTGCGGATTACCTCTTGCCCATCAAAGGAGGTTCCACGGTTTCCAATCTGTCTTCATCCCGCGCATTGCGCGATATCAGCCGTCAGCACGGCTTCGATCATACGGCATCTGCTGTGGGTGAAGTAAATGTCGTGGCCGAAATGAAACGCTCAAAGGCGGTCATTGGAGGCGAAGGAAACGGTGGGATCATCCTCCCAGACCTCCATTACGGACGGGATTCACTGGTCGGGGTGGCCCTTGTGCTTTCCCATTTGGCACGGACAGGAAAGACCCTAAGCGAGCTGAAGGCCAGCTATCCGGCCTATCAAATGATCAAGGAAAAGATCCAGTTGGATCCGGCAATGGATGTGGACGGGCTGCTGAAGAATGTGGCCGATCACTTTTCCAACGAAGAGGTGAGCACGGTGGACGGAGTGAAAGTAGACTTTGAAGAAGGCTGGGTGCACCTTAGGAAATCAAACACAGAACCCATTCTACGTGTTTATGCAGAGGCGCAGAGCACAGAAGAGGCCAGGCGACTGGTCGCCCTTCTGCAGCAAGTGATCGACTCATGACAGAAGACAAAACAGCGATCGACCATTCAGAACTGGAGGCGTATTTCCGACCTTTCAGGGAACAGGTCGTTGGACAGGATACACGCTTTCAGACGCCTTATGGCGAAATGCCGCTGATCTATGCGGACTGGACGGCCAGCGGGCGCTTGTACGGTCCAATAGAGGAGCGCATGCACCGCGAGCTTGGACCTTTTGTGGCCAATACCCATACGGAGACCAGCACAACGGGAAAGGTGATGACCCTGGCCTATCACGAGGCAAGGGAAGTGATCAAACGCCATGTTCGCGCGTCTGCGGATGATGTGCTGATCACCTGCGGAACCGGCATGACCGAGGCCCTGATCAAATTCCAGCGCATTTTGGGCTTCAAGCTGCCCGAACCCTGGTCCAAAAGACTGGAGATGAAGCAGGAGGATCGGCCGGTGGTCTTCATCAGCCATATGGAGCATCACAGCAACCAGACTTCCTGGCTGGAGACCATTGCAGAGGTCGTCATCATCCCGGCCAATGAAGAAGGGCATTTGTGCCTGGATCGATTTGCTGAACTTCTCAAACAGTATTCGAAGCGTCCTCAGCTCATAGCGAGTCTTACGGCTTGCTCGAATGTAACAGGCATCGAAACGCCCTATAAAGAGGTGGCCCGCATGATCCATTCGGTCGGCGGTCGCTGTTTTGTGGATTTTGCCTGCAGCGCGCCCTATGTACCGATCGATATGCATCCGGAAGAAAACGATGGCAGCCATTTGGATGCTGTGGTCTTCTCGCCGCATAAGTTTTTGGGCGGACCGGGCTCTTGTGGGGTGCTCATTTTCGATAGCGCTCTGTATACCAATGAGGTGCCCGACGCACCCGGCGGCGGCACTGTGAGCTGGACCAACCCATGGGGCGGACACCGGTATTTCGACGACATCGAAGCGAGAGAAGATGGGGGAACACCAGGCTTTCTCCAGGCCATCCGTGCAGCCATGGCCATCAAGCTCAAAGAGCGGATGGGCGTGGAGAACATCCTGCAAAGGGAACATCAGCTGATGGACATCCTTCTGCCCGGCATGCGCTCCATTCCAAACATGCACATCCTGGCCGGGCATGTTTCAGACCGACTCGGCATCATCTCTTTCTACATCGACGGACTGCACTTCAATTTGGCAGTTCGCCTGTTCAACGATCGCTTCGGCATCCAGACGCGGGGCGGATGCTCCTGCGCAGGAACCTATGGGCACTTTCTCTTGGACATTGAGGAATCCTTCAGCAGAAACATCACGGACCAGATCGATCAGGGGCATTTTTCAAACAAACCGGGCTGGGTGCGGATCAGCATTCATCCGGTGATGACGGACGACGAAGCGCATTTTCTGGTGGATGCCTGTCGGCAGGTGGCCGATCACTGGGAAGAATGGGCTGACGATTATGTCTACAATCCGAGCTCCAACGAATACGACCACAAGGAACTGGGGGCCTATGAGGAAGAATTGGTCGCTTCCAAGTTCAGTTTCGAGTGATCTACCTCGACCATGCGAGTACAACACCCTTGTCTGCAGGGGTGAAAGAGGCCATGTCAGAGGCCATGGAGGAATATGGAAATCCATCCTCTATTCATCAAGCAGGCAGACAGGTGAAATCCGCTGTGGAAACCGCACGCAGAGAACTGGCTCTTTCCCTTGGCTGTGAACCAGCCGAGATCTTCTTTACTTCCGGTGCCACCGAGTCGCTGAATATGGCCCTTGATGCGGCATTGGATGAAAACAAAAAAACACGTGTGTACTGCAGTGCGATGGAACACCATGCAGTCCTGGATCGGATTCGGCATCTTTCAGAAAACGGAAGGATCGACTGGATCCCTATAACCAATGATGCCCAAGGCCAGCTGGATACATCCTTTATCGAAGAAACCGAAGCGGGAGATGTGGTGGTCATGATGGCCCACAACAATGAACTCGGTACAGCAAATCCGATCGACCAAATGGCCCAATGGGCCCTTGATAAGGATCTTGTTTTGATCTGTGATGCCGTACAGACTGCCTCCTGGCAACCGATCGATCTGCAGACTTGGAAAGGGGTGCAGGGCCTGGCCCTATCGGCGCATAAATTCAACGGACCCAAAGGAACAGGGGTACTTTTTTGGCGGTCCACCCGAGCGCTTCGGCCGGTATTTCACGGAGGTTCTCAGGAGCGTTCACTCAGGCCAGGAACCGAGAACGTCATTGGGATATCCGGCCTTCGGAAGGCGTGGAAGGAACTTCAGGAAGAAGCTGAGGCCCGAAGAGATCGATTGAATGCACTTCGCAAAGAACTGGAAGATCGTTTCGGGAAGGGCGGGCCGATCCAACCCACAGTGCCTTACCGGGCAGGAGATCACCCCGGTATTGTGAATGTCACTGTTCCTTTTGAGGGAAAGACCTCCATGCTCTTGTTCCGTATGGACATGGCAGGAATATGCATTTCAGAAGGCAGCGCCTGCAGCTCAGGAAGCAGCAATGGATCCCACGTGATCCGTGCCCTTGAAGGCGATCGGTCGGGAACAGCTTCGCTTCGGATCTCCTTCAGCCATTTGACCCGTGCAGACGAACTCCAAAACGCCATGGACACATTGGAAACGCTGATCTCTGGATGAGAGCAGTTCAGCTGGCGGAAGAGCGGTAGCCGAACAGCTCTTTTTCCTTGATGATCTCGTCCACATAGGGAGGGAGGAAGTCTTCCCAGCCCTTCTTTCCATCTTTTATCATTCCCAGGACCTCGGGAGAAAATATCTGTAGAACCTCCCGGTCGAAATCCTGAATATCGACGACCCGACGGTTGTTCAAGAGGTAATCCAAGAGCGGCTTCAGGCGCGGATGGATGTCGAGGTCCTTGATCTGCTGTACCGGGCCATTTGGATCCGGCTGCGATGGATAGGTGTACATTTTCAGGTCGTTGGAGAACAGAACGCCCATGGCCTGAAGTGTTCCTCCACTCAGGTCCTGATAGTACTTGTCGTTGAAGATCTCCTTCAAATTCGTCAGCCCCATGATCAGTCCCATGCGCGACTTGGTGTATCTGCTGAAATACTCGACCAGCTTGTAGTATTCCTGATAATTGGAGATCAAAACAGTATGTCCCAGAGAGCACAATACTTCAGCCCGGTCCAGAAAATCCTGTTCGTTGATCGCTCCATCGGCTTTCAGGTTGTGGAGGGTGATCTCAAACAGAACGACGAGTCGGTCCTTGTCCACTCTTTTTTCGGCCGTGAATTGTTCGTAGCCTTTTTGAAGCATATCGAGGTTGACCTTGGTCACCGGTCTGAAACTCCCTCTTAAGGCCAAAATATTCTTTTTATAGAGCAGCGAAGCTGGCAATATGTTGGTGCCATCAGGTCCGAAGATCACAGCATCGGTCATGCCGTGTTTCAGCAACTGCAGACTGAGCAGACGGTTGTCCACATCTTTGAATGCGGGTCCGTCCACATGGATCATATCGATCTCGATCTTGTCCTTATGGAT
Organism: Flavobacteriia bacterium; assembly: GCA_038150465.1. GTDB lineage: Bacteria > Bacteroidota > Bacteroidia > Flavobacteriales > Schleiferiaceae > RFXV01. Next base: position 44,340 of record JAYOTP010000002.1, on the reverse strand, counting down.
GTTGTCGAACAAGCTGATCAAAAGCTCATTCACATCCTGATTCTTGAAGAAGGCTCCGAAGATCAGGTTCACGCCCATATCTCCTATGGTCTCCTGCTGCAGTCGGGCTTCTTCCTCTTTCATTCGAATGTGGAACCAAACGTCATTGGGCGCTCCGCCTGCTTCCGACTGGAAGCGGATCCCCATCCATCCGTGCCCCTTGAACCTCTTGGTGAAATTGATGGTGGCCACCGTATTGGCGTAGGCAAAGAACTTTCTGTTGGGCAGATCCTCATTGTTGAGCCGCGCCTCCATAAGAGCGTATTCGTGACGCAGCATTTTTTGCAGCCTGCTGAGGGTCACATAGCGTCCGTCGGTTTCCACTCCGTAGATGGCATCCGAAAATGCCTTGTCGTAGGCCGACATGGCTTTGGCAATGGTTCCGGAAGCACCGCCTGCACGAAAGAAATGCCGTACGGTCTCCTGACCGGCACCGATCTCCGCAAAACTTCCGTAGATGTTTTCATCGAGGTTGATCTGCAGGGCTTTCTGAGCGGCGGTGAGGGCGAAGGTTTGCGGCATGGCTGAGTCTTACAGACAAAAATAAACGAAGCGACGACTCAGCTCCTCCCTTTGGATATCTATCTTCCCAAAATGTCTGAAGTCCAGTTATACGCATTGGGTACGGGTACCTCGCAGGGAGTTCCCGTTATCGGTTGCGACTGCAGGACCTGCCGATCCACCGATCCATTCGATCAGCGCTTCCGGTCCAGTGTGGTATTCTCTTCAGAAGGAAAGAATGTGCTGATCGATACAGGTCCCGATCTCAGGCAGCAATTGCTGCGCTCCGGGCTAAGTTCCATTGATGCCGTAGCGCTGACCCACGCGCATCAAGACCACACCGCTGGCCTGGATGACCTCAGGCCGCTGATCTTCAAAAGTGGAAGACCCATGCCGATCCACTGCCGCTCTGAAGTGGCCAGGCGCCTCAGGGAACAGTACGCCTACATCTTTGACAACCCAGACTATCCCGGCGTTCCCAAGATCGATATCCTTCCGCTTCAGGACGATATCCAAAGCATCGCAGGTCTGGAATTCACCCTGATCCATGCCCGGCACGGCGATCTTCCAGTGGTGGGTTTTCGCCTGGGGGCGATCAGCTACCTGACCGACGCCAATCACATTGAAGATGCCGAATTGGAAAAGGTCAAAGGCAGCCGCTTCTTCATCCTGAATGCACTCAGGGATGAACCACACTACAGCCACTTCCACCTGGAGGCGGCCATTGATGTGGGCCAAAGAAGTGGGGCAGAGGAGGTCTTGTTCACCCACATCAGTCACCATTTTGAGCCACAGGAAGTACTGGCCAAAAGGCTCCCAAAGAGATTCGGTCTGCTTAGGGACGGACTTTTGATCAGGGCATAAAAAAACCCTCCGGAAAGGAGGGTTCATTGAAGTTCAAAGAATTATTTGGATCACCAGCCTCCCATGGTGGAGCGGATCATTCCTTCATAAGAAAACTCGGTGCCTTTTTCTTTGGCCCCGGCTTCTCCAAGTTCGAGTGCATTGAATCCTGCCTCCTTGGCCATATCATCCTTTCCAAGTCCATGAAGGATCTGGGCACGCACCCAATGACTGTACCAGCTGCTTCCATCCAATTCCAGACAACGATCGATCAGGACGAGTGCTTCCTCCATATTTCCGGCATTCATGTAGTACTGGGCGGAGTTGCGGAAGACACGCCAGTTCTCCTGCTCCTCCTCGATGGCCTTGGCGATGTTCATTTCCGCTTGGCGCGCCACATCCATCTGGATAGGGATGACGACCGAGGTCTTTTCCCATTCGATCCCAATGGCGCAGGAAGTTCCGGTGATGTCCCTTACGTCCATGCTGAAGGTCTCGACCACACGGTTCGAGCCAGAAGCGGCCACCTCGGTGCGGAGTACATCGTTGTCTTCGCTGTAGCTGCCGGTTCCCCACATTTCTGTTTCTGAGTTCAAAATGATCGTCCAAGTGGCCTCTCCGGGGATGGTGAGCAGGGCATAATCGCCCTTGGATACCGGTTCTCCGTTTACTTGTACATCTGTGCTGAAGCTGATGCGTGTCACTTTGTTGGCGCCCGTCCGCCAGAGGCTCTTATAAGGCACCAGCTGACCAAAAATGCTGCGGCCTTTCATCTGTGGCCGGGAATATTCGATCTCGATATCGGTCAGTCCAACGCGTTGCTGAATGCTGCCCAAAGGACTGGGTTGAGGCAGCTCCTGAGCACTCAGTAAGATGGTGCCCAAGAGGGAGCAAGTCAATAATAGGTTTTTCATGGGGTCATTTGATTTAGTTGCAAAGAAAGAAAATGAACGGACGTGGCTATTGTTCAATGAGTATCTGCCGAAGAATGGGGCCGAGACCGCTGAAGAAGAATTCGACTGCGATCACCATGACGATCAATCCCATAAGGCGCATCAACACTTTGTTGCCCGTCTCTCCAAGCCAACGGGTGATGGTCGGGGCAAAGAGCAAGGCGGCTGTATTCAGCCCGATGACGGCCGCCATGACCGCGATCAAAATGGCTTTGTGTCCCAAGCTGCTGGCGTCTTCCATCAGGACGATCGCATTGGTGATCGAACCTGGTCCAGTGATCATCGGAACTGCCAATGGCGTGATGGAGATATCGCCCACGTATTCCTCCGTCTTTTCTTTTGGCACCCGTATGGCACTCAGACGCGCCTGCAGCATATCATAGCCCAGCATGAAGAACAAGATGCCGCCCACCATTCTGAATCCGTGAACGGAAATGCCAAAGAATCCGAACAGGAACTGACCGGTCAGGGCAAAGAGCAAGAGGATCAAAAAGGCCGTGAGCCCGCCTCTTCTGGCCGTCTTTCGCCGTGCATGGTCATCGAGACCTGAGGTCATGGAAATGAACACCGGCATCAACCCAAATGGATTGATCAGGGTCAGAAAGGAAGTGAAGGCCAGCAGGCCAAATTCAATAGGATCCAATCTTGAATGATCTTAAGAGAGGTCTTTTCTAAGTATGGCCATCTCTATGGCCGCCACTGCCGCTTCGGTTCCTTTATTGCCCAAACGCCCACCTGAGCGGTCGATGGCCTGTTGTTTGTTCTCATCGGTGAGCACACAGAAGAGCACCGGGATCGAAGCTCGCTCGTTCAAACGGGCGATGCCTTGAGCAGTAGCTGAGCAGACATGGTCAAAATGTGCTGTTTCTCCTCGGATCACACTGCCAATGGCGATGATGGCATCCAGGTCACTTCTCCTTTCCATCATCCGGCTGCATCCGTAGATCAGTTCAAAACTGCCCGGAACCTGCTGAGTGATAATATCTTCTTCGCTCGCACCTGCCTGTATCAAGGTGGCCTGGGCCGCCTGACTCATCGAAGAGGTGATGTCGGAATTCCACTGGGAAACGACCAGGCCAAAGCGCATACCTGCTGCGCTCTTATTCAAATGTGCGAGAGAAGCGTCGTAGTTCTCGGTGGCCATTACTCCCAGGACCTGGCCCGCTCCACATACTTGATCGCGTCCGTGCCTTCCTTGCTGTCCGGGAATTCATCTGCGATCCGCTGAAAGAGGTCGGCAGCTTCTGAATAAGCGCCTACCATTTCCGCAGTCAGTCCCGCTTTTTTCAGATAAAAGGGCGTGAGGAATTCATTGTTGCTTCCAGAGACTGCCTGACGGTAATAATCCAGTCCGTCTTCAGGCTGTCCGATCTCCACAAAAGCGTCGGCGATGGCACCGAGTTTAAAAAGGCGCATGATTTCGTCTTTGGGATCGAACTGATCCAGTTCGCGAATGGCGTCCTCGAATTGCTTGAGGTTCAGATGAGCGACTCCCGCATAGAAATGAGCCAGGTTACCTGTCCGGGTTCCCGAATAGGCTTCGGCCACTTCTAGAAAGCCCGACCAGCTTCCAGCACCGTTCAGGGCACTTTCAAGTGAGTCCTTTTCAAAAGCCATGATCGCAGAAACCATCTCTTCCTGGGCTGCACGCTCCTGAGGTGCGAGGTACCAGTTGTAGTAAGCCCAGATCCCGCCAACGACAACGACCAAAGAGCCGATCACGCGGGTGAGTGTCTTCTTGTTCTTCTCAATGAACTGTTCGGCACTGGAGAGGGTCGCGCCCACATCCACCAGTACCTCTTCTTCCTGATTTTTCTTCTTGTCCGCCATTTATTCGACTCCGTTTAGCATTCGTTCGGAGGCGCGAAATTAAGCCTTTTACGCTTTAGGGCAGGGGAGTACATTTGATCGATATGGACACGCTCTTTCTGGAATCCATTCGATTGGTCAACTACCGGAACCACGGGGAATCAGAATTCACTTTTTCTCCCAAGATCAATGGAGTACTTGGCTTGAATGGAGTAGGGAAGACCAGTCTGCTCGATGGGATCCACTTCCTGAGCATGTGCAAGAGCTACTTTGCCTCCTCCGAAAAGACCTTGGTGCGAAAGGGGGAACTACAGCTCATGGCCAGTGGCATCTTCGAGAGGGCCGGACAGCAGGAAGAGATCCTGGGCGCCTGGCAGGAGGACAAAAGAAAGGTGTTCAAGAGAAATGGGTCTGCCTACCGCCGATTGGCCGAGCACATCGGCCAGTTCCCCTGTGTTGTGATCGCGCCAAAGGACCACGAACTGATCGATGGCCACAGCGAGCTGAGAAGACGCTTCATGGATCAGGTCATTGCACAGTCTTCATTTGAATATGTCGAGGCACTGCTTCGGTACAATCGACTGTTGCTTCAACGAAATGCCCTGCTGAAGGAATCTGCATTTCCCCTTGCCGAACTCGAATCCCTGCTCGAGCCCTTTGATGTGCAAATGGAACAACAGGCCTTGTGCATCCACCAGGAGCGGATGCGTTTCGCCTCCGACATGAAGGATTTGATCAGCACCTACTACCATCGCATTTCAGGCGGGCGTGAAGAGGTGCAGATGACCTATGTATCCGATCTCCACGAAACCCAATGGCCCGATTTGATGCAGGCTTCGCGAAAGGCAGATATTCAGGCCAGACGCACCCAAAAAGGCATTCACAAGGACGATCTGGTCTGGTCCATAGAGGGAGAGAAACTGCGTTCCTACGGAAGTCAGGGACAGCAGAAGAGCTTTCTGATCGCATTGAAACTGGCGCAATTCGACTTCCTGGCGCGACGAACCGACCGCCAGCCCATTCTTCTGCTCGACGATATTTTCGATAAACTCGATGCCGAACGTGTCACCCAGCTCATCGAATTGGTGAACACCCACCACTTTGGGCAGATCTTCCTGAGCGATACGGACCGGGAACGCACTTCAGCTATCTTGCAGCAGATCAACGAAGACTCAAAGATCATCCACCTCTAAGCCGATGGGCAGAAAAGACAATCTCGAAAGCATCGGAGACGTACTGAAGAATGTGGTACGGAAATACAGCCTGGAAAAAGGCCTCGAGGATGCGCGTGTCAAGGAGCTTTGGGCTGAATTCCTCGGAGAAGAGATCAGGGTGCACACCCAGTGGATGCGCATCAAAGATGATGTGCTCTACGCGCGAATGGCGCACTCCACGGTACGCCATGAGGTATTCAATCGAAGGGCAGCGCTGAAGGAGTTCATCAACGCTTCCCTTGGACAGGAGCGAATACGGGAGATCCGACTGGTCTGAACGCTTGTAGTCAGTGCTGGGCGCGGCGGCCGAAGAAGAATTGACCCTCGATAGCTGCATTCTCGTCCGAGTCGGAACCATGAACAGCATTGGCCTCGATGGAGTCGGCAAAATCGGCACGGATGGTGCCTGCATCCGCCTGCTTTGGATCCGTTGATCCGATCAGTGTGCGGAAGTCCTCGACAGCATTGTCCTTCTCCAGAACCGCAGCCACGATAGGACCTGAGGTCATGAAGCTGACCAGTTCACCGAAAAAGGGTCGCTCTTTGTGAATGGCGTAGAATTCAGAAGCCTCGGCCACGCTGAGTCGGGTGAGCTCCATGGATACGATGCGGAATCCCGCTGCATTCATGCGTTGGAGAATGGCTCCGATGTGTCCGTTGGATACGGCATCGGGCTTGATCATGGTGAAGGTGCGGTTGCCTGCCATTGGTTTTGGTTTTAATCGGCGCGAAAGTACAGAAGACGGACGGCATCCTTGGCATTATCTGCTGTACTTTCGTTTGCCATGCTGAAGATCCCATCACATTTCCAGGAATTCCTCTCCCAGCCCCGGAGGATCTGCCTGATCAACCACTTCAATCCCGACGGCGATGCCGTGGGCAGTACGTTCGGCCTGGGCAGTGCCCTTCAAAAGATGGGGCACGAGGTTTCCATTGTCATGCCCAATGCCTTTCCGGACTTTCTGAAATTTTTGCGAACGAATGTTCCGGTGCTCATCTACACAGACCAAAGGGAAGAAGCAGATCGGCGGCTTGGGGCATCGGAGGTCATTGGCACCCTGGACTTCAATCAGCCCGATCGCTGCGGTGCGGAACTTGGAAAATGGCTCACCGCAAGGGACCGACCCATCTTCATGATCGATCACCACCAGCAGCCCGGATCCTATGCCGACCCCATGTTCTCTTTTCCGGATGTGGCAAGTACCTGTGAACTGGTCTTTGAATGGCTCGATGCGCTGAATGCCCTCGAGAATATCGATGTGGATGCAGCCCAGGCACTGTACACGGGCATGGTGACGGACACCGGCTCGTTTCGTTTTCCCTCAGTGCGCCCAAAGACTCTGGAGATCGCTGCAGAGCTCATGCGCTTGGGCGCCCGACCACATCAGATCCACGAACAGATCTACGACAGCAACAGGGAGAGCAGACTCCGCCTCTTGGGGCATTGTCTGAACGGCATGCAGCTGCGAAGCGATCTGCGCGCAGTTTTTATGTATTTGGACGCGACCACCCTTGGATCCTGCGGTTTTTCAAAGGGAGATACAGAGGGGTTTGTGAATCAGGGCCTGAGTATAGAAGGGATCGACCTTTCCCTTTTTGCCATGGAACGCGAGGACGGATGGAAGATCTCATTGCGCTCTCGGGGCGATCTTGATGTCAGTGCACTGGCCAGGGAACACTTCAATGGAGGCGGACACATCAACGCGGCAGGAGGGGAGAGTGAAGGCCCGGCGGAGGCCATCAGGGAGAAACTCTGGAGCATCCTGAGCAGGTGAGATCCATTGCCGCATTTTGCTCGATCGCTGCATTTTTTCTGTGTGTCACAGCCTGTTCTTCCTGTGGGCAGCAACAGGAGGTAGCTTTCGACCCTTTGGAACAGCAAAAAAACAGAGATTCACTGGAGCAGCTGCAGATCGAGCGGCAAAGAAGCTATCTGAAGATGGAGCGGGAGCGCATGGAGGTCTATTCTGCCGATCAGGGTTGGCAAACTCTTTCGACCGGCACGGGATTGCGCTACGAGCTCTTCACTTCAGACGAGGCCCGCCCAGCCAAAAGCGGGCAATGGGTGCGTATGCATTGGACCCATAAGCTGTTGGATGGCACACCTTTGAATGGGAACAAAGGGGATACGATCCAATGGCGGATCGACGAAGAACAGGCGCCATTGCTCGGGCTGCATGAATTGGCCAAGTTGCTCAGCAAAGGAGATTCCGCCCGTTTCCTGATGCCCGCCCATCTGGCCTATGGTGTGGCTGGAAAGATCGGAGAAGTTCCGGTGCGCTCGGTGATCGCAGGCCGGGTGAAAATGCTTCAAATTCTCCCCTGAGCAAGGATTTCTCGGGTGTATTGCGTTCCTTCGCAGGGCTAAAAATCAAACCAATGAAAAAAGTGCTAGCCGGACTCATGGTCGCCATGGCATTGAATTCATGTAACTCTCAGAATCATACGACGGTGAACGGAGAAAAAGTTATGCTGGAGGAGGGCCTGTTCGCTCTTTTCCAAACCACAGAAGGAGACATCCTGGTCCGATTGGAGATGGAGAAGGCGCCGATGACGGTGGGCAACTTCGTCGCATTGGCCGAGGGCAAGATGCCCAATGGAGTAAAGGAGGAGGGAACCCCTTTCTACGACGGGACGATCTTCCACCGTGTCATCCCCGACTTTATGATCCAGGGCGGAGATCCACAGGGAACCGGCCAGGGAGGACCCGGCTATCAGTTCGCGGATGAATTCGATGAAAGCCTGACCCATTCAGGTCCTGGTATTTTGAGCATGGCCAATTCGGGCCCTGGAACCAACGGCAGTCAGTTCTTCATCACAGTGAAAGAAACGCGCTGGCTGGACAATCGCCACAGCGTGTTCGGCAAGGTGGTCAGCGGACAGGAAGTGGCAGACAATATCACCAAGGTAGAGAAGCTGCCAGGGGATAAGCCCAAGACGGATGTGGTGCTGACTTCCCTGCAGATCCTTCGGAAGGGAAAAGCTGCAGAGCAATTCGATGGACTGGCTGCATTCAATGAAGCCAAGGAGGCCCAGGCCAAGGCAGAAGAAGCAAAGAAGGAAGAAGCGCGCAAGAAACTGGAAGAAGCCATGAAAGATGCTGAAGTAACGGCCTCAGGATTGGGCATCATCTTCCAGGAGAGGGGCAATGGAGTAAAGCCGGAGATGGGCCAAATGGTGGAAGTGCATTATGCAGGCTATCTGCTGGATGGCACCTTGTTCGACACCTCGATCAAGAGCATCGCACAGGAAAAAGGCATCTACAATCCAGGTCGTGAACCCTATGCACCCTTCACTCTCCCTTACGGCCCACAGGCTCAGGTGATCGAAGGCTGGAAGGAGGGCATCGCCATGCTGTCTGTTGGGGACAAGGCCCGGCTGATCATTCCTTCTGATCTGGGATACGGACCAAGAGGAGCTGGGGGTGTCATACCACCCAATGCCACACTGATCTTCGATGTCGAATTGGTAGGCATCGCCCAGTAAGCGACTTTACACACAGATTATTTTCTGCAGCCCTGGTTCTCCGGGGCTGTTTTTTTTGGCCTGATCCGAAAACGGGTCAAAGGGCCTGCAGTCGTCCCTTTTCGTCGGCTGGGCCGACGCGGACATCTTCGATCTGATTGATCATTTGGGCATCATAGGGCCGATGGAGTCGGATGTAATTCTCCGTGTAGCCCTGCATCATTCCATCTTTTTCTTTGGCCTCCCACAGCACACGCCGCTGACTCCCGATATGGGATCTGTAGAACAGGTTTCGCTTTTTCTCACTGAGCAAACGGAGCCGTTGATTCCGCTCCTTGCGCTGCGGCATGGGCACGACCTGATCCATGCGCACGGCTTCCGTGCCCGGACGCTCAGAGTAGGTGAATACGTGCAAGTAAGAGATGGGGAGGTCACTGAGGAACTGATGGGTATCTGCAAAGTGCTGTTCAGTTTCCCCGGGGAATCCCACCAAAACATCTGCCCCAATGCATGCATCCGGCATCTGTTCCTTGATCCATTCGAGTCGTTCCCGGTAGAGCGCGCGTTGGTACCTGCGCTTCATTTTCCCGAGGATCTCGTCATTTCCGCTCTGCAGGGGCAGGTGAAAATGAGGAACGAACCGATGGGAACGGGCAACGAATTCGACCATTTCCTCATGCAGAAGGTTGGGCTCGAGAGAGGATATGCGGATGCGGTCAATGCCCGAGACCCGATCCAGCGCCTGCAACAGATCCATAAAGGTGTGCTCGTGCTTCTTGTTGCCAAATTCTCCTTTGCCATAATCGCCCGTATTCACTCCGGTCAGCACGATCTCCCTGATCCCTTGGGCCGCGATCTCGGTTGCCTTTTGGACCACATTCTCCAGTCGATCACTTCTGCTGATGCCTCTGGCCTTGGGAATGGTGCAGTAGGTGCATTTGTAATCGCATCCGTCCTGCACCTTCAGGAAGCTTCGCGTGCGGTCACCAATGGAATAGGAGCCAATGAACTGGTCCACTTCTTCGATGGCGCAGCTGTGGACCTCTGCCTGAGTTCTCTTTTCCCCATTCCCCAAAAATCGAGCGATCTGAAATTTGTCCTGAGCGCCCAGCACCAGATCGACTCCGGGAATCGCACCCACTTCTTCAGGACGCAACTGCGCATAACAACCGGTCAGCACCACCTGAGAATCGGGGTTGGACCGAAGGGCACGGGAAACAATGGACCGGGTCTCCCGGTCGGCATTTTCAGTGACACTGCAGGTATTGATGACCGTCAAGTCGGCCTGTTCGCCAAAATCGACCCGCTGAAAGCCCTCTTTCTCCAAACTTCGCGCAATGGCCGAAGTCTCGGCGTAATTGAGCTTGCAGCCCAAAGTGTAGTAAGCCGCTCGGCGCCTGCTGTCCACCGTTTCCTCCATAGCGCAAAACTAATTCGAATTAGCTTTGGCCTTTCGCATGCACACCCACTGTTCGAAGCTTCTTTGTGTCCTGTTGATCGGCCTGTCTGCCTGTCATTCTCCGATGCCCGAAGACCAGGACCGCATGATCTTCCGCTACAATCAATCCAGTGGCATCTCCAGCCTGGATCCGGTCTATGCAAGGGTTCAGGGAAATATCTGGGCGGTGCATCAATTGTTCAGCACCTTGGTGGAACTCGACGAGGCGCTCCGTCCCGTACCCGCACTCGCTCGTAGCTGGGAGATCGCCGATTCAGGGCGTACATACCTCTTTCACCTGCGCACCGATGTATTGTTCCATCCGAGTGCACATCTGAGCAAGCGAAAGCTCACTGCAGAAGATGTGGCCTTCAGTCTTCTGCGGCTGCAGGACGATAAGTGGGCCTCTCCAGGTGCCTGGGTCATGGCCCCGGTTTCACGGATCAAGGTAAAGAATGACAGCACCTTGGAGATCGAATTGACCCAGCGATTTCCGCCCTTTCTCTCCACCTTGAGCATGGCCTATGCATCGGTGGTGTCCAAAGAAGCTGTACAGAATCTGGGGGCGGCTTTCGGCGAGGAGCCGGTCGGTACCGGACCCTTTCAGTTTCAGCGTTGGCTGCCGGATGAAAAACTCGTGCTGAGAAAGAATGAGGCGTATTTCCTTCGCGATGCACAGGGCGTGTCCCTTCCGTATCTCGATGCCGTTTCCATCCGCTTTCTGCCCGACAAGCAGGCAGAATACCTCGAACTGCTCCAGGGAAGGATCGACATGATCTCCGGGCTCGACCCTTCTTACATACACGACTTGGTGGACGATAAGGGGGAACTTTCTGCACGGCACAGACAGAAGCTGGTCATGAAGAAAGGAAACTACCTGAACACCGAATACCTCGGGATCTTCCAGGGACCAGTCAATGGTTCCCCGCATTGCCTGCAGGACCGGCGCTTGCGAAAGGCATTCCACGCAGCCATTGACCGTCCTTCCATGCTGCAATACCTTAGAAAAGGCATGGGCAACCCGTATGTTTCTGGACTGATACCTCAGGGACTCAACGGCCGTTACGAGTCGATCGAAAAGCAACTCTACCAACCAGACAGTGCGCGAAAGTGGATCGGCCAATGGCAAATGGAAAACGAAGGGCAAAGACCCGCATTCACCATCCACACACCGGCCAACTACAGGGATCTGTGCGAGTTCATTCAGGCGCAACTGATCGCCGTTGGGTTCGAGGTCCAAGTGGAGATCGTTCCGGCGAGTCTGCTTCGGGAAGGCATGGCCCAGGGAAAGTTCCAGGTCTTCCGAGCGAGTTGGATCGCAGATTATCCAGACGCCCAGAATTATCTGTCGCTCTTTGTCAGTAGCAACCATTCTCCTTTCGGACCCAACTACACCCACTTCAATGATCCGCAGATGGACGCTCTCTACCATAAGAGCCAGGGCCTTACAGAGGATTCACAGAGGTCTGAACTGTACCGGAAAATGGACAGTCTGACCCAATGGCAGCTTCCACTGATCCCACTTTTCTATGACGAGGCGCTGCGGTTCCACGGCAAAGACTGGCATGGCCTGGAGCCCAATGCGCTCAATCTTCTCGATCTGAGTCGCGTTTACCGAAAAGAAAAAGAAACCTGAACCGGATAGTGATCGCTGAGCTTCTCCCGGATCACCTTATGCGAACGAACCTCCAAGGAGGGATCCAGAAAGATGTGATCGATGCGCAGTGGAAAACCGATCCGCGGGTAGGTTCCACCCAGACCCTTTCCGGCTTGTCGAAAACTGTCTTGCAATCGAGATTCGAGTTGTGCATGACAGTAACCTGAGCTTGTCTCATTCAAGTCGGCACAAACGATCACGGGGTACGGACTGTTCTCTGTGAAGGTCATAAGAACGTCGATCTGCTGCCCGTGTTGAACAAGCGCTCGCTGAATGCGGCCACCGATCTGCCAGACCTCTTTTTTCAGCCCGTCGGGATCGTCTGTGGGAAGATGGCCCTGAACCACCTCGATGTCTGAATTTCTGAGCTTGATGCTCGACAGATGGGCGTTCACGACCCTTAGCGTATCCGTGTCCACTAGAATATCCGCCCAGATGAAGCGCTGATTCAAGGTTCCGGTCAATGCATCACCGTAGGCCACACTTCCTGTATCGAGGATCGGATATTGGCTCATGATGCTCATTCCGAAGACCTTTCTTGCACCCGTGGTCCAAACATAGGAATGAGGGAAGTCAAGCTTTGGCGTAGCGGCTCGTTTGTGGTATTCCTGTATGCAGAGAATGGATGGGTCCGCCCGATCGATCAGCCGTGCAATGGACTCTGGCACGCCGTCCTGCTCGATCCATCCCAACCGATTGAACAGACGGACATTGTAGCTCATGACCGAAAGTTCTTTGCTGGAACCATTGACCGGATGCACTTCAGCCCAGCGGATCCATGCCGCAACATCCTTCCAGCTCAGAAGTATGGCCAGGAAGGAAAGAAGGAAATGGGGCTTGAGCCGGATCATCCAACCGATCATGAAGAACATATTGATCAAGAGCCAAAATGGAAAGAGCAATCCGAAGACCGAAAGAAGAGGAAGTTCTGAAGGAGGGAGGAGGGAACTCAACGAGGAGGCAAGCAGCGTCAGAGCGAAGAGCGCATTGACCATCCAAATGAGCCGGGCAAATACGTTCAGCTTTTTCATCCCTCTATCGATCACTCATGCGAAAGAGGAAGTCTTTTTCCTCTTTGCTGAGACTCTCATATCCGCCTTTTGAGATCTTGTCAAGAATGGCGTCCAATCGCTCCTGGTCCGCCTTGTTGTTCGGGCTTTTGGACGAAGCACCCCGGCCTTTATCGGCCCTGCGGCTGTGGGCTACCTTCAGCCGACTTCTGCCTTTGAGCGCGTCTTTGATCCTTTCGATCCAGTCGTTCATGAAGGCGCCTATGAATATGCGCTGATCCCGCCACTTGCGCGCCATGATGAAGCCAAATAAGGCACCTCCAATGTGCGCAATATGTCCGCCTTGGTTGCTGGTTGGCATATACGCCAGATCCAGCAGGATCAACAGGGCAGCTACCTGCCACATTTTCACTTCGAGCACGAAGAAGAGCCGAACAGGGAAATGCGGCGCAATGACCGCCGACGAAACCAAAATGGCCATGACACCGGCAGAAGCCCCCCGATTGGTCGCCAGTGCCAGCTGATCGGAAAAGAAGGGAAACAGATTGTACGCCAGCACGTACAGCAGGCCGCCCGACAAACCACCGAGAATAAAGGTGGACCACAACTTGTCTGCACCCAGATAGGATTGAAAGAGCTGGCCGGCAAAGTAGAGGTACAAAAGGTTGAAAAGAATATGGGTAAAGTCTTCATGAACAAACATATAGCTGAACAACGTCCATGGTTTGAACAGCAGCTCAGAAAGGTCTGCAGGCAAAGTGAAATAGGGCATGAGTGTGCCGTAGACGGGCATCATGCTGAACTGACTGAGGATCCTCAGCACAAGGATCAGGACGAATGAGCCGAGCAGATAGGCGATCAACCGACTCAGGGCATCTCCGTCGCGGAAAAATCGCAAGACATCTTCTTTGATCTGGCTCATATCAATAATTCATTCGTCCGTTGCTCTTCCAGAAACGCAGCAGCACATAACCAAAGAGCATGCCGCCCAAATGGGCAAAATGAGCCACATCATCATTACTGCTCAATCCGGAGAACAATTCGGCTATGCCCAAGAAGAGCACGACGTACTTGGCGCGTATGGGCACCAGGAAATAGAGGTAGATCAGATGATTGGGAAAGATCATCCCGTAGGCCAGGAGGACACCGTACACAGCGCCTGAAGCACCCACCGTAGGGGTGTTGAACAGCCGCACATATTCGAGCAGCTCCTGACTGTCAAATACGGTATTCTGTATGGCGTAGTCCAGATCATATTCAGAATAGCCCATCGACAAGAGCTCACCCCTGAGTTGAGCCGCCTGCCAAAAATTCACTCCAAGGTGCAGAAGCGCCGCTCCCAGACCGGTGATCAGATAAAAGATCAGGAATCGTTGCCCGCCCCAGAGATTCTCGAGGCTCGTTCCGAACATCCACAGAACGAACATATTGAAGAAGATGTGCGCAAAGAAGGTATTCGAGTGCATGAACATATGCGTCACCACCTGATATGGCCTGAACTGCTCAGCACCCGGCAGATACAGCCCCAATGTCTTGATCAGATCGAAACCGAACTGACCCAGCGCCAGGCTGGCCAAAAAGAACAATCCATTGATGATCAAGAGGTTCTTGATGACCTCTGGAAGCATATTGAACCGTCTTGGCTGGTAATAATTATTCATCTCTTTCCATCAGTTGTTCCGGCCGCACTTCCCACCAAATGGGGTTGCCGAGTCTGTCCCGCTGGGGCCAGTCATGTGCGTCCAATGAGGCCATCAGCGCCTGCGCCTCTTCGCTGTTGAGTGCATGGCTGCCATTGACCGCTTGCTTGCGCGCCAATGCAGCAGCAAGTCGCTCTCTCTTCTCTTCAGTCGTTGCCTGTGCCGAGATACCTTCGGTCTGTATCAGTTCATCCAGTGCATCCCGCACTGCATTCTCTGAGGTGCCGTAGGGGATGGCCGTGATGCGGATCTGGCCTTCATCCTTGGGTTCGGCATCGAATCCCATGGACTGCATTTCAGGAAGCATCTGGCTCAAGTGTGCGATCTCTTCTGGTTTGAAAGACAATTCCAAAGGAAACAAAAGCTGTTGGGCTACGGTTCGGTCTTCTTCGATGGATCTGCAGAATCCCAAGAACAGCAGGTGTTCATGGGCCCGGACCGTTTCCACCACGCGAATCCGCTCGGTTTCGATCTGAAGCAAAAAGCGCTCGTTCCAGGGCAGTACCCTGCATTGCTTGTCCAGAGCCTCATCGCGAATAGGCTCAAATGCCTTTTGATAAGCCCCATAGGATTCAGCCGTCCATTCCCGCGTCGTTGGCCTTCCCTTTGCTGCAGCACCGTCTCTTTTCGGGGGGTCAAACGGATTGAAATGGGGATCCACTTGGATCACTGGCGGACGAATGGGCCGGTCGGGGTCTACTGGCAGCTGAAAACTGATCTCCGTATCGAAATCGATCGCGGGTGAAATATTGAACTGCCCGATGGCGTGGCGCACACTGGCCTTCAGCAATCCATAGACGGTCGGCTCGTCATCAAATTGGATCTCCGTTTTGGTGGGATGGATGTTCACATCGATGTGCCCGGGATCGATCCGAAGAAAGATAAAATAGGCGGGATGCCTCTTTTCGGGCAGGATACCCTCGAAAGCTTGTAAGATCGCATGATGCAGACGGTTGCTTCGAATGAATCGATCGTTGACAAAGAGGAATTGCTCGCCCCGGGTCCTTCTGGAGTACTCGGGCTTGCCAATGTACCCGCTGATCTGCAGCAGAGGCGTCTCTTCCTCCACGGGAACGAGCCGCTCTTCGAAAGCCGCCCCCATGATGCCCACGATCCTTCGTTTGCGGTTGGCCGTTTGCAGATGATAAATGGTCGCATCTCCATGGATCAACTGAAAAGCGATCTCGGGGTGGGCAAGGGCCACCCGCTGAAATTCATCACATATATGCCGGAACTCAATGGCATCCGACTTCAGGAAATTGCGACGCGCTGGAATATTGAAGAACAGATTTCGCACCGAGATCTCCGTCCCTTCTGCGGCGACCGTCAGGCCAGATTCCATGACCGTACCACCCTCGATGGTCAGATGGCTGCCCATTTCCTGACCCTTCATCCGACTTTTTGCTTCGACCTGAGCCACAGCGGCGATCGAGGCCAATGCCTCTCCACGGAATCCGCGCGAACGAATCTGGAACAGATCCTCGGCACTTCGGATCTTGGAAGTGGCATGCCTTTCAAAGGCCAATCCCAGGTCTGCAGCATTCATTCCCGTTCCGTTGTCCGAAACCTTGATGATGCTTCGGCCGGCCTCCTCGACCCAAAGCCGAATTTCGGTAGCTCCCGCATCCACTGCATTCTCCAATAATTCCTTGACCACCGAAGCCGGACGCTGCACCACTTCACCCGCCGCTATCTGATTGGCGACGAGCTCCGGCAGGACCTGAATGATATTCGATTCAGTCATCATGCGTCAAAAAGCAACCACCAGGCCGCTGCGAAAAGAGCCGCCAAGATGACGCCCAGCCGAAGGCTACGACCCGATGTCCATCCGGTTCGACGTCCTTTCTGCCAATGTGACTTGAAATCCCTGACCCGATCTTCCTCTTTCCCGCCCTGTTCTCCGCTCAAGCGCTGATGCTTTTCCCGAAGTGGATCGTAGTATCGGGTGGGCAGATCGAAAGTCTGTGGTTTTCTCGACTTGAATAGGGAGGGAAGTCGTGGGGCTTGCATGCTTCAAAAATACATGGATAGACAGTCAGAGCATACCGATATTTACCTTGCCGATGAAATAGGGCGCATGGAAGCAGAACAGCACGCATTGCACAGACTTGGATCAGTACAAATTGGAAGAGGAAAACAGCTGATCGGCACGCTTCTGTGCCTGTTGATCAGTGCAGGAGTCTGTGGGCAAGAGAGATCTTCAACCTGGGTGGACAGCACCTATCGCTCGTTGAGCCTCGAGGAGAAAGTGGCCCAGCTGATGGTGTTGCCCGCCTATTCGAACAAGGGGAGCGAACACCGTCTTCGTCTCAACAGGGAGAACAAAGAGATCCGTCCAGGTGGATTCATTTTTTTCCAGGGCGGGCCCGGTCGTCAGATCCGTTTGGTCAACCAGCTTCAGGACTCTGCCCGAGTTCCTCTGCTGATCGGCATCGACGCAGAATGGGGACTGGATATGCGGCTGGACAGCGTTATGCGGTTTCCATGGGCGATGACCCTCGGCGCGGTCGATGACAGCAGTCTGCTCTATGAATTGGGAAGAGAGTGGGGGAGGCAGTGTAAACGCACAGGAGTGAACTGGAATTTTGCTCCGGTCCTCGATCTCAATACCAATCCAAAAAACCCCATCATCAACGCACGGAGTTTTGGCGAAACATCTTCAAGCGTCCTTCCGCGAGCCATGGCCGTCGCCCGGGGCATGGAAGATGAGGGAGTGATCAGCTGCATCAAGCATTTTCCGGGGCACGGAGATACGGATTCAGATTCCCACAAGACCCTGCCAACGGTGAAGAAAGATCGGCAGGAACTGAACCGTACCGAACTGTTGCCCTTCCGAAAGGCCGTGGTCCACAATGTGCATTCACTGATGGTGGCACACCTGAATATGCCGGCACTCACGGGAGAAAAGGGCTTGCCTACAAGTCTGTCCCATCGTGTGGTCACAGAGCTTTTACAGAAAGAATTCGGCTTTCAGGGCCTGGTGGTGACCGACGCCCTGAACATGTCTGGTGCCGATCAGAAGGGAACAGCTGGGGAGATCGAATTGCGTGCCTTCCTCGCCGGCAACGACATCTTGCTGTTTCCCCGGGAGCCAGCCGCCGCCATCGAAAAGATCTGCTCGGCCATAAGAGCGGACAGCCTGCTGCACAAGCGCTTGGCATTCAGTGTCAAGAAGATCCTCAGGATCAAAGAAAAGTTCGAGGTGGGATCGAAGGGAAAACTTTCCCCTAAAGGATGGGAGAATGAATTGCACCATCCACTGGCCAAAGGCCTGAACAGAGAACTCTGTGCTCAGGCGCTCACTGTTCTGGAGAATAAAAATGCAGCCATACCCTGGGAGGTGAATACAGATACGCTTGCCCTGCTGACCATCGGCAGGGGTTCACCAAGCGATCTGCCATCTGCCCTCAGTTTCTTCGGACAGGTGGCCGAGTATCGCTACGCAAAGGAGGAGGAAAGGGAATTGCTCGACGCTCTGAGCAGACACAAGCGTGTTCTCGTGGCATACTACACCCAAGGATCGTCCCCCTGGAAGCCTTATGCGCCTTCTGGTGACACACGTTCCTTTCTGCGACGTCTGGGGCAACGATCTGCTTTTTCGCTGGCCCTTTTTGCCAATCCCTATTCATTGAATGACTTTCCAGAAGCCGAACAGGCCGAAGCGCTGATCATGGCCTATCAGAACATGCCTGAGATGGAATGGGCGCTGGCCAATGTATTGTATGGAAATGCGCCGGCAACAGGAAAGCTTCCGGTGCGTGCATCAAAGCGTTACCCAGCGGGTCACGGGCTGAAAACCCCTGGAGGCATTGTATTGGGGCCAGGACTTCCCGAGCAAGTGGGAATGCGCACAGAAGTACTCCAGCGCATCGAAACAGCCATGGATTCGGCCATATCTGAGCGGATGTTTCCCGGTGCGCAGGTCCTCGTTGCCCGCAGGGGCAAGATCGTGTTCGAAAAGGCCTATGGTTTCCATACCTACAATAAGGAAAGGCCTGTGCAGAAAACAGACCTCTACGATCTGGCCTCCATAACCAAGGTGGCCGCCACCACGCTGACCTTGATGGATCTGGTGGACAAAGGAAAGCTCACCCTCGATCAGGAACTGGGCGATATCTACGCGGCCAGTAAAGGCAGCAATAAGGAGCATTTGCAGCTTCGGGAGATCCTGGCACATCAGGCCGGACTGAAACCATGGATACCGTTCTATTTGGAGACCATGGAAGACGGTGTTCTCTCCCCCGAGCTCTTCATGACAGAGAAAACAGCGGGCTACAGTGTTCAGGTAGCCGATGGCCTCTATGTCAGCGACAGCTATCGGGACAGCATCGTGGACATCATCCTTGGATCCGCTCTGCGCAAAAGGAAAGAGTACAAATACTCCGATCTGGGCTACTACCTCTTTCTGGAATTCATCCGCGATACGATTGGCCAGGAACTGGATGCGTATGTGCGTGAGCATTTTTACGGCCCTATGGGACTGCAGCACCTCTTGTTCGATCCATTGGACGTTTTTCCAAAGGAGGTCATTGTCCCCACCGAGGACGATACGTATTTCCGTCAGCAACTGATCCACGGACATGTGCACGACCAGGGCGCAGCGCTTCTTGGTGGAGTCGGTGGGCACGCAGGCTTATTCGGAAATGCAAGAGACCTTTCGCGTTTGATGTTCATGCTGATCAACGAAGGACGATACGGAGATCGATCATATCTCGACCCCGCAACCATTGAGGAATTCACGCGTTGTCAGTATTGTGAGCAAGAGAACAGGAGAGGAGCAGGCTTTGACAAGCCGCAGCTGGATGGTGAAGGCCCAACCTGCGGATGTTTGAGCATGAACAGTTTTGGCCACAGCGGATTCACTGGGACATTGGTTTGGGCCGATCCGGACGAGGAACTCATCTATGTCTTTTTATCCAACCGAATACACCCGTCTGCAGAAAACACCAAACTCATTCGTTCCAGTTTGAGAACACGTATTCAGCGCATCATTTACAACGCCATCGAACCATGAAAACCCATTTGATCTGTTTGATCCTCTCATTGGCCATGCATTCGGTCCTCCAGGGCCAGGTCAGCGAAGACAACGTAATGCCAGTGGATGTAAAGGGAAGACCGCACGGCACCTGGATCGAATTCCACGACAATGGGGTGGTCCGTTCAGTGAGTCAATACAACAGAGGACTGAAGGAAGGCTATGTCTTGTCTTTCAGCAACAAAGGAAATCTGCTCAGCCGAAGCGAATACAGCAGGGATACTTTGAATGGTCCGCAGTATTTCTATCAGCGGGACGGAAAATTGAAGAAGCTGCAAACTTTGAAAATGGGTGTACTCGATGGTCTTCAGCAGAAATATGGAACCAATGGAAAAATGCTCGAGAGCGGAAGCTATGTGTCCGGAAAAAAGGACGGCGTATTCATGTGGTATTACACCAATGGAAAAGTGGCCTCTGAATACATCTATGTTCTGGGCTCGATAGAAGGAAAGGTGGCTTTCTTTCACGAGGAGGGAGGTATGAAGAGCTCTACGATCTACCAAGGCAACAAGAGAAATGGCGCCTATCTGGAATACGACAAGGAGAACCGCATGGTGGTCGAAGGAAGCTATGTGGATGACCTAAAGAACGGGAAGTGGCTCTACTACGACGAAGAAGGAGCTGTCGTCCGGAAGGAACGCTTCAAAAAAGGAGTTCAGCGATGAGCCAAAAACCCCTTCGCATTGGCGTGGTCTGCTATCCCACCTATGGAGGCAGCGGAGTCGTGGCAACCGAATTGGGCAAGTTCATGGCCTCTTCCGGACATACGGTCCACTTCATCACCTACAACCAGCCTGTCCGCCTGGACATTCTCAAGGAGAACATCTACTATCATGAAGTCAATGTAGAGGACTATCCGCTCTTTCAGTACCAGCCATACGAATTGGCATTGAGCAGCAAGATGGTCGACACCGTATTGAACGAGGGCATTGAACTGCTGCATGTGCACTACGCCATCCCGCATGCCTACGCAGCCTATATGGCCCGCGAGATATTGAAGGAAAAGGGCGTCGAGATCCCCATCATCACGACCCTGCACGGAACGGACATCACGCTGGTGGGCAAGAACCCCTCATACAAACCCGCAGTCACCTTCAGCATCAATCATTCGGACAAGGTCACTTCTGTCTCGGAAAGCCTTCGCCTGGAAACGCTCAGCTCCTTCCCTGTGCGGAAGGACATCGAGGTCATTCCCAATTTTACCGATCTGGAAACCGAACCGGACGACAAAGGCGAGATGAAGGCCAATCTTGCTCCAAAAGGGGAGAAGCTTGTCACCCATGTTTCGAACTTCAGAAAGGTGAAGCGCATCGACGATGTGGTGCACACTTTTTTTGGTATCAGCCAAAAGATCCCAGCCAAATTGATCCTTATCGGAGATGGCCCAGAACGGCAAAAGGCAGAGGATCTGGGCCGCTCACTGGGCATCGTGGACCGACTTATTTTTCTGGGAAGGACACGTGAGGTGCGCCGGGTTCTCGCTGTATCCGACCTGTTTCTTCTGCCTTCCGAAAAAGAGAGCTTTGGACTGGCGGCACTGGAAGCCATGGCGGCGGGTGTACCTGTGGTATCAAGCAATGCAGGCGGTCTGCCGGAGATCAATCAGCACGGAAAGACAGGATACCTGGCAGACATTGGAGATGTAGATGCTATGGTCCGTTTCAGCCTGGAGATCCTCTCTGAGAATTCGGTTCACCAACAATTCAGGGAAGCTGCATTCGCCCAGGCTTCCAAGTTCAGTATTGACAAGATCGGGCAACGCTATATCGAACTCTACCGGAACGCCCTTTCTTCAGCTTGATCAGCCTCCTACGCGTTTGACTGAATGTCCTTTGGACTTCAGAAATTCTGTCGCCTTTTCACGCACAGCGCCCTGCAAAAGAATGTCTGTTCCCTTCGCGCTGCCACCCACCCCGCAGTGCTGCTTGAGATCCTTGGCCCATTGGGCCAGCTCAAGGGCAGAACAGCTGAATCCCTTGATCAAAACGACTTGTTTGCCATTGCGCCCTTTTTTCTCCACATGTGCTTCCAGATACTGGCGGTCCGAGCTTTGTCCCTCCTCATCCAATGAGGACGAAACGGAAAAATCTGGATTGGTAGAGAAAACAAAACCCCCGGAATCATCCGAGGGCCTTTCTCTTTTCTTTTTTCGAGCACTCAATGGATGGTGAGTTTTTTCCTCAGATCATCCACATAGGTCCGGAAACGCTTGTCTGTCTCAGACAGATTGTTCACGGTGCGCACCGCATGAAGTACCGTTGCGTGGTCTTTGTTCCCGCACTGCGCACCAATGGAGGCCAAAGAGCTCTTGGTCAGTTGTTTGGCAAAGAACATGGCCAGCTGACGCGCTTGTACGATCTCCCGCTTTCGGGTCTTGCTCTTGAGCAGTTCCACAGGCATATCGAAGTAGTCGCAGACGACCTTTTGGATGTAGTCGATGGAGATCTCCCGAGTGGTGTTCTTGACGAACTTGTTGATCATTTGACGGGCCAGATCGAGTGTGATCTTCTTCTTATTCAGAGAAGACTGGGCCAGTAAAGAGATCAAGGCACCTTCTATATCCCGTACATGACTGTTGATGCTGTAGGCCAGGTATTCAATGACCTCTTCAGGCATGTCCACACCATCGTTGTAGAGTTTTTTGTTGATGATGGCGATCCTTGTTTCCAGGTCGGGAAACTGCAGATCGGCACTGAGTCCCCACTTGAAACGGGAGAGCAGTCGCTGCTCCATACCCTGCAGATCCACCGGAGCACGGTCTGAGGTAAGGATGATCTGTTTGCTGTTCTGGTGCAGGTGATTGAAGATCTCAAAGAAGACATCCTGTGTCTTTTCTTTTCCTGCAAACGAGTGTACATCGTCCACGATCAGCACATCGATCATTTGATAGAAGTGGACAAAATCGTTTTTGGTATTCCCGCGGATGGACTCGATGAATTGAGACTGGAATTTCTCAGCCGTGACGTACAGTACTGTCTTCTCGGGATACTGATCCTTCACAGAAATACCGATGCCGTGTGCGAGGTGGGTCTTGCCCAGACCAACGCCACCGTAAATAAGAAGGGGATTGAAGGAAGTACCCCCCGGCTTGTTCGCTACCGCAAATCCCGCACTTCTCGCCAGTCGGTTGCAATCGCCCTCGATGAAGTTGTCGAAGGTGTAATTCGGATTGAGTTGAGAATCCACATGAACCTTCCTGAGGCCAGGTACGACAAAAGGATTGCGCACCGAAGGACTGTTGAGTTCGATGGGCATATTCATTTTGGGGTTCTCGATCTTTCCTCTTTGGCTGCTCGGAAGCTTGATGGTGCTCGGACGTGCGTTATCGTAGGCATTCTCCATCACGATGCTGTAGACCAACTTCGCATCGGCACCCAACTCTTTGGTGATGGCAGACTTCAGCAGACGGATGTAATGCTCTTCAAGCCACTCGTAGAAGAACTTGCTGGGCACCTGAATACTCAGGACCTTTTCCTGCAATTTCACAGGCTTGATGGGCAGAAACCAGGTCTTGAAACTCTGCTCATTGATGTTGTCCTCTATGTAGGCCAAGCATCCTTTCCAAACTGACTGCGCAGTCCGATCCATCTTAAACGTTGTTTAGTGTTTAAATGTTAAAAAATGAACATCAGGCAGAGGTGGGATGAGGCCTTATTAACAATGCTCATTTCGGATTCAAATGTGTGGATATAAATCTTGAGAAAAAAGACGAAATACACTTGCAATTTCATTTTGTTTTACTCAAATTCTGTGCGGCTCATTTTAAGGTTAAGCCAACGTTAACGATATAACTCGCTGAAAAACAGACTTAAATTGCATCAAAATTCTACGAATATTCGCGTTCGTTACGCAGAGACGGATCAAATGGGGGTGGCCTATTATGGAGCTTACGCCGCCTGGCTCGAGGTAGGCCGTGTTGAATTCTTAAGAATGTGCGGAACATCCTACCGCAAACTTGAAAATGACGGTGTGATGTTGCCGGTTCGAAATCTTAATATTTCCTATCGATCACCTGCATTGTACGATGATCTGCTCCAGGTCAGAACGCGTATCGAGGAACTCTCCGGAACGCGGATCTCATTCGAGCACGAAGTGTTGAATGAATCGGATAAACTCCTGGCTACCGCACGGGTAGAACTGGTGTTCATGGACCGCTTGAGCCGACGACCGATCCGGGTGCCTGAAGAATTGGCCGAACGATTATCCGCGGGCGATCATCAGTAGCGGATCAAACGAAAGACATTGCTCTTTCCCTCCGAACAGCGAATGGACAGGGTGTATATACCCGCACTCAGCTCTGCACCGGAGAGCGACAATTCTGTCGTTGAAAACTGACCTTTTCGTACAATGCGACCCTGCAAGTCTGAAAGCGCGTAAGTTTTGATGCCTCTGCTGTCAAAATGGACAGTCAATGATTCTCCATTGGCAAAGCCGGATGAATTGTAGACGACCACTTGTGCACCCTGCTCCTGATCGACGCCAATGTCTGGAATGTCGAGGATTCCGCGGTTCTCAAAAATGGTGTACATGTCCATCGCATGCTGCCCCCAGTACATCATTGAATCCGCAGCCAGTACTTCGAGCGCCAGGTCGGTAAAGCTCATGTTCTGCGCCTGAGCGTACAGGGCCTGCAAAAGCACTCTGTCAGCCACACCTCGCCCGGACTGGAAATAGATGTCCATCAGACAACCTGACCAGAGGTCGGTATGCTCATAGATGCTCCAGGAGAAATTCACATTCTTGTAATTCTTGGAGGTCACCACTTCGCGTCCGTCCCAGAAGACGTTGTGCCCGTCCCAGCTATAGACATCCTGCCAGTTGAAAGGATTGAGCGAATGGCTGTAAGAAGCAGCGAGATAATCTCCATTCGCCTCATCCAGGGTTCTGCGCTCTGTACCCACATTGGTGGCGGGCGAAGCATCGTCCGATATGGCATGACCGTATTCATGGACGATCACATCCGCATCTTCGGCATCGTCCACACCGCCTTCGCCAAAACCGAGTCCCTGCCCTGGACTGTAGTAAGAGTTGTCCTGACCCATAAAGGCATGCGGATCGGCAACGATCTGATAATCCATCAGGCTGCTGAAACCCAAAAACAACATATACTCCTTGTAGGTGGTCAGATGGTAGAGCACATTGGTGTATTCGAAATCCTGCTGCCCTCTGGTGAAGTCGAATTGAGCCGTGGACTGAACAGGGGGTGTGCTGGCCGGTAATTCAAAATCTTCCAGGAGCACGTACTCATTCTCCATATAGAAGGAGCCATTGTCGTAATAGGCTTTGGTTGTCCTGTTGACACGCTGGTTGTTGAGGGCTCCGATATCAGCGTCGTTCTGATCCTGAAAAAGCCCACCATAGACTTGATTGGCAGTGGTCAGGGGATCTGGTTCGAAGACCATGACCTCTATGGTCGTATCCACTGGATTCTGAACCTGTGCGTACGAAACCAGATCCTGTGCATACAGCACATGCTCTTCCGTAGGATCGGTGATGAGTTCGACCTGTAAATGCAGTGATGGATCTGCAAAGTAGAGCCTTCGGGCCGCGATCAGGCCACCGTCCGCAGAAGGAAACCAAATGTCTTCTGATTCCTGTGCCTGTTGGTCCTGAACAGAAGAAGGCATGGGCAGGTAAGGGGAGGAGTGGAGGCGTTCCTCGAATAGCAAGGGAATGTGATACCAGGAGATCATCCGTCCGCTTTTCTGCAGATTGCACTTGATCTGCCCTCTGTAGATCCGCTTTCCCTTCCACCAGCGCTCGTAGCTGTAATGCGCGCCCACGGGAGAATGCCGCGTATGTGCAGGGATGAGGGCCAGCTCAGAACGGTCAAAGAAATGAGCCAACTGCTCGGTCAGGTCGCGTTCAGTCGCAAAATCACGCCGTCCCAGAATATGGGTCACCCGGCTTGTTGTCATCACATCGATGTAATGGGCTTCCTGAGGGCTGCCTTCCACAGGGGCTTTTTGAGCACAGAGAGAAGCGGAAAGGCAGATGAGGACAAGATTGATCGGTAGGTTCTTCATTTCTTCAAATTGAGGCTTCATTCAAAAGTAATACGCTGATCATCGCCTAGAGCGTTGACCAAAAGGAGTTTCTCCTTCTCGGTGAGCTCAAGGGGAATCCGTACCCGGCTTGTGGTTTCAAGTGCAAGAGGCTTGATTCCCAGTCGGTTCAGAATAGCCTGTACATGGCTCAGTTGCGGATAATCGAGCAGCAAGTCGATAGCTGTTTTCTTTTCATACCACTCGAAGGGCGCCGCCTTCAATGCCTCTTCCGAGGCAGTTCTATAGGCTTCGATCAGCCCGGGCTTACCCAATTTGGATCCCCCGTAGTAGCGGACGACCACCACGGCCGACTCGAACAATTCAAGGCTTTTGAGACCATTCAGAGCAGGTGTTCCTGCCGTGTGCCGCGGTTCGCCATCATCGGAACTGCGTTCTTCAAGCCGATCCGGACAGGAGCGATAGGCAAATACCCAATGACTCGCCTGGTGATGCAACCTCTTGAGTTCTTCGAGTTTCTGTTCCAGCGCCTCCTCACTCCGACAGGGAAACGCCAGGGAGATGAACTTACTTCCCTTGGAACGAAAAACGCCCTGACCTTCGTCAGTGAGTCGCCGGTAGGGTGTCAATCCTTCTTGGGACTTTCTTCCTCTTCTAAAGATGGCTCAACACGCACCTGAACTGAAGCGCCGTCTTCCGCCAGTTCGATGTGGATCGTATCACCTTCGCTTATTTGTGCATTGATGATGTAATCCGCCAATGGATCCTCTACATGCTTCTGAATGGCCCGGCTCAAAGGCCTTGCGCCGAACTTCTCATCGTATCCCTTGTCCACAAGGAAGACCTTGGCCTCCTCGCTGATCTCCGTCTTGTAGCCCAGCTCCTCGATTCGGGCGTAGAGTTTCTTCAATTCGATATCGATGATACGCAGGATATCTTCCTTTTTTAGGCTATTGAACAAGACCACATCGTCGATCCGGTTCAGGAATTCTGGAGCAAAGGATTTTTTCAGTGCGCTCTGAATGACGGCCTTGGTCATTTCATCGATCTGCTCTTCCCGTGCTTTGGTCCCAAAGCCCACTCCCGTACCAAAATCCTTGAGCTGACGCGTGCCGATGTTCGAAGTCATGATGATGGTGGTGTTCTTGAAATCCACCCGTCTACCCAGGCTGTCGGTCATCACTCCATCGTCCAGTGCCTGAAGCAGCAAATTGAATACATCGGGATGCGCCTTTTCTATCTCGTCCAAAAGGACCACGGAGTAGGGCTTCCTGCGCACCTTCTCGGTCAACTGACCGCCTTCTTCGTAACCGACATATCCCGGAGGCGCACCGACCAGACGGGATACACTGAACTTCTCCATGTATTCGCTCATGTCGATGCGTATGAGTGCATCTTCTGAATCGAAAAGCAGCTTTGAAAGCTCTTTGGCCAGCTGAGTCTTGCCCACACCTGTGGGGCCCAGGAAGATGAAGCTGCCGATCGGCTTACCCGGATCTTTCAACCCGGCCCGATTCCGCTGGATCGCCTTGACGATCTTCTCCACAGCCTCGTCCTGACCGATGATATTGGTTTTGAGCTGGTCGGCCATGTGGGCCAGTTTGTTGCCCTCGTCCTGTGCGATCCTCTTTATCGGGATTCCGGTCATCATGGCCACTACTTCAGACACGTGGTCTTCATCCACGATCTCCCGGTTCTTCTTGACCTCGGACTCCCATTCCTTTTGGGCCTTCTCCAATTCGTTCTCCAGATTCTTCTCGTCATCCCGAAGCTTGGCGGCTTCTTCGTAGCGCTGCCTCTTGACCACTTTCACTTTTTCCTCCCGGACCTGTTCGAGTTGTTCTTCGAGTTTGATCACATGCTGCGGCACATTGATCGAGGTAATGTGCACGCGCGATCCAGCTTCGTCCAGTGCGTCAATGGCCTTGTCCGGCAAGAAGCGATCGGATATGTAGCGATCTGTCAGGCGCACGCAGGCATCAATGGCATCCGGGGTGTAGAGCACATTGTGGTGCTCCTCGTAGCGCTCCTTGATGTTGTTCAGGATCTGGACCGTTTCTTCGATCGTGGTCGGCTCGACCATCACCTTTTGGAAGCGGCGCTCCAGTGCGCCGTCCTTTTCTATGTATTGTCTGTATTCGTCCAGGGTCGTGGCGCCAATGCATTGGATCTCTCCACGGGCAAGAGCTGGCTTGAACATATTGCTCGCATCGAGTGATCCGGTCGCTCCGCCGGCGCCGACGATGGTGTGCAATTCATCGATGAAGAGGATCACATTGTCATTTTTCTCCAGCTCGCTCATGAGCGCTTTCATACGCTCCTCGAACTGTCCTCTGTACTTGGTGCCCGCTACGAGCGAGGCCAGGTCGAGCGTGATGACCCGCTTGTCGAAGAGCACCCGGGAAACCTGCCGCTTGACGATCCTCAAGGCAAGTCCCTCAGCGATGGCCGATTTTCCCACACCAGGCTCTCCTATGAGCAATGGGTTGTTCTTTTTTCTCCGTGAAAGGATCTGAGATACGCGTTCGATCTCTTGTTCCCGACCGACCACAGGATCGAGTTTGTTCTCTTCAGCAAGCTTGGTCAGATCCCGGCCAAAGTTTTCCAAAACAGGTGTTTTGGATTTCTTGTCGCTTTTGGTTTTGGACGCATAGGAACCACCTTCTCTCTTTTCAAATTCATCGTCCTCCTCCCCAAAAGAAGATTCACCAACGGGCCCATCGGGCATTTCATCCGAGAAATTCTGTTGATAGGCTCTTTTGACCTGTTCGTAGTCGACGCCGGCATTGTTCAAAAGACGACTGACCGGATCGTCGTCATTCCTGAGGATGCAGAGGAGCAGATGCGCTGTCCGAATGACATTGCTCTGATAGAGTTTTGCCTCGAGAAATGTGGTCTTCAATGCCTTCTCTGCCTGACGGGTCAGTGGCAGATTGCGTTTGTTGCTCGGTTCTTTTTGAAAATTGGGAGCGGAAATACCTTCGACCTTGCCCCGGAACTGCCCCATATCCACATCCAACGATTCGAGTATCTGAACCGCACTTCCCTCTCCTTCACGGATGATTCCGAGCATCAGGTGTTCGGTTCCGATCACATCATGCCCCAAACGAAGCGCTTCCTCTTTGCTGAAACTGATGACGTCCTTGACGCGGGGTGAAAAATTTTCGTCCATAACGGAGCAATGCTTAGATGATACCCTTCTAACGAAATTAATGCCAAAAGGATGTGAACGAATCTATGGCAGCGCTTTTTAGTGGCCGAGAAAAGCAAAAATGTGCTTTTGAACATCAACTTGTGTAAAATTGACCTGAGTCGACCCGTTCACCATAGTGCATGGCCCGGTCATCCGTATATTTTTGCTAATAAGTGTGGCCACTTAAGAGGCGCTGCATTATTTCTGACATTATGACTGAGAACGACCGCATCATCCCGATAAACATTGAGGAGGAAATGAAAACGGCCTACATCGATTATTCGATGTCGGTGATCGTTTCCAGGGCTTTACCCGACGTTCGGGATGGACTCAAACCCGTTCATAGGAGGGTGCTCTACGGCATGTACGATATGGGGGTCCTGAGCAACAGAGCCTACAAGAAATCGGCACGTATCGTAGGAGAAGTTCTGGGAAAATACCACCCACACGGAGACAGCTCGGTCTATGACACCATGGTGCGAATGGCCCAGGACTGGTCGTTGCGGTATCCATTGGTCGATGGACAGGGGAATTTTGGCTCTGTGGATGGCGATCCGCCCGCGGCCATGCGATATACCGAAGCGCGTCTGAGAAAGATCGCAGAGGAAATGTTGGCCGACATCGACAAGGACACGGTGGACTTCCAGTTGAACTTCGACGATTCACTCAAAGAGCCGACGGTCCTTCCCTCCAAATTCCCCAATCTGCTGGTCAATGGCTCTGCAGGTATCGCTGTGGGTATGGCCACCAACATGCCTCCGCACAATCTCTCCGAATGCATCGATGGCGTCTGTGCCTATATAGACAATAAGGACATCACCGTCGCTGAATTGATGGAACACATCAAGGCACCAGATTTCCCCACCGGCGGACTGATCTATGGATACGAGGGCGTCAAAGATGCCTTTGAAACGGGCAGGGGGCGCGTTGTCATGCGTGCAAAGGCAACTTTTGAAGAAGTAAAGGGCAGGGAATGCATTGTGGTCACTGAGATCCCATATCAAGTCAATAAGGCGGATATGATCAAAAAGACCGCCGATCTGATCAACGATAAAAAGGTAGAAGGCATTTCCGACATCAAGGACGAGTCGGACCGCAAGGGCATGCGCATCGTTTACTACCTGAAGCGGGATGCGATTCCCAATATCGTATTGAACACTTTATTCAAATACACTCAGCTACAGACCTCATTCAGTGTTAATAACATCGCTCTAGTCAAAGGGCGTCCGCAAACGCTCAACCTTCGGGATCTGATCGTGCATTTTGTGGACCACCGGCACGATGTGGTCGTGCGGAGAACGCGCTACGAACTGGAACAAGCTGAGAAGCGTGCGCACATTCTCGAAGGTCTGCTCATTGCTCTGGATCATCTGGACGAGGTGATCAAACTGATCCGGAGCAGCCAAACACCAGATGTGGCCCGTGAGGGACTCATGAGTTCATTCGGTCTTTCAGAGGCACAGGCCCGCGCCATTTTGGACCTGCGTTTGCAGCGCCTCACGGGCCTGGAGCGGGACAAGATCAAGAGCGAGTACGATGAGCTGATGGAGCGCATAGCCTACTATAAGAAAGTGCTGTCTGATGAGGGCCTGCGCTTCCAGATCATCAAGGACGAACTCCATGAAGTGAAGGAACAATACGGAGACGAGCGTCGTACCGATATCGACTACGCCGGCGGAGATCTCAGCATCGAGGATATGATCCCGGATGAACAGGTCATCATCACCATCTCTCATGCAGGCTATGTAAAGAGGACGCCACTGGCCGAGTACAGGACACAGAGCAGAGGAGGAGTGGGGCACCGGGGTGCATCCACGCGCGATGAAGACTTTATCGAATAC
Source organism: Flavobacteriia bacterium (assembly GCA_038150465.1). Lineage (GTDB taxonomy): Bacteria > Bacteroidota > Bacteroidia > Flavobacteriales > Schleiferiaceae > RFXV01. The sequence continues at coordinate 13,637 of JAYOTP010000002.1, read as the reverse complement.
CTCTTCACGGCCACCAACCACAACTATATGCTCTTTTTCACAGAGAAGGGCAGGTGTTTCTGGTTGCGCGCCTATGAGATCCCGGAAGGAGGGAAGGTGTCCAAGGGAAGGGCCATCCAGAATCTCATCAACATTCCCAAGGACGACAAGGTGAAAGCCTTTATCAATGCCAAGGACCTGAAAGATGAAGAATACATCAACAGCCACTTCATCACCATGTGCACCAAGGGAGGAGTCATCAAAAAGACCTCCCTCGAGGCCTATAGTCGCCCGAGGCAGAACGGGATCAATGCCATCAGCATACGGGAAGGAGATGCACTGCTGGAAGCCCGCCTGACCACGGGAAGCAGCGAGATCCTTATGGCCGCCAAGAACGGAAAATGCATCCGCTTTGAAGAGGACCGCGTTCGGGCGATGGGAAGAAATGCGAGCGGTGTCCGGGCCATCACTTTGAACGACAAAAAAGATGAGGTGATTGGCATGATATGTGTCAATGATGGAGAAGGAGACATTCTTGTGGTTTCAGAAAAAGGATACGGAAAACGATCGGCCCTGGACGATTATCGCATCACCAACAGAGGTGGAAAAGGCGTAAGAACGCTGAATATCACCGACAAGACGGGGGCACTGATCGCCATCAAGAATGTGAACGACTCGGACGACCTGATGATCATCAACCGCTCCGGCGTCATGATCCGTATGGCAGTTGAGGAACTGAGGGTCATGGGAAGGAATACCCAGGGAGTGAAGCTCATCAACCTCAAGGAGAAGGACGAGATCGCCTCGGTCACCAAGGTTCCAGGAGGAAAGGAGGAAGAGATAGAAGGGGCCAGCAATGAAGAGGGTGCCAATGATGCCCCTGCTGAGAATAGCTAATTTTGAAAACAAAACCAGCGATGAAAAAGATCCTGCTTGTTTGCACCACTGTAGTTTCCATGGGTCTTTTGGCTCAGGAAGGCCCATACATCAGCGATGCGATCATCTCCATCGATAAGAACAACGACCTGAAGGAGGCCTACGGCTTTATTGAAGAAGCGGAGCGTATCATCAGTGAAAAATCGCTGTCCGAGGTCAAACGAAAGAACCTCCAGAAGTACTATTACTACCAGGGCCTGATCAATATGCGGATCCACCAAAGCAAAGATTCCACGATCCAGGCGCTCAACCCCAATGCACTGGACGAAGCCGCGGAATTCTTCATTCAGAGTATGGCCTATGAGAAACAGACGGGAAAGGTCAAGTTCACTGAGATGAGCAGCTACAATCTGCAGCAGTGCGCCAACGCCATGTTCCAAAGAGGAGCTGCCATGTCTGATGCAGGGGACAAAGCAGGTGCAGCCGACCAGTTTCTGGCCGTATACACACTGAAAAGTGAAAAAATGGATCCACCTCTGATGGATACGACCTCCCTCTACAATGCCGTGCTTCTTTCTGAACAGGCTGGAGAGCAGAATACCGATTACCTGCAAAAGGCCATTGACGGGAACGAAAAGCTGCTGAGTATGGGCTATACTGGCATCAGCTGGACAGTGTTGGATATTGCCTCTCAACAGCGCGTTGTGGCCGGCTCCAAGGCCGCTGCAGAGGGGGTCATCGCTCAACAAGCTGACAAATACAGCGACCCACAACCAACTGAGAGTGCCACTCCAGACATTTATAAGGCTCTTGTTCGCCTGTACAAGAAGACCGGACAAACAGAGAAATATCAGGACATTCTGAGCAGGGGCAGAGCAGCCTATCCTTCAGACGACTTCTTTGTCAAATACGAGCTCCAGGACTTTTTGGATGCGAAGGATTACGACTCTGCCATGAAAAACCTTGATCTGGCCATTGCAAGCGATCCCGAAAATGGATTGTTCTACTACGTCAAGGGATTCATCCAGTCATCTGAAATGGACGACAATGAGGGTGCACTGATCTCCTTTGACAAGGCACTCGAACTGGATCCGACCAATGCTGACGCCATGTATATGAAGGGATTCATCTTCGTTGACCGTGCCAATGACATTACTGAGGAGATGAACAAGCTGCCGCTGAACGCCAAGACCAAATACAAACAGAAGAAGGCAGAACAGAAGGCCGAATTCGAAATGGCTTTGCCATTGTTTGAGAAGGCGTTCGAGCTGAAGCCATCAGATGCAGATGTGATCCGAGCGCTAAAAGAAGTCTACTACAAACTGGACATGCCCGAAAAGAGTATGGAGATGAACAAATTGCTGCAGTCCATGCCAGCTGAATGATGTAAGGACGATAAGGAGATGGGGGCAACAGCCCTCATTTCTTTTGCTGCATGAGTTAACATAATATAAATTATATACAATAATTCAGATTTGTGTATCAGGGTTTAAATCCATGATTTTCAGCTATCCACTTAATAATTTTAATTTTTTCTGTCATTTGTTGTCCCTTTCCATGTAATCTAGGCGTATTCCTATTGAACGTAAAACACAAAACATGAAAAACGTCATTCTTTCTTTGGCCATTTTGTGCTCCTCCATGAGTTATGCGCAGATAACTGCCACACTCAACGCCCAACTAGTAGATTACAATGGTGTTCCTGCTCCAGGTCTTGATGGCATCGTTGAGATCTATGACAATACACAGCAGCTCTGGCTTCAGGCCGGCGTCACCTCCGATGCCCAAGGCGCCATCAATTTCACCAACAGCCTCCCACAATCGGGTTTTTGGGTTCTCGCGATCTGGGACGCCTGCACCAACATAAATACATCACCACCTTCTGTCGTTAAGACCTACAGTTTCAGTCCCAACACGCCCAACAGCTATAATGTGTCAGATACCGTGATGGTTGCCTGTCCAAATACAACATGTAATTTCCCAATTCTAGCGGCTCCTATAAGTTCACCAAGCTTCCCACCAATGAGTTTCACTTTCGGTTCGGGATATTTTGGAGGCCAGAACAGCACCTATTTATGGGACTTCGGTGATGGGAATACGAGCAACATTGCACTCGCAAATCACACCTATACGAACCCTGGAACCTATCAATATTGCTTGACAGTAGATAGCTGTACCGTCTGTGATTCCTTAGTGGCGACTTCCAACAGCCCAGGTGCGAACTGCAATTTTCAGATCAATGCTTCGAACAACGGAGCCACCAACCTCGACTACTCTTTCTGGACCACCTACAACAATCAAAACCCGAACAGTGTGTACTCTTGGGACTTCGGCGATGGAAACACAGGAACTGGCAGCCTTGTAACACACTCATATACAGCAACTGGCACATATAATGTCTGTGTAGCTGTAGACAGTTGCACGGTCTGCGACACCTTGGTGGTAACATCCAGCAATGCGGCTTGTATGGCCGAATTCATCGTGGATACGGTCAACAGCGTCAATGGAGATGTAGTGTTGTGGAATACGAGCACACTTTCATCGCCGAATGCAGCCTATCAGTTCACTTGGGATTTTGGAGATGGAAACTTCTCGAATCAGGACTTCCCCACTCACTTTTATAATCAGGCCGGAGTGTACAATGTCTGCCTTACCCTCACAGAAGCAAACGGCTGCACATCAACTTATTGTGATTCATTGGGAATGGATCAAAACGGGAATCTCATCTACAAAGGCCAGTCAACTGGTTTCAAATTGGTGGTCATCGATCCCGCTACCATCGGACAGGAAGAGAACCTCGATAACCAAGTGGCCATCTACCCAAATCCAGCTGAAGAGATTCTATACATAAATGGGATGGATCAGCGAGGTGAGCTCATTATACAGGACCTGCAGGGAAGAGTTATCCGAAAAGAAAAACTCGAAGCTCAGCAGAACGAATTGCGCATTGATGAATTGGTGAAAGGTGTATACATCTTCCAGATCCTTTCTGGAAATGAACAGATCCGACACATCCAGATCATTGATTGATCCAATCCCTGCATGACATGGTGGTCAGGTCGTTCCATGAGCGGCCTGGCTTCTGTCATTCAAAGCGCCTAGAAGAAGCGAAATGAATAGATCCAATGAGCCACAAAAGGAATGGATCGAAGGATGTATTCAAAATGACAGACGGGCACAAAAAGCCCTTTATGAATGGTGTTATCCACATTTGATGAGCGTGAGCAGTCGATACAGCAAGAATTTAGAGGACGCAAATTCCCAGGCAAATGAATCATTCCTCAAGATGCTGAGCCACCTGAAGTCCTACGACCAAAAGCGCTCTTTCATTCCCTGGATGAGCACGATCGCAGTTCGCTCGGCCATTGACGAATACCGAAAAAGAAAACGGGACCCGCTTGTATTTCAGGATGATCAATGGCATTCACAAAATGAAGCCCATATCGAACCGGATGTGATCGAAAGTTTGAACGCAGAACATATCGAGTCCGCGATACAAGGGCTGAAGCACAGTGAACGGATGGTCTTCAACCTGTATGTGATCGAGGGCTATGCGCACAAAGAAGTTGCAGGTATGCTGAACATTTCAGAACGGACTTCCAAAAGACTCTTCCAAAAGGCCAAGGCAGAACTACAGACTGCTTTAGCTCCTGTAAACAAAGAATGGACAAGCTCATGAAAAACACTTGGCTAGACAGCATACGGAGCAAGTTGGCGCAAAGGAAGTTCGAGGCAACCGATGCGGATTGGGATTCCATGGAGCGCCTGCTTGATACCCATCTGCCATCAGATGCAGACGATGCAATCAAAAACTCCTTCTTTCATCGTTCCCCAGCACTCCATTGGCTCATCGTTGGAGCCATTGCTTTTGGTCATGCAGCGAGCAATCCATCGGGTTTCATCCTATATGAAGATCAGTTGCCGCCGCCTACCGAAGAGATCAAAACCATTGAACAAGTAGCAGATGCACCTGCAGATATGAAGGATGCACATGTAGAATCGACCCACTCTCGAGCCGATGGCCTTGCGCCCGATGCTCCTGCAAGTATTTCATTCGAAAAGGCCGGTGATATATCTGAAAGAAGCCCTGCCGAGACATCAATTGTTGCTGAGGCTCAAACCGCCTCTGGATCTGAACCTGAATCTGTTCAAAAGGCAGCAATGTCCTCAAGGGATCTTGATCGAACGATGCAGGCTGATGTCGAAGTTTCGTATGCCGTTGATATCGACCATTTGGAGCTGAGCCTCCTGAAGATGCAGGAATATACAGAGCCATCATTGCCTTCCGGATCTTTCTTGACGAAAGCAAATAAAAAAGACACATGGCTCAGAGGACCGGATCACGCGGCGTTCTCGACATTCGCCTCTTCGATGGGAACCGGCCAGGGACTGGGCCTTCTATGGTTGAGTAAGCGACACTATTTGGGCATCGGAGTCGACTACATCAAGGATGATCTCATTTACAAGAACGAACATTGGTCCGAAGCGATGGAGATCGACTGGCAGCCCCAAAACATCGTTCAGAGCTCTTGGGGGATCAGTAAGATCGATTCAAGCTGGATCATCGCTGGGATCAATCAGGGGCACTGGCAAGTGGACACCTTTTACGCAGAGACTTTTGATACGGTGGTGGTCATGCTCCCGGACACCCAACAATTACTTCGTCTTCACACGCTTGAAAAGAGGCGCAGTACACGCTCCTACTCTATTCCGCTCCGGTTTGGATGGCGCAGTTCCCACGGCCGATGGGATCATTTGATGGGCATATCCATGAGCATTGGATTCATCGAGAAAACATCATTCGATCTGGGAACTTCTGTGGCCGTTGTCGATCGGAACCTGAGGTATGCGGCAGGGATCGAATTGGGCACACAATATTTTTTGCGTCCCGGATGGGCCCTCGGGCTTTCGTGGACACCTATGTTCCGTTCGACCGGTGATGCCCGAACCACGGACCGCTTCTATTGGGATCGACTGGACTTTCGCCTGATCTACAGCCTGTAAACCAAAGGGGCGTTGTTAGGTTATTAATAGTGATGTCCAGACGTATTGGTTTTCTACTGTGTTGTTCATTGATGGGCGCTGACCACCTCAATGCACAAGTGACCCCAGATTTTACGGCGCCGTATCACGAAAACTTTGATTCGTTAAACTTCGTTCCCGGCATTGGAGGGAACAATCTGAATGGTTCGCTTGATAGCAACTGGAATGTCACTCCTCCTGAATTGGCCGGCAATGGCACTACCCAATATTTCTGGGGAACAGGAAGCGGCCTGACGCCCAGTCTTTTCTCCGGACCCTCTGGCGATCACACGACAGGCAATGGCCAATACCTGTATGCTGAGGCCAGCAACTACTCTCAGGACCGTGCAAAAGTCATTACGCCTTACATCGATCTCGACACGCTCTCCAATCCGGAACTCAGCTTCTACAAACATCAGTACGGATCGGACATCCGCGATTTCAGTGTGCAGATCGTCGTCAATGGCTTTTGGTTTGGCAGCATCTATAATTCCAGCGGCCCCAAGCCAAATCGATGGGAGAAAGTGACCGTTCCGCTTTCACAATACGCCGGAAGTACAGTGGCATTTATTTTCATTGCCTGGAGAAACAGCAGTAGCCCTGGCAATGGATTGGCAGATATCGCGATCGACGATGTGCGCATTGACAATCCCCGCAACTGTCCTGCACCTTTTGCCCAGCAGGTTCAGTCCATAAACAACACATTCCCCTATTCCCTGGCCTACGACGCCTCAGGCAGCACCGGGATTTTCCTGAACTATGCATGGAATTTTGGGGACGGCAATAACTCCAGCCTCAAGTCGGGTGTTCATACCTATAGCGGCCCGGGCGAATACGACGTGCTACTTACAACGACCGACGACTGCGGACAACAGGATACTGCCCTGCTCCGCGCGACCATCTGCGACACGGCCCTTTCAAACTTCTCCTTTCAGAGAAGTGCGTCAGGGATCAGCTTCTCTGCGCTGTCCACCACTGTCCTTCCGGGAGTTGATTACACCTGGGATTTTGGTGACGGTAGCTCGGATACAGGAAAGACAGTCATACACAGTTATTCAGTTCCCGGACAATACGCCGTGACCCTGAGTGTTTCCACGAAATGCGGCACCACCTTGTCCCGCACAGAACTCATCGAGAGCTGTTCCAAACCAACGGCATCCTGGACCTACACGCTGATCTCCTCCTCCCCTTCTGGTATGGTCATTCAGTTCAATGGTTCTTCCTCCGTGGGTGCATCGGACTATTTCTGGGATTTTGGCGACGGGAATTCCAGCCCTGGTGGAGCCAACATCGTCCACACCTACGCCGTACCGGGCCTCTTCTATACGGTCAGTCTTATTGTGAGCAACGATTGCCAGCAGACGGATACTGCGCGTTTTCAGTTGAGTGCATTGAGTTCAGAGACGTTCGAGAGGAATGAATACGTCGTTTATCCCAATCCTTCAAAGGGCACGGTATATCTGGAACACCCGGGAATTGGAAACGGCTTGGTGGAGTATCAGCTCACCGATGTGCGCGGCCTTATCGTGATGTCGGGAAAAGTACATGGATATGCGGGAAGCATTGAGTTGGATCTCCATGAAGTACCGGCTTCGTTCTACATACTCCATCTCTGGAACAACTCCTTCGCTGTTCGGGAGCGCATCCTCCTTATTGATTGAGTAGCTCACTGTCTTCTGTTGGCCAGTAAGGGCGGAGGCTCGCCATTGAATGGGTTTCCCCTTCCGATCGTCCGGGCATCCATCCCGGAAGCCCTGATCACAGAACGGTCTCCGTAGCGAACGCGCATATTGTCCATGGCCTGATACAGCCTCATTTGCTCTTCACTGTCTTCGAAGAGATCGATCTGATGCCCACCCCCTACCAATTCACTGAAGCGAACGCCGATCAGCCGAACCAACAAACGTCGATTGTAGCAGCGGGCGAAGAGATCCTGGACCAATGGGATCAATTGGTGGTCCGCCGCCGTATAGGGAATGCGCCTTTGCAGACTGTGGGTCTCGAAGTCTGAGAAGCGTATTTTCAAAGCCACGCAGGCCGTGAGCTTGTTGCCCCGCCTGAGCTGAAAGGCCAGATTCTCCGTCATGGCGGTCAGGATCCCTTTCAAACGGTGGGTGTCGATGGTGTCGCGATCAAAGGTGCGCTCCGTGGATATGGATTTGCGCTCCTGAAAAGCAATGACCGGGCTTCGGTCGACGCCGTTGGCCTTCTCCCAAAGCAACTTTCCGTTCCTGCCCATCACTTGTTCCATCAGATCGACAGGCATCTCCTGAAGCGTCTTCACCTTGCGGACCCCGAGGTCACAGAGGGTCTGATAGGTCTTTTCCCCCACCATGGGGATCTTCTGCACAGAAAGAGGAGCGAGAAAACTGCGTTCCCTCCCCTGCTCTATACGCATCTGATTGTTGGGCTTGGCCTCCCCCGTGGCCACCTTGGACACGGTCTTGTTGACTGAAAGACCGAATGAAATGGGCAGTCCGGTCTCCTTGAGAATACGTTGACGCAATTCACCGGCATAACGGTAGACCCCGAAGAATTGCTCCATACCCGAAAAATCGAGATAGAACTCATCAATGGATGTCTTCTCGAACAAGGGTGCGGCATCGCGAATGATCTCTGTCACCCACTGGGAATGCTTGCTGTAGGTTGCGCTGTTGCCTCTCAGGACGACCGCCTCCGGACACAGTTGCCGAGCCATTTTCATCGGCATCGCCGAATGGACACCAAAATCCCTGGCCTCGTAACTGCAGGCGGCCACCACTCCCCTGCTGCTGGTCCCTCCGATCAGAATGGGACGACCGTTCAGACGGCTGTCCAGCAAACGCTCGACCGAGACAAAGAAACTGTCCAGGTCCATGTGAACGATCTGACGGTCTTCCGGATTCATGCCCACTCGATCTTTTTAGCCGGGAGCTTACGCTTGATGTCGGCATAGCGCGGATCGGGATGCATGGGCGCTTTCTTCATGCTTTGTACATCAATGCTGCAGCAACCGAACTCCTCGATCACCTTTCCATGGATGCGGTAGATGCCTTTTCCCCGAAAGGGCCACTTTCTTGCGGCTTCGGGAAAATGAACGGTGTCGATGAACAAGCCATCCCGATCGAGAAAGTTTCCGAACATCATGGGCTTTCCCTGAGCTGTACGCGTCTGCTTGGCTGTGACCAGATAGCCCCACACCTGCACCTCCTTTCCTATAAAAGACTTTAAGTCAGAGGATGCAACACCCTCTCCTTCTGCTTCATAGAGCAAGAATAAGTCGCAAAGTGGAAAGCCCAGCAATTCGATCTGATCATAGGCATCTTCCTTGGCCTCCCGATCGAGTTCCGGCAGACGGAATGGGCGCAGAGGCGGATCGAACAAGGTCTTCGGCCGAAATGGCTTGAGCGGTACCCCCAGAAGCAGATGTACTTCCCACATCAGCTCCTTCTTGTTCTTCCCCGTGAAGCGAAGTGCTCCGATCCGAACCAGCAAACGCATCTGTTCCAGACTGCAGGGAACCCGGCGAACAAGATCCTGAACAGAGGCGTAGCATCCCTGAGCTGCACGCTCTTCCAGCAAGCGGACAAGCAGATCGCGCTCCAAGCCCTTGATCATGCCCAGTCCCAAACGGATCACAGAACCTTCAATGGAACACAATTCCCCGCTTTGATTCACACAGGGCGCCTCAATGGCAGCGCCGAGCATTCTCGCCTCATGCAGATAGAGCTCAACGCTGTAGAACCCACCGCCATTATTGACTGTGGCCACCATATACTCCAGGGGAAAATGCGCTTTGAGGTAAAGGCTTTGATAACTCTCCACAGCGTATGAAGCGGAGTGCCCCTTGGCAAATGCATATCCGGCAAAACTCTCCACCTGCCGCCACACCTCGGAGGTCAGCTGTTCTGCATAGCCCTTCTGCCGACAGCGCTCAAAAAAACGCATGCGCGCACGCTCAAACTCTTCTCTGCCCCGAAACTTTCCAGACATCCCGCGCCTCAGCACATCGGCCTCAGCCAGGCTGAGCCCCGCAAAATAGTGGGCCACTTTGATCACATCTTCCTGGTAGACCATCACACCAAAGGTGTCGGGCATGATGTCGCGCATCACCGGATGCGCGTCCTCTCTGCGCTCTGGAAAGCGATAGCGCAAAATGTATTCGCGCATCATTCCTGAGCGTGCAACACCTGGACGGATGACCGAACTGGCGGCGACCAGACCGAGGTACTCGTCTACCTGCAGCTTGCGCATCAATACACGCATTGCAGGCGACTCCACATAGAAACACCCGATGGCCCGGCCTTCGCGAAGCATTTCTCTGATCCTGGGATCTTCCTTGAACGGACGGATGTCGTGGATGTCCGGAAGCTCCTGTTCCGGCTGGTTCTCGCGGATCAACTGCAGTGCATCCCTGATCTTGCCCAAGCCGCGCTGACTCAGTATATCAAACTTGTAGATGGATACGTCCTCGGCAACCACCATATCGAATTGAGCAGTGGGAAATCCCTTGGGCGGGAGAAATGTGGCCGTGAAGCAATGGATCGGACGGTCTGTGATCAGGATGCCCCCTGCGTGTATACTGATATAATTGGGCATATCCTGTATTCGTTTTCCGTAGCGAAAGACCAGTTGAGCGGTCTCGTCAAGCTGAGCGACATCCACATTCCCGGCAGCCAACCGATCGATCTCCCGTTTGGGAAGCCCGAAGACCTTTCCCAGTTCACGGACGACCGCACGGTACTGAAAGGTGACATAGGCACCCAAAAGACTCACGTGAGGAAAGCGATCGAAGATGAAGCGGATGATGTCGTCCCGGTCGGTCCAGGAAAAATCGATATCAAAGTCCGGTGGATTGGCCCGATACAAATTGATGAAGCGCTCAAAGTAGAGGTCCAGCTCTACGGGGTCCACGTCCGTGATACGCATCAGGTAGGCCACGATGCTGTTGGCGCCACTCCCCCGCCCCACATAAAAATATCCCCTGCTCCGGGCGTACTTGACAATGCACCAGTTGATCAGGAAATAGGAAACGAACTTTTTCTGCCGGATGATCTCCAATTCCTTCTGCAGACGAGACAACACCTGCTTGTCCGCATCGGGGTAACGATAGCGCAGGTTGCCATAGCAGATGTGCTTCATCAGGCGGTAATCAAGCGCCTCGTTCCCGGTATAGCTCTTCAGGTTGTGGTTCCTGTCTGCCCGACCGAATTCAAAGCACACCCCACAACGCTCGAGCAGCGATCGTGTCTGATCGATCAGCCAGGGAAATTCACTGAGCTGCGCGCAGAGCTCGTCCTGGGAGATGAAGCGATCTGAAGCCAGGGCACACTCTTCTTTGGGCAGCTTGCTGAGCAGGCAGTTGCGCTCAATGGCCCGCAACAAACGATGGGTGTTGTGGTCTTTCTTATGTCGAAAGCTGCACGAGTGCAGAAGGACCATCCGCTCTTTGGGCCAATCGATCCGTTCCATCCGCAGCGCACTCAGATCGCGGAGGGAGATCCCTATGAATGCATTCTCGTTGCTCAAGACCGATGCATCTGTCGAAAGGCTGTGAAGAGGATGAACAACGAACACATCCCGATCGACCGGCGCCTGATCAAAGGGGATTCCTGCGTGAAGGTGCGCACTCAGATGCCGATTCAATGCGTAAAAACCTTCGTTGCTCCGGGCGATCCCTACATATTTCTGCTCCACTCCATTTCGGAAATCGATGCCCAGAACGGGGCGTATCCCGTATTTGGCGGACAGACGAACGAAATCCATCGCTGCCGAACTGCTGTTGATATCGGTCAGTGCAGCGGCCTGCCAACCATCCTGGGAAAGCTGCTGAAGCAATTCAACAGGGGACAGCAAGCCGTAGCGCAGACTGAAATAGCTGTGCGTGTTAAGCAACATTCGACAAAAGCCTTAGCTGTTCAGATGATCCGTCCGATGATGGAACCGAAGCTTCATTTCCCTCCCTGCTCCTCCTCTTTTCTCCTTCGGATGCGGGCAGAGGTGTGTCCCATGCCCTGCAGACGCAGGTCTTCCACTACACGGTACTCCGATTGGCGGTATACGGGATCTCCGATGGGTTCCAGTAAACTCAGGTCCTTGCGAGCTGGGCTTCTGATCTCAGCGGAGATCGGCCAGGCATTCATGGCCTGAGCGATTGGGCCCAGCCGAGCGAGCAATTCATCTGCCTTTCGATCGGGATCGATCCACTCGCGCTCCATCTCCTCCGGAAGAACAATGGGCGACCGATGGTGTCCGATCTTCTGCAGCAGCGGACCCGCAGTGGTGGTCAGAACGGAGAAACTGTAGATGATCTCCCCCGTCGCCGGATCGGCCCAGTGGTCCCAGATGCCCGCCATGGCAAACAGGGCCGATGCACCCTGAAGGTGCACATAGTAAGGTTTCCTGAGCTTTTCCTTCTCAGGACCTTCAATGAATCCATCTGCAAGTACCAAACAGCGCTGAGAACGAATGGGCTTCCTGAACGAAGGCTTCTGCAATATGCCCGCTGCACCTGAATAGGAAGGGGCATTGGCTCGGTTGTGATCGCCTTCCTTTCGGGCATTGATCAGATACATCCGCTTCTTCGCCCAAAAAGGAGTCATGCCAAACCGAAAGAACTGGATGACCTCCGGTCGGTCGGAAGTGATGATGGGCGCCCGCTCTCCAGGCGACAGATTGGGGTTGGGCATGTAGAGTCCGGGCTTCTCAAAACGCGCTTCAAAGCGATGCTCCATCGCCTCGATGCGGCTTACTGTGGTATACCTTCCGCACATGACCCCTCAGGCTTGTAGTCCGTCCATTCGGCTGCGGATCTCGTGCACATCTTCCCTGATCTCATGGAGCACTTTTCCCATCCGATGCATGGGGTCGGATATCTGAGGCTCAGGCAGACGGAAACTCACAAAGCCACGAGCCTTCCATATCTCCTGGATATCATTCGCCGCCAGGGTATAGGCCGCATAATCAGGGTTGTCCGAACACAGGCGCAATGATCCTTTTTCTGAGAGGTCACTGTACAGTCTTTTGTAGACGATGCCCTCGTCGCGTGTCACCACCACATGACAGGCTCCGTCCAGAATATCCGTCCAGTCGGCCAGGTACTCACACATGATGTACGAACCCGAGGCAACCGGGAGCATGCTGTCTCCCTGGATCTGAAAGACCCGGTACGAACGCTTGGGCGAGAGCTCTATGAATGGCATCCGGAAGTGTGGCAAGCGGCTGATGAATTCTGTATCGCTGTGGCCCTGAGTGTATCCGGCAGCTGCCTTCTCGTGCACCAGGCTGATGCGCTCTTCTCCGTCCTGAGGATCGACCACGACCGGCAACACCCGGAGTCTGCGCCCCTGGAGATCCACCTGGGGAGAACCACCCCCCGAGGAGCCGTGGACCAACTCGTCCATGCTGCAACCAAAAAGCTGAGCCATGGCGGAGAGCACGGGCAAGCGCGGTTCCGCACGCCCTTCCTCGTAGGCGCCCACCGCGCTTCTCTTGACCCCCAATTGACTCGCCAACTCGCTCTGAGTGAGCGAAAGACGCTTTCTGTGTGTTTTGATGTGTTCCTTGAGCATGACAATAAAATTGGCTTTGCTAATATAATTAGCCAAATGGATCCGGCAATGCGATCGGAACAGATCATAAAAAGCACATACTGCCTCGGAGATATATCATACTTTTGCCGTCCTTCTGCGGATGTGGCGAAATTGGTAGACGCGCTATCTTCAGGCGGTAGTGTCTTCGGACATGGAGGTTCGAGTCCTCTCATCCGCACAAAACCCGGC
>JAYOTP010000001.1:102612-121865 GCA_038150465.1 Flavobacteriia bacterium | reverse complement strand
GGCACTGTTCAAGGAGAAACCAGAAGGTTGTGACGGGAAATTCATGACACACCAATTTGTGAGGTCTTTGTTGAATGAGGTATTATGGAACATATAACTCATATCTGTCACATTGCTCACATCCCAGTTTCCAATATCCTTTTTGAAAGACCATGCTGTTGAAAACATATTGCTCACATTCTTCACATTGCCCACATCCCAAATTCCGATATCCTTATTGAAGTCCTGGGCTAAATGGAACATCCCAGCCATGCTGGTGACCTTAGACACATCCCAACTGCTAATATCTTGATTGAAAGGGGTGTGCTCAAACATCCGAGTCATATCGGTGACATTGCTTACATCCCAATTGCCAATATCTTGGTTGAAAGCGGACATCTCAAACATCCGGGCCATATTGGTGACATTACTTACATCCCAAGTGCCAATATCTTGGTTGAAAGAAAGATTGTTGAGGAATAAATAAGACATATCGTTTATCAAGCTCACGCACACCTTGCTCAGATCATGGGCATTGTCTCGCTTGTATTCAAGCATAGGTCTGTCCACTGCCATATAAGGGTTTCCGTTCAAAATGAAGATTTCCCCTGGAGTGAGCATATCACACACCACGCATCCATTTGAGTCGATGTGGGGAGTTGTTTGGGACAAAAGGCTCAATGAAACTGAAAGAAGGACAATGGAGAAGAGATGTTTCATGACAAATAATTCGAAGAGTAAAACTCAAAGGTAAAAGGCTCTGCGCCCTGCCGCAAAGGCTGAATGGAGTTTAACTTCTTGCTTTACGCCGAGGCTGAAACAAAAAAACCACCCATTTCGGGTGGCTTTTTATCTCTTTTGAGTAGTGGGCCCACTTGGGCTCGAACCAAGGACCAATAGATTATGAGTCTACTGCTCTAACCAACTGAGCTATAGGCCCTCAAAAGGGAGGCAAATATAGGGTCTTATTCCACGCCCAATGCGGCCATCGCCTCTTCGTACTCCATCTGTTCGAGTTCCTCAGCACGCTTGCCATTGAGCGAGGTGGCCAGGACGATCTTGAAGTTCTCCGTGGCCGTGGGCTGCAGGGTGTTGTTGTCGTTGTGCATGACAGTAAAGCCAATGCTGCCCGGAGCGTAGAGGAATTCCCAACGGCGCGTGAACCCGGCCTCTGCATCTTCACATGGAAGCGGGATGTAAACGGTTTGAAAAATATCGGAGCGGATGCGGTAGACGAGCACCATTCCGGTGGAAGCTATGTCGGAAGTCAGCACGGAGAAAGTATCGACCAATGCACTGTACATATGGCCTGGGGTGCCCGCGGCGCCGAGTTCCGTCCACGCGCTGGGAGGAACGCTCAGGGTGTAGCTCTTCACATTTGCATTTCCTTCGGGACCTCTGGGTCCGCGTTCGCCTTCAGGAAAGAGATTGCAACCAATCAATGACCCGAGGGCAATAAAGGAGAGGAGTCTTATCGATCGAATGATTTTCATGGGTATTCGTATTTAGCTGAAAAAGTACAGCAAGATCCGTTTGGATTTGCCCACTCATTCGCCTTGTTTTACCCAATGGAGACAAAGAAGATCATCTTTGATTTTGGCAATGTCCTGATCCGCATCGATGAAGAGCGTACACGCCAAGCCTTCAAAGAGCTGGGAGCCGATCCCTCATTGGAAGAACAGACCGAACTCTTTCAAAAACTGGACAAGGGACAGCTCACCACAGCGGCTTTTTTGGAAGAACTGAGGCCATACTTCCCCTCATTTGTCCTTCGTCGCTCTTTGCTTGAAGCCTGGAATGCCCTGCTGCTGGAGATCCCCGAAAGCAGCTTGGATCTGCTCGGTTCGCTGGCGCGCAAAACTGAATTGCTGCTATTGAGCAATACCAGCCGTCCGCACATCCGGCGCATCGCTGAAGAGGCTGGCCCGTACACATGGAACCGCTTCCAAAAGAGCTTCACGCATTTGTACTACTCCTTCGATCTGGGCTGCCGCAAACCGGAGAAGAAGATCTACGAAAAGGTGATGAAGGCCCAGGGCTGGTCTTCCGGATCCTGTATACTGGTCGATGACCGTATGGAGAATCTCGAAATGGCTGAAAAGATGGGCTGGACAGCAGTGCACTTTGCCCTCGACAAGGGCGGAGACCACAAGCTGCTCGAGCGAGAATTGATCGGGCTTTTGTAGCATTAAGGCGATGGAGATGAACTGGAAACTACAGGCGGCACCCGACCCGGATCAGGTGGTTCGCCTTCAAAAAGAACTCAGCACCAGCGAGGAGCTGGCCAAGATCCTATTGCAGCGCGGCATCTCGGATTATGAGCGCGCCAAACGCTTTTTCCTGCCCGAGACCAATGCCCTGCACGACCCCATGCAGATGAAGGACATGGACAAAGCCGTGGAGCGCCTGGAACGCATGCGCAATGAAGGGGAAAAGGTCATGGTGTTTGGCGACTACGATGTGGACGGGACAACAGCAGTTTCCTTGGTTTCCGAAGTATTCAGGAGATGCGGGATCGAGCACCTGACCTATATCCCAGATCGCTATGCGGAAGGCTATGGCCTCTCTTTGAAGGGCATGGAGAAAGCCAGGGAGAGCGGTTGTTCCTTGGTCATCGCGCTGGACTGCGGGATCAAAGGACATCAGGTGGTGGAGCAGGCAGCCGAATGGGGCCTGGACATGATCATATGCGATCACCATCAACCCGGTGCCACATTGCCGGCGGCCCATGCTGTACTCGATCCGAAGCGTTCGGATTGCCCATATCCTTTCAAGGAATTGAGCGGATGCGGCGTGGGCTTCAAGCTCATGCAGGCGTGGACGCCACGCTTGGGCTGGAAAGAGTCGGACCTCGATCCCCTGACGGACCTTTTGGCCGTGAGCATTGCAGCCGACATCGTTCCCATTGTGGGCGAGAACCGCACGCTGATGCACAAGGGACTCGGCATCATCAATGAGGCGCCACGCACTGGACTCCGCGCATTGATGAAGCAGTCGGACAGGGGCAAAAAATGGAATACTCAAGAGGTGGTTTTTCAGCTGGCACCACGCATCAACGCGGCTGGACGCATCGAGCACGGTCAGCTGGCCGTGGAACTCCTGACCACTGGTTCAAAAGAGGATGCCGAACGCATAGCCACCCACATCAACGAATTGAATCTGAGCCGCAGGAGCAAGGATGCGGACATCACCGGTGAGGCACTGGAGATGCTCAAGGGCACGGAGGATCGCTACACCTCGGTGGTCTGCAGCGAGAGCTGGCACAAGGGCGTGATCGGTATCGCCGCCTCCCGACTGATCGAGACCCATTACCGCCCAACGGTGGTCCTTACGGCCTCCGGAAATGTGCTGGCGGGTTCGGCCCGCTCGGTGAAAGGATTCGACCTCTATACGGCCATTGATAGCTGCAAGGAACACCTCATCCAATTCGGCGGACATGCCTTTGCGGCTGGGATGACCCTGAGAAAAGATCAGCTGGAATCTTTCAAAGCGGCGTTTGAAGAGCAGGTCCGTTCAACGATCACCGATGATCAGCGGGTGCCCACGCTGTGGATCGATCTGCCGCTTGCTCCAGAGGCCATCTCCCGGCGCTTTTACAACTCGCTCCAGCGCATGGGCCCGTTCGGTCCGGGAAACATGACACCTGTCTTTGCCTGTTTTGGCTTGTTGGAGACCGGTGGATCCCGAAAGGTGGGGGGCGGAAAGCATCTGAAGCTTCAGTTGCGGGATGAAAGTGGAATAGAACTGGACGGCATTGCCTTCGGAATGGGCGAGAAGTGGGATCTGATACAAGGACAGCGGCTGGATGTGGCCTTCACACTCGACCTGAACGTTTGGAACGGGAGGGAAAGCATTCAGTTGATGATCAAAGATGTACGCCCAAGCGCTGCTGTACCGGCGGTCTAAGGCAAACGGGCCAGTTCTTCTTCCATCAGTCGGTCGAGCTGCGGCCGGACCGAATCACAAAGCAGGCGCAGGGGCTCTTTATAGACTTCTTCGATGGTCTTGGCTTCCGGCAATTTTTCCTTGAGCGGATCCACTTGCTGCCCGTTCTTCCAGAATCTGTAGCACACATGTGGCCCCGTGGCCAAACCTGTGCTTCCCACATAACCGATCACATCGCCTTGGGTCACGGCAACGCCCTGCCTGATGCCCTTTTTGATCTTGCTCATGTGCAGGTATTGGGTGCTGTAGGTCCCGTTATGCCGAACCTTCACATAGTTGCCATTTCCTCGGGTGTAACCGGTCTTGGAGATGACGCCATCTGCCGTCGTGCGGATCGGCGTTCCCTTGGGAGCGGCATAATCGGTGCCCAGATGAGGTTTCACCCGCTTGAGCACGGGATGGAACCGCCTTCGATTGAAGCGGGAGGAAATGCGAAAGAAGTCGAGGGGCGATTTCAAAAAGGCTTTCCTGAGGCTGCGCCCTTCCTCGTCGTAGTAGTCGATCAGCCGGCCATCGGACTCCATGCGGTAGGCATCGAAATTCTTATCAGCATGTCGGAAGCGGGCAAAGCGGATATTCCCAAGACCCACGCGCACGCTGTCGTCCACAAATCGTTCGTCGTAGGCCACAACGAGTGCATCGCCCTTTTGCAGCCGGAAGAAGTCGATGCTCCAGGCGTAGAGATCGGCCACCTTCAGAGCGAGATCGACCGACCCTCCGTCCTTCAGAAGGTCTTCGTAGAGAGAGGAACGGATCGAGGTGCTCAGAATGCGTTCCCGAACCTGAACTTCCTTTTGGATGCGCTGCACCAGCAGGCTGTCTTTTAGATCGATGCGCACGTAGGTCAGGGCGCTTTCGGCGTAGACCATGTGACGAACCCCCTGGACACTGTCCTGTACAGAGCGGTAGAAGTGGATCGTCTTTCCTTCCTGAATGCGCGCCGGATCGAACACCTCTGATCCCATCGATTGAATGCGGAATTGGGTCTGCCGATCGACGCCCGCGGCATCGAGTATGCCGGAGAAGGTTTCGCCAAAACGAATGCTGTGGGTGCTGTGCTCCAGGGAATCGACGACCAGGCCGAATTCCATTTTAGGTTTTTTCGGCGGTTCTTCCTCAGACGGGCCATCATCTGCAGTTTGCACCGCATCTGTGCCGCAGGCATGCAGGAGAAAGCACGGAATCCCGATGAGATAGAAGGCCTTAACCCAGTTCATGGACCGATGGATCTACTGCTGCTGTCCGCGAAGCTCGCTCAGGGTGTCTTCCACCCAACTCTTTCCCCATTCCTCCTGTTCCTTTTCCGTCCAAAGCTCAGGGAAAAAGATGCGCTTTTGAAAACGCGGTGGGAGATATTGTTGCCAATTTGTTCCACCGGTGGAGCGGATGTCGTTTGGCCGTGCCGCCAAATAGGCAACAGCTGTTTTGTAGTGCTGCAAAGGCCAGTTCACATTGACCTGAAGATCGAGGGTGCGAAGGGCATTCTTGAGTTCATCCAGCTCTGCTGATCCTTCGGCCAGTTTGCGGTAAATGGAACGAAGCGTCCGGCCCTGTACCCGCTGCGCGAGTCGGATCAGTTCATCGCTGTATTTCTTTTCAAACTGACGAAGGGTCAGGGTCTTTTCTTTCGTTTTGGCCACGATGGCTCCTTCCTTCCAATAGATGTGCTCGAACATTGCGGGGATGTCCTCTTCTGCACTGGCCCACTTTTCCCGCTGGTCCTTGTGCAAGAGCCGAACGAAGTCTGTAGCGTGGATCTCGATCATTCTGTATTGCGCCGACTGGAAGCCACTGGCCGGTATCAGCGACATCCGGAAATCCAGGAACTGCTTTCGGTCCATGCCCTTTTCCATCACGCCGAAGGAATGGGTGAGGGCACCGAAATAGCGGTTGATCCGCTGCACTTTTTCCAGCAAGGCATTGGCTTCCAACTGCTCGGCCGAAGCGATCTGCTCGAGTTCGTGCAAAGAGAGTTTGAAGTAGAGCTCCGTGATCTGATGGTACATGATGAAGATCGGCTCATCCGGAATGCTCGTCTTCGGTGTTTGAAGGCTCAAAAGGGTATCCAGGTGCACATAATCCCAATACGTCAGATAATCTGCATGCAGCAAGCCATCGAGGTAGTCGATCAGCTCCTGGCCCGAGGCCTGATACTTTTCGGCCAAAAGCTCAATACGCTTCTGTATCTCTTCCTTATTTGCTCCAGGGGGCTTGTTGGATTCCATGGTCAGTGGTTTGGTTCAGCCGAGTCAACGGAAACGGACAGGATGTGCGAGTTTACGGTAATCGTTCAATTCGATCTTCACCGATCCGACACGCAAGTCGGCTTTTAACTTCACGGGGATCTTGTTCTGGTCGTCGCTCACCCATAGGGTCATTCCTTCTTCTTTGTTGAACACGCGTCCAGATTGAACAACGGGCATCAACTTCAGGCAGCGCAATTTCCCAAAACGAGTGCGTACGTTTTCCCGTCCGAGGAATTGCAGGTGGAAGTGAAAGACCTCATGGTCGATGAAAATATCGATCGGGATCATGTCGCCCACCTTCAGATCCCGGGCATCCACTGTTCGGGCGTAGTAAAAGGCAGAAAGCATGTCCTGAACCCGTTCGGGCAGTTGATATACCGTATCGCGGCCGTCCAGATCATCTCTAGCGGTTCCGGCCTCTGGATCGAAGTGAATATGTCTTTTGATGATGTAGCCGCCCTCGTCCACATCGCGTATGAATTCCACAGGCCGAAGAGCAGAGGCGTCCATATAGGTGTCGTAGCGATCACGGGTCGGGAAGAAGACATCGACCATTCCGACTGTTCTTCCCGTACCCACCATATGCAGCAATGTGCGGCCACTGCGCTCGACCTTGCGGGAAACCCGCAGCTCTGCTTCTCCAGCCTGAAGCAGTCCATAGCGGATCTTGTACTTGAGGAATTCTCCCACCCCAAAAGCGTCCTGCCCTTTCGTAAAGGTTTGGATGCGCTTTTGGCCATCCATCTGCTCGGCAGCCGAGCGATGCTCTGGCAGCTGGGCCAGGGAGGCGAGATGCAAAAGAAGCGCGGGCAAAAAGACGAGCGTTCTCATAGGTCCAAGTTCATCGATTTCTCCGAGAATGGAGCAAAACGCGGACCAAGTTCAGGAAGACGTCCAGGCCTTCTTTCAATGATCACAAAACGATGTTGACGATCTTACCCGGAACCACGATTACTTTTCGGACCGTTTTGCCCTGGACATATTGGGCGTATCGCTCATCGGCCATGGCGGCCTTCTCGATCTCTTCCTTCGAAAGATCTTTCGCCAGCTCGAGTGTGAAGCGGGTCTTTCCGTTGAAGGAGACGGGGTAGACGACCGTTGATTCCTGCAGATGCTTTTCGTCCCATTCCGGCCAGCTTTCCTGACTGACACTGAAATCGTTCCCGTGCAGATGCCAGAGTTCTTCCGTGATGTGCGGCGCGAAAGGAGAAAGGGCGATCAACAGTGGTTCGAACACCTTGCGCTTGGTGCACTTCAGGCTGTGTAATTCATTGACGCAGATCATGAAAGTGCTCACGGCCGTGTTGAACGAAAAGTGCTCAATGTCCTCGGTGACCTTTTTGATCGTCTTGTGGAGCGACTTCCATTCTTCTTTGGTCGGTTCATCTTCGCTCCAGTCCCCGACGGTCAGGCGCCACAGCTTTCTCAGAAAGCCCTGCACACCGCTCATTCCTTGGGTATTCCAGGGTTTGTGTTGTTCCAGCGGACCGAGGAACATCTCGTACATCCTCAGACAATCGGCGCCGTATTGGGCCACCACATCGTCCGGATTGATCACGTTGTGCCAGCGCTTGGACATTTTCTCCACCTCTTCTTCCACCTTGAAGACCCCGTCCTCGAGAATGAATTCGGTCTGAGCAAGATCGGGCTGCCATTTCCTGAGCGCTTCGGTATCCAGCAGACCGTTCTCGACCAGGGAAACATCCACGTGCAGGCGCGTGGTCGTATAGGAATCTTTCAGCCCGGCCGATACCAATCGGTCTTCGCCTTCTATCCGGTGGACCATTGCACTGGTGCCCAAGATCATGCCCTGGTTGATCAGGCGTTCGAAAGGTTCTTCCGAGCCGACCCATCCGAGGTCTTTCAGGAATTTTTGCCAAAAGCGCGAATAGAGGAGATGTCCGGTGGCGTGTTCCGCTCCGCCGAAATACAGATCGACCGATCGCCAATAGTTTTCGGCTTGTGGCTCTGTAAATCCGTTTTGCGCATTCGGGCTCATATAGCGCAGCCAGTACCAACTCGATCCTGCCCAACCGGGCATGGTGGTACATTCAATGGGATGCCCCTCTCCGTTCGGAACAACGCCTTTTTCGGGCAGGTAGGACCAATGCTGGGCATTGCCCAGCGGCGGATCTCCGTCTTCGGTGGGCAAAAAACTGCTCACCTCTGGGAGTTCTAGCGGCAGGTGTTCATCGCGTACCTTTTTTGGAATGCCCTGCTCGTAATAGATGGGAATGGGTTCGCCCCAGTAGCGCTGTCGTCCAAAGGCGGCATCGCGCAGTTTGTATTGCACTTCTCTCTGTCCAAGCCCCTCGGCTTCGAGAATGTCGAGCATCTTTTTCTTTCCCTCTTCCACATTCAGCCCATCGATGAGCGGACTGTTGACAAGAGCTCCTTCCTTGCTCTCAAAAGCTTCTTTTTGGACATCTCCACCTGCCACCACTTCCACTATGGGAAGGCCGAACTTTTGGGCAAATGCATGGTCACGTGCATCGTGTCCCGGGACGGCCATCACTGCGCCCGAACCGTAGCCGGCCAGCACATAATCGGCCACCCAGATGGGAATGGGCTCCTTGGTGAGCGGGTGAAGGGCATAGGATCCAGTGAAGACCCCACTTACTCTTTTGGTTTCGCTCATTCGCTCTCTTTCCGAACGCCGAGCCGCCTCTTTCCTGTAAGCATCGACTTGCTCTTTACACTCCTCGGTCGTCCACTGGGAGACGCCTTCATGTTCAGGTGCCAGGACCAGGAAAGTAGCCCCGTAGAGGGTGTCGGGTCGGGTGGAAAATACTTCGATCGTATCGTCCGACTGCTGCACGGAAAAGCGCAAGCGAGCGCCCTCCGACCGTCCGATCCAGTGCCTTTGAGATTCTTTGAGGGATTCGCTCCATGCGATCGTATCCAGCCCTTTCAGCAAGCGCTCTGCATAGGCGGTGATGCGCAGGCTCCATTGCGTCATTTTCTTGCGCTCCACCGGATGACCGCCTCGCTCTGAAAACCCATCTTTCACTTCGTCATTGGCCAGTACGGTCCCGAGTTCAGGGCACCAGTTGACAAAGGCATCGGAACGATAGGCCAGTCTGTAGTGCTGCAGAAAGTCGGAGCGCTCCTCTTCACTCATTCCGCTCCACTGCTCCGGACCGATCTCCTCTTCCGTGCCCCCGGCTGCGGAAAGCCCTTTGCTTCCGTTCTTTTCGAGCCATTCCACGAGTTCCTGTATCGGTCGTGCCTTATCCAGATCGCTGTCGTACCAAGAATCAAAGAGCTTGAGGAAGATCCATTGGGTCCAGCGATAGAAGGCGGGATCCGAGGTCTGTACCTCCCGCGACCAATCGAATGAAAAGCCCAAGGCATCGAGCTGCTCTCTGTAGCGGGCCACATTCTCCCGGGTCGTATCTGCCGGATGCCGCCCGGTCTTGATGGCGTATTGCTCGGCGGGAAGACCAAAGGAATCGTAGCCCATGGGGTGAAGCACCATGAATCCGCGGTGTCGCTTGTAGCGCGAGACGATGTCCGATGCAATATAGCCCAATGGATGCCCTACATGAAGTCCGGCTCCAGAGGGATAGGGAAACATGTCCAGTACATAGAATTTTGGCCGCTCACTGGATTCAGTGGCCTTGAACAGCTCCTGCTCCGCCCACATTTTCTGCCATTTGCCTTCGATCTCTGAGGGCGAGTATTCCATGATGCACATGTGCTTTTTGAACCCTGCGAAAGTACAATTGGTGTTCTGCATCCCGAGGAAAAGGGTTTCGCTAATTTTGACCGCATGTCTGCAGGATCGGATAAATTCAATCGCCGGCGGCTGAGGAGCTCCTATGCCTCGGTCGTGGTTTCCATCTCCTTGGTCTTGTTTCTGTTGGGTGTGCTGCAGCTGCTTTTGCTGAACGCCGGACAGGTGGCGCGCATGGTGAAGGAGAACTTTGCCGTTCAGATCATCCTAAGGGAAGACATCTCAGAGCTTGACCGAATGACCATGCAGAAGGAACTGGCCCTGGCCAGTTACGTGAAGAGCGTGCGCTTTGTCTCAAAAGATGAAGCGGCCAAGGAACTCACACAGCAGCTCGAAGAGGATTTCATTTCCTTTCTGGGCTACAATCCACTGCAAGCGGCCTTCGATCTTCGTCTGCATGCCGAATACGTTACCCCCGGGCAATTGATACGCATCGAGAACGATCTGGATGCGTTGGAATATGTGGACTATGTGCTTTACGACAAGCCGCTGCTGGCCCTGATGAGCGAGAACATCAAGCGGATCGGGATGGGTTTGATCTTCGCCAGCATCCTCCTGCTTCTGATCTCCATTTCGTTGATCAACAGTTCCATTCGGCTGGCCATTTACAGCCGAAGATTCCTGATCAAGACCATGCAGTTGGTGGGTGCCACCCCCGGTTTCATTCGAAAGCCTTTCCTGAAGAGAAGTGCCCTCCACGGATTGCTCGGAGCGGTGGTTTCCGCTGCACTCCTCGCTGGTCTTTTGTCGCTCCTTTTTTCTCAACTGCCCGAACTGCAGCAGATCATGATGCCCTGGCACTATGCAGCCACATTGGGCGCGTTGTTCGTGACCGGCCTGCTCATCTCTTTGATATGTACTTATTTTGCCGTTCGGCGTTATTTAAGCCTGAAGACGGATCAACTCTACTACTGATTTCCCATGAAAGACACCTTCATTTTCGGACGCCGCAACTATGTGTTCATGATCGCTGGCCTGCTGCTCATCGCGGCCGGTTATGTATTGATGGCCGGTGGCGGATCTGACGACCCCGCGGTCTTCAACGATGCCATATTCAATACCCGCAGGCTGGTCATTGCGCCCATCCTTGTGCTTTCCGGTTTTGGAATGGAGCTGTACGCCATCATGACCCGTTCGAAATGAATCTGATCGAGGCGCTTCTCCTCGGGATCATCCAGGGGCTCACCGAATTCCTTCCTGTCAGCAGCAGCGGCCACCTCGAACTGGGCAAGGCGCTGTTTGGAGACGATCTGGAGGCCGAAGAGAGTTTGCTGTTCACTTTGGTCATGCATGCAGCTACGGCCTTGAGCACCATCATCGTATTCAGGAAAGAGATCGGTACGCTTTTCCGCGGACTGTTCTCCTTCTCATGGAATGAGGAAACACAGTATTCAGTGAAGATCATTCTGAGCATGATACCAGCAGCAGCGGTCGGCTTGCTCTTTGAAGAGCAGATCGAGCAGTTGTTCGGCGGCCAACTCGTTTTGGTCGGTGGAATGCTTTTGCTGACCGGCCTTCTGCTTTTTCTGGCCGACAAGGCAAAGAATACAGACAAAGAAGTGGGTTTTGTGAACGCGGTACTCATTGGCATCGCCCAAGCCATTGCCATCCTGCCGGGCATCAGCCGTTCGGGCGCGACCATATCCACATCGGTCCTCTTGGGCATCGATCGGGCGAAAGCCGCCCAGTTTTCCTTTCTCATGGTGGTTCCGCTCATACTGGGCAAGTTCATACTGGACCTTAAGGATCTCTTTGGCGGAACGGTGGCTTCGGGAGATGGAGAACTATCTGCTCTGGCCGTTGGATTTGCAGCCGCCTTCATCAGCGGGCTTTTTGCCTGCAGGTGGATGATCCATTTGGTGCGCCGCAGCAAGCTGGTCTATTTTTCCATCTATTGCTTTGTGGTTGGGAGCCTGACGCTCTTTCTGGCCCTGAATGCCTGAGCAAAGATTTCCATCGCCAGAGGAATTTCTCGAGGGGCAGCTTCTGCTCATCAATAAACCTTTGGAATGGACCTCCTTTCAGGCGGTTCACTTCATCCGTTCCTGCCTCAGAAGATATACGGGTCAAAAGAAGATCAAAGTAGGTCATGCGGGTACGCTCGATCCATTGGCCACCGGCCTTTTGTTGGTGTGTACGGGAAGAAAGACCAAAGAGATCGAACAGTTCATGGGGCTCCCCAAGGAGTACACGGGACGGATGCAGATCGGGTCCACACGACCGAGCCACGATCGGGAGACCGAGATCGCTGAGCGCTTCGAAATCACCGGCCTTAATGAAGAGTTGATACAACAGACCATGGGCGCTTTCTCTGGTTGGATCGAACAAGTGCCTCCTGTGTTTTCGGCCATTCGAAAACAGGGCAAGCGCTTGTATGAATCGGCCCGAAAGGGTGCCGTGGACGAAGGCGAACTGCAGGCCCGAAAGGTGTTCATCGAGGAATTCAAAATGGAGGCCTACGATGCGGAAACGGCCCTTCTTACTTTTTCCCTGAAATGCAGCAAGGGCACTTACGTTCGCTCCCTGGCCCGCGATCTGGGCAGTGCAATGAACAATGGCGCGCACCTCGAATCGCTGAGAAGAACAAGGATCGGTCCCTACGACCTCTCAGAGGCCTTGGAGCCCAAGACATGGGCAGCCGCTATTCCGCGGGAGTAGAAGGTAGCTTGGATGGTTCTGGCAACGGGTCTTGCCACAGGTCTTCATTGAAGGCTTTCACCTTTGAAAACCCATAGAGTATGGAGATGCCCCCAAATGCCAGCAGGAGGTAAAAAAAGAAGACGACGCGCAGCATGAAACTGCTGGAGTCGTACGGGCCGAGAATGACTTTTTCAGGTAAGAAGACAAAGGCACAGGCAAAGGAGAGTGTGCCGATGAAGGCGGCGCAATGGGCAAAGCTGCGCAAGGGCCACATCCATACTTTCCTCATGGGATGAAGCGGCTTCCCCCAACGCGCGAGTTCGGCAAATCGTCCGTCTTTCAGACGAGCCAGAAGAATTCCTCGGTTCACTGGTTTTCTCGGCTCCACCATGGGTTGTGGGATGAGCAGAAAGAGCGAGGAGACCGGATGACCGGTCTTCGTCTCCAATTGCTGCAGGGCCTTGATGCCGCTGTATCCGATCCGGTGCCGGGCGCTGGGAAGGGCAACCATTTGAAGACGTTGTTTTTTGCCCCATTGACGCAGCAGCGGTTCGTGCCAGATCGGGTAATCGATGGCAAGCTCTCCGGATAAAGCCTCGCCGACCTCATTTTTTGAAGCCAGGCGCTCCTCCATGGCGTCGTCTCGCTCATCCAGCCGCCGGTATAGCCTCCGAAAAGCCCGCAGAGCGTATCGCTCATCTCCGGGATTCAGATTGTGCCCCGATTCTTGCACTTCTGACATGCCCAATAAACGCTCGAGTCGGCCAATAGTTTCGGTCTAAACCCTTGACAAAGGGGGTCTCGAAAATGTACCTTTGCACTCTTTTTTACCTGAAAACCGCTGCGCTATGGCCATGAAAATGAAATTGTCCCACTTCCAGTACGATCTGCCTGAAGAATTGATCGCACAGCACCCCACTGTGAACAGGGACGAATCACGGCTCATGGTGGTGAACCGAAAAGAAGGCACCTTCGAGCACAAGCGCTTCGATCAGTTGCTCGATTACTTCGAGGACGGCGATGCCATGATCATGAACGACACCTTGGTGTTTCCTGCCCGGATGTACGGCAACAAGGAGAAGACGGGCGCCAAGATCGAGGTGTTCTTGCTGCGCGAGCTGAATTCCGAGAGCCGTTTGTGGGACGTATTGGTCGATCCGGCGCGCAAGATCCGCATCGGCAACAAGCTCTATTTCGGTGAAGACGACAGTTTGGTGGCGGAGGTCATCGACAACACCACCTCAAGGGGCCGGACGCTGCGTTTTCTTTTTGATGGCTCTTACGAAGAGTTCAGACAAAAACTCAAAGACCTCGGCGAGACGCCTTTGCCCAAATACATCAACCGGGAAGTCGAACCCGAAGATGCCGAACGCTATCAGACCATTTTTGCCAAGCACGAAGGAGCCGTTGCCGCACCGGTCGCTGGCCTGCATTTCAGCAAGCAGCTGGTCAAGCGCATGGAGATCAAAGGAGTGGATTTCGCCACCATTACTCTGCACGTTGGGTTGGGAACCTATCGCCCGGTGGAGGTGGAGGACCTCAGCAAGCACAAGATGGACAGCGAGCAGTTCATTATCACTCGGGAAGCCTGCGATGTGGTGAACAAGTCGATCCTGGCCAAAAAGCGGGTCTGTGCCATCGGAACAACCGTGATGCGCGCGATCGAGAGCAGTGTCAGCACGACCAATACGCTGAATCCCCACAATGGATGGACCAGCAAGTTCATCTTCAATCCGTACACATTCCGTCTGGCAGACAGCATGGTGACCAACTTCCATGCACCGATGTCTACTCTCATGATGATGACCTCTGCCTTTACCGGGCACGAACTTCTGAAAGAGGCCTACGCCACCGCCATCAAAGAAAAGTATCGCTTCCTCACCTACGGAGATGCGATGCTGATCATCTGATCCAATCGAATTGAGGCGGCATTTTCTTTTCCTACTTATTTCGGGATGCTGCCTTGTGGCCGATCTGCAGGCACAGCGCGTTGTTGAAGGGCGGGTATTCGATGCGGGTACAGGCGAGTCTCTTCCTTTTCCAGCGGTCACCTACAACGGACTTCAGGAGGGAACCGTGGGCGACATCGAGGGCTATTTTTCACTTGTTTGCAAGGAGGAGCCACTGTTCCTGGAGTTTGCTTATGTCGGTTATGAGAAGCAAAAGATCCAGGGTCCCTTTGATGTCCAGCCCCTTCAGATCCAACTCAAGCGGGCCGACCAGACCCTGAGGGAAACCGTCGTTTTTCCGGGAGAGAACCCAGCGCACCGCATCATTCGCAAGGCATCCGAGGCACGCGCTCAGAACGACCCAATGGAAATGGAGTCCTTCTCCTACGAGTCGTACAACAAATTGTGGTTCACCGTTGAGACCGACAGCCTGTCCACCCTTGACAGCACGGGAGCAGTGGACAGCTCCAAGGTGGAACTCAAGAAATTCTTTGGCCGAAACCATATGTTCATGATGGAAAGCGCCACCGAGCGCAAGTACATCAACGGCAGCCGCGACCATGAAGAGGTGAAAGCTTCCCGGACGTCGGGCTTTGAGAACCCTGCATTCACGCTGCTGGGCAGCCAGCTCCAGTCCTTTTCTTTCTATGAAGATGAACTGACCATCCTCTATGCCCGCTACCTGAATCCGCTCAGAAAGAACAGTACGAATGAATATTTCTTTCTGCTGACCGATACCATTCTGCTCAAAGAAGCAGGCGACACGGTCTATCAGATCAGCTACCGCCCCAAAGACCGCAGCCGAAAGGAGCTCCTTGAAGGCCACCTGAACATCGGCACAGACGATTTTGCCTTGAGAAATGCAACGGCCGTCTATGCACGGGAAGACGGACCAAGCTCCCTGGAAACGGAGATCCGTCAGCGCTACGAAAAAATCGGAGGGCATTGGTTTCCCACCGAGTTGATGACCGAGATCCTATGGAACGGGATCAGCATCAACGGAGCGGTCCCGACCGGTTATGGTCAGACCTTCATTCGGAACATTCAAGTCGATCCGGATCTGCAAAAGGGAGATATACCAAGCCTTGAATTGAGCCTGGATGCCGATGCATTTGCCAAAGAGGAGGACTATTGGGCCAAACTCAGAAAAAGACCGCTCGATTCAACAGAACTCAGGACCTATGTGGTCATTGATTCCATCAGCAAAGAGGTCGATCTGGAGAAGCGCATCGATCGGCTGACCAACCTGTTCCGGGGGAAATTTCGCTGGGGAAAGGTCGACTTCGATCTGGACCGCCTATTGAAGTTCAACCAGCCCTACGAGGGCACCCGCTTCGGCCTGGGGGCCCACACCAACGAGCACTGGAACAGGAAATGGGTCATCGGCGGATACTTTGGCTATGGGTCAAAGGACGAAGACTGGAAATACGGTGCTGACCTTAAGTTCACACCGAAACTCAGCGGGGCCTGGTCGTTCCGATTGTTCTTCGACCGCGATCTGAAGGAGACGGCGGGAAGTACTCTGCTCATGAGCAGAAAACCTTCTTTTTTGGCCTCGGGAAATATCCGCTGGCTGGGGATCGAACAGTTTGACCGCACCGAGGCTTTTGGCTTTATCACAGAGGTGGACCTTCGGCCGAACCTCAAACTTGGACTTTCTGCGGAACGCCAGGAGAGAGTTTCCACGGCCTCCAAGGCGATCCTTGAGGACGCAGACGATCTGGGCCGCTGGTCAGGCGATGTATTCAGTCTGGGCTTGAGCTGGGCGCCCAATGACCGCTATATGGCCGGTCCGAATGGACGAACCCGGATGGGGACCACCTATCCGTTGATGGTCCTCGATCTGAAATTCGGGGCGTCCTTGTCTGGAGCAACGGACCAGGCAGCGGGGAGTTTCCAACGCCTGGAATACGCCTTCATTCACCGCTGGAGCAATTTGCGTTCCGGGGACCTTCGGGTGGAAGCTGTATTGGGAAGCACCTTGGGCAGTACGGCGCCGGCCTCCTTTGTGTTCGCTCCCCGGGCCAATCTGTTTCAGGAATTGAGAGAATCAAGCCCTTTATGGGGTGCAGGTGCAGGACACGCATTTGAGACGCTGTTCAACAATGAATTCACCTCTGACCTACAGCTTCAATTCCTGGCCGATTATTCCCTTCCGAGAAGGATCCTCAAGATCGACGACTGGTCCCCGCAGATCATTCTGTCCCAACGGGTCCTGTGGGGTCAATTGTCGGATCCATCGGTCTATGAGGGGCGCTTTCTGTCAGTGACTGCACCAGAGAAGGTGTTTTTGGAAAGCGGCATTGAATTCAGTCGGATGTTCCGTTCGCTGGGCATAGGTCTGTATTACCGTTACGGGGCTTATGCATACGATCGGTGGACTGACAATCTCGCCATCAAACTCACCGCTGCTGGTTTCTTTTGACCCTGGGCGGTCGCCTTATCCTTTGATCCGCCACACGCTGCCTTATTATTCAAAAACCCATTTTTGCATGGCATGGGCATACGGTTCACAGCGGCGGTCATCACCAAGAATGAAGAGCAGCGCATAGCGGCCTGCCTTAAAAGCGTAGCGGCTCTGGCGGATGAGTTGCTCGTGGTGGATTCAGGTTCCGAGGACCGGACAGTTGAGATCGCCAAAGGACTGGGTGCGCGGGTCATTGTAAACCCCTTCGAAGGCCATGTGCAGCAAAAGAACTTCGCGATGAATGCTGCGCGAAACGATTGGATCCTCTCCCTGGACGCCGATGAGGAGCTGAGCAAAACAGCGCAGAAAGAACTTGCATCGCGCATTGAAAACCCGGGTGAATCAGCAGCCTTTTCCTTCAACCGACTCAACAACTACTGCGGCACCTGGCTGCGCCACGGCGGATGGTATCCGGATCGAAAGATCCGCTTCTGGGACAGGAGGAAGGGGCAGTGGGGCGGCTGGAATCCACACGATGAGGTATTGATGGACCAGGGGGTTCGCAGCGAACATCTGAATGGAGATATTCTTCACTACACCTACGATAAAGAGGAAGATCACATTCGGCAAATGCGCTACTTCTCCTCGCTCAGCGCACAGACCTATTTCGAAAAAGGACGGCGCACCCATTCGCTCGAAGTGTTGCTCAACCCGGCATTCAGTTTTTTGCGGGATTATTTCTTCCGGGGAGGATTCCGAGACGGACGGGCCGGCTGGCGCGCGGCAGGCATCGCAACGCGCTACCAGTATTGGAAGTACAAAAAGCTATTGGCCTTGCAGAGAGGCCGTGCCGAGCAGCCAGAAGGCTGAACCATTTCTTTTACCGCTTGTCAGATGAAGCACGAAAAGGGTATTCGCCCTTTCCACTGGCTGACCTTCGCCTATTTTTGACCCATGTCCCCCAAAACCCTCTCTCCTCCATCCCTAGATGAGCTGCGTCGAATGAGTTCGGATCAGCTGCAGGAGCTTGCCCTGAAGTTGAGAGCGGACTGGCAGGACCGTGCGATCGGAAAAAAGGCACATCTGCAAAGCAGTCTGGGCGTGACCGAGCTGAGCATCGCTTTGCATGCGGTCTTTCGAACGCCTGAGGACGTTTTGATCTGGGATGTGGGTCATCAGGCCTATGTCCACAAATGGCTCACGGGCCGCAGCGAAGACCTTTCCGGTATGCGGAAAAAAGGCGGTATCAGCGGTTTTCCAAAAAGAGCGGAAAGCATTCACGACGCATTTGGAACGGGGCATTCGAGTACTTCGATCTCGGCTCTGGCCGGGATGGCGCATGCCAGTCGGCTGCGCGGTGAGCACAAAAAATTCGTGGCGGTCATTGGCGATGGGGCGCTCACAGGCGGACAGAGTTTTGAGGCATTGAATCAGGCACCGGAACTGGGCGCCGATCTACTCTTGGTCCTCAACGACAACGGCAGAAGCCTTGAGGACAATGTGGGGGTCTTGCATCGGTCTGGGAGCTACAAGGAATTCTTCCATTCATTGGGTTGGGCCTACCATTCAGCGGTGGATGGGCATTCGATCCCAGAACTTTTGGCCGCTCTCGAGGAAGTCAAGGGTTCGACAGGCCCCAGGGTCCTTCACGTTCAGACCCGGCATCCAGCGGGTTCAGATCAGCCGAGTGCAGCAGAGCTGGATTCCACAGGGAATTTAAGTTTCTCGCAGGTGTTCGGGCATACGATGGCCCGAATGCTCGAGGCCGGTGAGCAGTTGGTCGTTGTGAGTCCGGCCATGCTTTCTGCGGCCTATCTGAGTCCGTTGAAGAAGCGTTTTCCTGAGCAGGTGATCGACACGGGCATCACCGAGCAGCACGCCGTGACCCTTGCAGCGGGGATGGCCACTTCAGGAATTCGGGTGTTCTGCCATCTGTACAGCACTTTCAGTCAGCGGGCAATGGATCAGATCATCCACGATGTGGCGCTGCAGCAACTGCCGGTCACCTTTGTGCTCGACCGGGCAGGCATTACCGGAGCCGATGGCCCCACCCACCACGGGGTCTTCGATCTGGCCCTGATGCGTCCGATACCGAACATCGAATTATGGGATGCGCAGAACGGTGATATGTTGTCGGCCATCCTTTGGAACAGTTTACAAAGCGCGGGACCGGTTTCTGTGCGGATTCCGCGGGCAGAAACCGCGCTTTCGGATGCTGCGCCAAATTTGGACGCCTTGAACGTGATCTCCGGAGCTGATAAAGACGACCGGGCAAGACTCTTTGTGGGACACGCGCTGCAGCTCGCTCCATCTGATGGATTCTCCGGACGACAGGCCGTCATGAACTGCGT
>JAYOTP010000001.1:0-102512 GCA_038150465.1 Flavobacteriia bacterium | reverse complement strand
TGCAGCTCGCTCCATCTGATGGATTCTCCGGACGACAGGCCGTCATGAACTGCGTCAAACCCCTTCCGATGGCCGCGCTGAAGACTTTTTGTGAGGGCGTGAAGCATTTGGAAGTATGGGAGGACGGCAGCCAGATGGGCGGTATTGGCGAGCAGATCGCCTATGCGTTTTCCGGTTCCCCCGTGAAAGTGCTGTCTCGTTCCGTTCCGGATCGGTTCATTGACCACGGCGATACCGATGGATTGTGGAGGGAAATCCTCGATGATGCCTGATCAGGTATCGGGCGCATAGGCCAATCCCAATACGCTCACTTCAGGAATTTCCATGGCCCAATAACAGGCTTCCAAGGTGGCGCCTGTGGTGATCATATCGTCCACCAGCGCAATCTGCATTCCCGCTTTGATGGGCCCAGTACATTCAAAGGCGCCCGAAGTATTCTGCCATCTTTCCGTTCGGTCCATTCCCGTCTGAGATGGCGTATGTCGGTTTCGGATCAAAAGCTCAGCTTCCACAGGGATGCCCGTTACTGAGGAAATTCCTCTGGCAAGGAGTTCGCTCTGATTGTATCCGCGTGTTTTCTTCTTTTTTGGATGCAGCGGAACCGGAACCAGAACATCGGGCAGATGCTCGGCACCTGCCTGAAGTTGTCTGCCCAAGAGCTGGCCGAGCCGAAGAGCCATTGCCTGTGCATTCTGATATTTCACGGCGTGCAGAATATCCTGAACCGGGCTTCCGCTTTCAAAGACGAAGAGACTCTCAGCGCTTCGGATGGGCATGCGAACCGATAGTTGGCGGGCCAGGGCGATCCGATGCTGCTGTTCCATGGCACTGGAGAAGGGAAGTCTGGCAATGCACTGAAGACACCATGCATCTTCAAAGGAATGTAGGCGATGCGCACACGAACCACACAACTTGGGAACAAAGAGCTGTACCAGATCCGAGAGCAGCACGTTGATAAAGGGAATCCCCATATTTTTGGAACAAACTCAATGATCGAATGAATCAGACTGCTGGAAAAGAGAACAAGAATTCAATTCTCGTATGGGTGCTGCTCGCTTTGTTGATCGGATCGGCTTTTCTGATCTGGTCGCTTATCGAAAGCCGGGAACAAGCCGAGGAGCTCAGTATGGCCAAGATCGAGTTGACCAGTGAGCTGAACCAATTGATGACCCGCTACGACGACCTGGAACTGGCCAATGACAGCCTGATGGATGTGGCCGATGCTCAGAGAATGTCCATGCGCGCGACCATCGACTCGATCAACCGATTGACGGGCCTGGACCGAGCGGCTCTTGAACGCCTCAAAAAGAGGGTCTATCGCCTGCAGGTGGAAAAAGCAGAGATGATCGGGCAATTGGATTCGCTCTCCGCCCATGTCCAAAAACTGGAGAAGGAAAAGGCCCTGGCCGAACTGAATCTGCAGACCGAGCGGGAAAAGACCCGACAGCTTGCGGAAGATCAAAAACTCATGGAGCAAACCATCGCCATGGGCTCCATGCTAACGGCAACAGCGGTGAAAGCAGGGGCGATCAAGCGTTGGAAATCCGGGAAGGAAAGCGAAACCCGCAGGGCGCGAAGAGCAGATGAGATCAAAGTCTGCTTCACCATCGGGAAGAACACCATCGCTGCTGCCGGGGAAAGGGAGGTGTTCATTCGGGTCACCACTCCTAAGAACACCGTACTCAGCCTCGCGGACTCTTCGGCGGAAAAGTCATTTGTGACCGACGGCACGGAATTGCTGTTCTCTGCGCGGAAGCTGGTCGATTATCAGGGTGAGG
Organism: Flavobacteriia bacterium; assembly: GCA_038150465.1. Taxonomy (GTDB): domain Bacteria; phylum Bacteroidota; class Bacteroidia; order Flavobacteriales; family Schleiferiaceae; genus RFXV01. Next base: position 100,734 of record JAYOTP010000001.1, on the reverse strand, counting down.
CCATCAGCGACTGCGCCTACGTTCCACGGGAGAACTTCGAGAAAGGCAGCTACCGAGTGGAGCTGTACACCGAGGAATACATGATCGGTGCCGAGGCTTTCGAGCTCCGCTAAAAAAGGGCTTTGAGCTGCATGCTTCCCACGTGTATGCTTGGGTTGCCCATGGTCTTTCGCCCGTCGTACCTCAGATTCAACTGCACGAATTCGAAGAGCTGTCGTTCCCAGGTGATGTTCCAAAGGACATTGTCTCCACCGGTCAGGCCCTGAAGCATCTCGTAGCCAACGGGCGAAAGAGGGTTTCCTGAAAAATCGTTGGAGCGGTATTCTAGACTGCAGTTCAGATTCGAACGCCCGCTCAGGCTGTATTGCAGATTGAGGTTCTGACGCAATGATTCAAGAGATTCAGCACCCGAGCTGTTGTTGCTTTCTGAAAATCCTGTTTGGGACCGAAGGTTGAATTCCGGCCCGAACTGCCAGCTGAGTTGCAGTTCCACTTCCTGTTTTTGGAGCTTGTAGTTCCGCTCGGTGAACCCGGGGGTGAACAGTCCCTTTTCCTCCAACTCCATCCGGGTCTGTGCACTCAGAGCCGCACTTATCTGCGATCTGAGGATCAGACGGTGCGTCCTCTGTTCATTTCCTTCGGGGCCATAGGCCTGGATCTGTTTGTTCTTCAGCTGGATGAAGCTGTATTCGCCGCCGAACCGCAATTGTGTCCTGTTGTAGAACAGACTCAGGCGGTTGTTCTCCCTCCTTGTTAGGGAAAGGGAGTCTGCGGATGGTCGTTGGAACGGGTCGAGCGAATTCAGTTCGCCATTCAGCACTTGGATGTTCTCCAGGCTGTAGCTCCACTGGCTGCTCCATCGCGACCAAAAGGGTTTGTTCGCTCCGTTCCGCACCCAGGCCAGAGGTCGGATGCCCAGCGTTTGGCTCACAAGCGTGCGTCCGGCTTCCTGTAAACTGCGCCCGGGCGTATAGATCTTGACGAATCGGCCTTCGCCCGGCAACTGGGCCCGCTCGAATTCATTGAGTTCCTGCAGGCCATTTCCGTTGTAATCCACCCAAGTGTACAATCCGGCCCCATTGGGCACCTCGAGATAGGAGAAAGTTCTGAGCGGTTGGTTGCTGATGCCCGATTCGTAGAATGTATTCCAGTGGATGCCTTTGTTCAGGAAATGCTCCTGATACCGCAAACGGGAGGTGAAACTTCTTTTGTTTTCCGCTTCCGTTCCCGATGGTTCGAATGAGCGGTATTGCAGGTCGATGCTCGCCAAACCACCCCTTTCTGTCCGGTATCTCGCGTTGGTGCGCACACCTCGTACCCAGGCGGAGCGAGTCAAGGGTTCGTCCAGGCGTGTGCTGTCATCGCTCCGTTGAAATACCCCCAATCGGAGGTAGGTTGCATCGACGGAGTCGCCGAGCTCCTGGAAAAATTCGTTCTCAAAGAAGGCATAGCCGCCTTTTTGTTGCGCCCGGACACCGCTTGCCGTATTCCATTCGCCCCGGCTGATCATCCCCATCGAGTAGCGCCCCCACTTCCTTCTCAGGAACAAGCGTTCACGGGCAAAAGAGGAGGTGCCGCTGCTGTCGCTGGAAGCGAGCCAACTGGCGTTTCCGTTCATTTCCCAATGCGTGCTCTTCTTTTCGAACTGTATCGATGGCTTGAAACCCGAATACAAGCTTCCCTGCCGAAGTGCGGAGAGATCGGCCTTCCATTTTGCAGAATCTGCAGTGTAGGCCATGGACATCTGGCCCAGATGCAGATCGAGTGCTTGGTCGGAGAGGTTCCAGTCCCGGGCAAATTCCACATTGCGGATGCGCTCAACGGTCCTGAATTCTTTCTGATCGAATTGATATTCTGTCCGGTATTCCCATCGCTTTTCCTTCTTCTGCCACAGAAGATTGAATGCGTGGCCAATATCATCCGATGCGTCCTTATCGGAAAGCCGGTTCCTGTCGTTTCGGCTGGCCGCCCATTCGGCGCTCCACTGCCCGTATTTCTCATCTTCGAAGTGCAGTTGCTGGCTCATCACCTGAAGCTGATTGGGCGCCTGAAGCCTTCTGATGGGCGCATAATTCCCCTGTGGCTCCCCATTGATGGGAGCCACCCAGCGGTATACATTGCCGTTGGCCAGCCTTTGGTCGAGCACATAGTCGCCCTGGCCATTGCCAACTTCGAGGAAACTCGCTGTATAGCGGGTGCTTTGGGAATCCGCCGGCGCATAGACCAATACGGAATCCACCCCGAGGCTATCGGTCAGTCGATAGGGAAACTCCCCGGGCAGTCCAGAATATGGACGGATCGAGGAAAATCTCAGAGCATTCCACTGATCACCTGCAGCGGCCAGCTGTTTTCTCTCTTCATCGTTCAAGGTGAGTTGAAGCGGCTGATCGGGATGGTCCTGTTCACTGAACCATCGGCTTCGCAGCTGCCACTTCCCTTTTTGGAACCCCAGGTCGCCAAAGGCCGCAGAGCGCAAGTAGGCCTGGTCGGTGTATTGGAACTCCACATTGATGCGGTGTTCCCTTGCGATCGGGCGGCGTGATGTGAAGGTGAGCTCACCTGTGGTGTAGTTCATCAGGTAATCGGCATCTGCCCCTCTTTGCAGCAGCACCCCATCGATGTACACCCGCTCGCTGCCCGAAATGATGAAGATGAACTGTTCGCCATTCGCCCCGCTGAGTGGATAGGGTCCCTGATTGCCCTCTTCGCCCATGAAGGTGTTGCGATGGAAACGTCCACGGGCCAGGGCGCCAGATGCGGTCACATCCAAGGTCCCGCCTCCGGTGGGCAGCTCAGTCTGCAAAAGACCGCCCGTCACTCTTTTTTCGAAGTTCAGGAACCGGCTGCCTTCTGAACGCAGTTGGATATCTCCTGCCCGCACAGTGCCAAAATCATCGTTCTCAAGCTCGATGAAGATCTGGTCGAACTCACGGACCTGTTGGGAGAAACCGTCGGCCTGAATGGGAATGCTGTTGTCTGCGATCGAGGCTTTGATGCGCGTGCCTTCAGAGAGTCGTCCCGAGAGCTGAAGATTGAAATTGGAATTCAATACCGCGTTCTGCCCATTTCCAAAAGAGAGGCTTCTGCTGATCGATCCGCTTCGGTTCAGGCCGTCGAATGGACGCTCTCTGGGAATTTCTTCCAGCGCACTGCCTTTGGGGTCTTTGAGTATCGGTATTCCAAAGTCTGAGAGTGGCCGCAAATAGGCATCTGCGGATAGATCGAGCTGCAAGGCCTGAAAATGGACCAAGGCATCATGGGTAAGGCCGCCGGGCACCCAAACGCCCTTCAGATCAGGGAACCAGCGGTACCGGTCGGGAGAAAGTGTATCGCCTTGAACCTTCAGGACAAAGGAGGAAGTGATGATGGTCCGGTCTGAACAATAAAGGCTGTCGCTTCCGGCCGAAAAGTGGCGCTCCTGCATGCGCTGGGCACTCAATGAATGAGCGATGCCCACTGCGAAGAACAAGATCCACAGGTATTTTCTCAATTCACCCTTTGGCGCTAATTTCCCGTATATGAAGATCATCTCATACAATGTGAACGGAATACGGGCAGCACTGAAAAAGGGGTTCGGGCAGTGGCTCGAAGAAGAATCCCCGGATGTGATCTGCCTGCAGGAGACCAAGGCCCTGAAAGAGCAAGTCGATACGGCGCTTTTTGACCATTTGGGCTACCATCATCACTGGCATTCGGCAGAAAAGAAAGGATACAGCGGAGTGGCCATATTGTCCAAGAAAGCACCGGATCGGGTCGTTGCAGGTTGCGGTATAGACTATATCGATGCAGAGGGCAGAGTATTGCGTGCAGACTTTGGTGATGTGAGCGTGTTCAGCCTGTATTTTCCTTCGGGAAGTGCGGGAGACATCCGACAAGAAGTGAAGATGCGTTTTTTGGTGGATTTCCATGAGTGGATCAAAAACATCCGGACCGAACGCCCAAATCTCGTCCTTTCGGGCGATTACAACATCTGCCATCAGGCGATCGACATCCACGATCCTGTCCGGAATGCTGCGGTCAGTGGATTCCTTCCAGAGGAACGGCTATGGGTGACGGAGTTTTTGGCAGATGGCTTCATCGACAGTTTTCGTGAACGGGTCAAAGAACCTCATCATTACAGCTGGTGGAGCTACAGAGCCAACGCACGAGCCAACAACAAGGGCTGGCGCATAGACTACAACATGCTCAGTGAGCCCTTGGCTTCCCGCCTGAAGCACTCGGCCATACTTCCCGAGGTGAAGCACTCCGACCACTGTCCGATCCTGGTGGAACTCGCCTGACTATTCACATTAAGCGGGGGATTATTCCTTGATCCGGGGTCTGAAAAAAGACTCCTTCAGAAGCATCTTGCAACAAATTTCAACTATGAGAGCTGTTGCCTTCCTCTTCCTTGTTCTGGGTCTTTCTTCCTGCGTGAGCAGCAAGGTGCACAAAGACCTTTTGAGCAGATATTCAGCCCTTGAAGCCGAGTCGGATTCCCTGAGGAATGCCGAGTTCAATTGTCGGCAGTTGGTGGAAACCCTGAACAGCGATCTGGAAAAGTGCCGAACGGATGTGGCCGGACTGCGGGCCGATACGGCTGAGTCGGGCAAGGAGTTGCGCAAGATGAACCGCAATTATGCCGACCTGAGCCGGAGCTACGATTTCCTTTTGGAGAACAACAATGCACTGCTCACCAACAGCGCACGTGAAAACAAGAAGATGCTTGAGCGCCTTCAGGAATTGGATATGCGGCTGCAGGATGAACACGACTCGCTGGTCGAGGAACGGGCCAATCTCTCCGAGCTGACTGCTCGACTGGCTCAGCGGGAGGCCCGCGTGAAGGAGTTGGAGTCGGTGATCAGCAAACAGGATTCGGTGGTGCGCTACATACAGAATATGGTCAGCGATGCGCTGAGCAGCTACACCGGAAAGGGACTGACCGTCGAAAACCGAGGGGGCAAGGTCTATGTGTCTTTGGACAATCGCCTGCTCTTTGAATCCGCGAAATGGACGCTCAATGTTGGAGCGAAAGAGGCTTTGGGACGCCTGGCCGAAGTCCTGGCGGCGAATCCTGAATTGAGCATTACCGTGGAGGGACACACAGATTCTGATGCGTTCAGCGGACGCAATGGAGTTCGTGATAACTGGGATCTGAGCGTCATGCGGGCGACAGCCGTGGTCAAAGAGCTCACGGCAAAAGAAGGCGTGGACCCCTCGTCCATTGTGGCCAGTGGTCGGGGCGAATTCGCACCCATTGCGGAGAATGATACCGACGAGAACAAGGCCAGGAACAGAAGAACAGAGGTGATCATCACACCCGACCTGAGCGCTCTTGCCGAGTTGATGGATTCATCGGCCTGGTCGGTGCCCGAAGAGGACGGCGCTTCAGAGTAAAAGAGAGACAAGGTCTTCGCCCGATCCACTGAGCGTTTTTTGATGTGTTGACCGATCCACGGAATTCGGTCCGGTTCCTTTTGCGCTCATTTCAAGGCTGTGGAAATCAAAGATCGGGGCATATAATGACTTACCCCCTCTCAAACCTCCTTTCTGAAAGGAAAAATGAAATAATTTTAAAGTGACCCCTAAAAAAACAGGGGTAGAAGTGTTTTCATAGAATGATTTTGATAATTTTGCCCCTCAAACCAAGGAGTAGTGATCACATTATTCAAGAAAAGTCCGCTGTCTGGCATCGCTTTGGTGTTTTTGGCTCTATTGAGCCTCATCGCGCCTGTGCTTTCAGATGCATCCGATTCGGCTTTTGCTTCCGATATCGATCCTGCCAACATCGCTTGGATGCTGACTGCATCCGGTCTGGTTCTGCTGATGACACCTGGTCTGAGCTTCTTCTACGGGGGAATGGTGGGCCGCAAGAACATCATCAGCACCATGCTCCAGAGCTTTGTTGCATTGGGAGTGGTGAGCGTGCTGTGGTTCCTGGTCGGCTTCAGTCTCGCATTCGGAGACAGCTGGGGCGGCATCATAGGCGACCCGAGAACATTTTTCTTTATGAAAGATGTGGGATTGGCTCCACACGACCGCCTGGGCGGGGGATTGCCTCTTTTGCTCTTCGCGGCCTTTCAAATGAAGTTCGCAGTGATCACTCCGGCGCTCATCACAGGCGCCTTTGCTGAGCGAGTTCGCTTTTGGAGCTATCTGCTCTTCATGATCTTCTTCACCTTGTTCATTTATGCGCCATTGGCCCATATGACCTGGCATCCAGATGGGTTGCTGTTTCAGTTGGGCGTACTTGACTTTGCAGGTGGAACCGTGGTGCACATCTCGGCAGGCGTCGCGGCATTGGCGGCCGCTCTTTTCATTGGAAAGCGCAAGCAGGAACAGTCGGCTCCTGTGAACATTCCTTTTGTTCTATTGGGCACCGGACTTCTTTGGTTCGGTTGGTTCGGCTTCAATTCCGGATCTGCTTTGGCGGCTGATGGTGTGGCGGTTCAAGCCTTTATGAATACCCACCTGGCTTCTGCAACGGCAATGATCACCTGGCTCTTCCTTGATTTTGCCTACCGGGGAAAGGTTTCAGCCTTGGGTGCTTGTATTGGTGCTGTAGTGGGCTTGGTGGCGATCACACCGGCCGCAGGTTTTGTTGGATTGGGATCATCCCTGACCATCGGATTTGTTTCGGCCATCGTTAGTCGCTTTGCCCTCTACCTCAAAAACCGCTCATCAGTGGACGACACGCTGGATGTATTTCCCTGTCATGGAGTGGGTGGAATGAGCGGCATGGTATTGACGGCTGTTTTTGCCACCGAAGGCGGCGTGATCACTGGGAGTTACGAACTCTTCCAAACCCATTTGATCACTTTGGTCATCATCTCCGTTTCTGTATTCCTCTTGTCTTACGCGCTTTTCTGGATCACCGATAAACTCGTTCCCATACGTGTGGACGAGGTTCAGGAAGAGCAAGGCCTTGATTTTTCACAACACGCAGAATCATTGGTCGCAAACTGATTTTGGCTGCCTGCATTCATTGCTTCTGATGGGGGTCAGAAGTCCTGTTTGGTTTGGTTTGAGATAGGACAGCAGCCTAAAGCCCGCTCGAAAGAGCGGGCTTTCTCATTCCCAGCAAGTTCTGTTTGGGATCAGATCCGGAGGCTGAAGTTCAGACCGAAGGTGCGCCCCGGAGAAAGGCGATTGAATACATTGGCATCGGCCCGGAAGGAACGGGTCTCTGTTTCGAGCACATCGTCGAGGATATTATCTAATGAGAGGCCCAGTTGATATTTGCCGTCTTCACCGAAGACCTTCCTGAAGTTGAAGTTCAGGCTGTGGAAAGGCACCGAGTAGACGTCCGGCGTGTAATTGATGCCCACGCTGACCAGTTTAGGTCCCTGAACGTTGTAAAAGAGCCCGGCTTCATAGCCATTTTCAAGGCCGCGATAGCTCAGGCCCACATTCACGATATAAGGGGATTGACCCTGCATGTCGCGGTAGTCGCTGGGTTCTTCGCCTACTCGGAGCCCATTGATTTTTCCGTCGTAATCACCGCCAGGCCGCTTGTCAAAGGCGACTTGGGCATCGATCAGCGTAAGATTTGAATTGAGCGACCAGGCCTCCATCTTTTCACTCAGCTCGCTCAGATTGAAGCGTCCCTCCAGCTCGAGCCCGAACAAGCGTGCGTCGCCTACATTGCGCGGCTGAAAGCTCGACGGATCTTGCTCATAGGAGATCATTTCTATCGGATTGACGAAGGTTTTGTAGAAACCGCTGAGCGAGAGCATTTGGTTGCCATTGAAGAAAGTTTCATAACGGAGGTCCATGTTCTGGATGTCCGTTTGCACCAGATCCACATTGCCAATGAAGGTCATGCCTGAAAGCACGTCCACGATCTCGGCTGTGGAGATCTCCCGGAACGAAGGTCGGGCTGTGGTCTGCGACCAGGAGGCCCTCAGATTGGTGCGGTCGGAGAGGGCATAGATGAGGTTGACCGATGGAAAGAACTGCAAAATATCCAGGACCTTTTCGTTGTCGAAGATCCGCGCATTAGGTGCATTGGGTGTTTCGTTGGCGATCTGGTTCTGTCCGGTATAGGATTGATCGTATTTCTCCATCCGGATGCCCATCTCCCCTCTGAGTTGATCGCCGATGCGGAAGGATTCCGAAGCATAGGCCGAAAGCGTCTGTTGGACACCGTTGAACGTATTGTTCGCTTGAAATTGACCGTGGACAAATACACCAGGCGCATTTGGGTCCTGTGCGTTCCAGAGGAAGGCATCGGTCATGAGTTCATCTCCGTTGCCCGAAAGTCTCTGAAGATTGCCAAGGGTTCGGAGTTCGTAGTCCAGGATGGAATAATCTCGATTCTTGATCACATAGCCCACACCAAAGGTCAGCCGGGCCTCTTTTCCAAAGAGATCATGCGTTCTGTGTGCATAGAGGCGGGAAGCGATGTTGTATTCATTCAGTGAGCGCCACAGGCGTTTTGGGAAGCCACCCTCAGAAGCATCGATCGCATACGAAGTGATCGATCCATTTGCGTCGCGTTCGACCAGATAATTGGTCAGGCGGATGTCTTTGTCCAGGATCTGCGAATAGGTGGGTGAGATGCGCCAATCCAGTTCCCAGTCACCACCATCGAAAAGGTGCTTTCCAGATATCAGTGCATTGCTGATGGATCGCTGGCTGTATTCCAGATTGTGACGGACTTGTTCGTTGTTCGAACGGATGAAATCGCCCTGATCGAGCAATCCCGCCTTTGATTCTCCATTTTGCAGGTGCATCAACACGATCTTGTATTTCGAGCGAGTGGTTTTCAAGGCACCTCCCAGAAGTCCGCTGACAAAAACGTTGTTGATCCCGAGGGCGCCGGATTGCAAGCGGTCGGAACGCAGGGCATTTGTATTGCTGTCCCTGTCTTTTCTGTAGTAGTTCTGTTCCCAGTTCTCGTAGAAATTCGTCTTGTTCTTATAGGAGAATGAGGCGATCCAGCCCAGTGTTCGTTTCTTCCATTTGAGTTGGTTGCCCCCGGAAATGCCCAAACCAAAATTCAAGGGGCTCGTGGATGTTTTGCTGCCCATCTCACCATTGAATGAGCGCGTAAATCCGTCGGCTCCAGGGTCGCTGGGCTTGAGTCGCGGATCGGCTTGTTCGCCTGTGGGCGCTGGGTTGGAAGCACTCATGCCCAAAGGATCCGAGCGACTTCCATCGTCAAATCCCAAAAAATCCAGTCCGCCGCCCTCATAACTTCTGTAAGCGCTGTTGAAGTGCATGCCAGGGGTAAACCCGATGCTCGCAGAAACATTTGTGACCGGCTTTTCGGGAAATTCCTTGGTTTCGATATTGACCACGCCGCCTGTGAAGTCCGCCGGTAGATCGGCAGTGAAGGACTTACGCACGATGATGTTGCTGATGATATTGGTCGGGAAGATATCCATCTGCAGGCTGTTCCTGTCCGGATCCAGGCCGGGGATATCCATCCCGTGCAGGGTGGTCTTGGTATAACGATCGCCCAATCCGCGCACGTAGACATACTTCCCTCCCTGAAGCGAGACACCGGGCACTCTCTTCACGGCCGCTGCGGCATTGCCATCCCCTATCTTTTTGAAGGTTTGTGCGGATATTCCATCCATGACATTGGCCGATTTGGCCCGCATAGCAATCAGTGCCGATTCAGTGTTCTTGATGGCTTCGGCCGTAACGGTGACCTCTTCCAATTCTTCTCCGCCCGGCTTCAGGCGGATCTTGCCCAACAATTCTACTTCTCCGGCCATCACCTGAACACCAGAGATATTGAGGGTTTGCAGACCGAGGAAAGAAATGCTCAGGTCGTAGCTTCCTTCGGGCAGACGCAGTTCAAAGTTTCCGTCAAAATCACTGACGGCTCCGGCCTGTACACCCACCACCTGAATATTGGCGGAAAAAAGAGGTTCGCCCGTAGAAGCTTCCATCACGATACCTCGGAGGATGCCCTCTTCGGTTTGTGCACGCAGTGCATGGTTTGAGCACAGGATCGAGATCAGCGTTCCGAAAAAGAGAGTGGAGAGACGCATAGGTGGTTTTTAACGAGTAAAGCCCAATACCGATTCCTCGGCATTGGGCAGGAAGTGAATGTGTTTATGTGATCAGAGAGCCCCAAGTTCATCACCCCAGGTCCAGCCTGCGAAGGCTGAGAGATCTGCTCCAACGGTGGATGTTGTTACGTTGGATGAGAAACTCAGATCGGAGAACGCATCTCCGGCAGTTGATTTATCCAGGAATATGTCTGCAACATCTTTGTTGCCCCCAGAAAGATGGTCGGTATTGAATTCCCAAGCTGAGTTGAAATTCAGAATACCATTCTTGTAGTTGGCAGAAGAATTGTCGTCGTCCAGTTCCACATCTGAAGATTCAGAGAAATTGGTGAAGTAGATGTTGCTGAGGTTGCCTTGCGCGCCATCCCGGAAGTCGGCGTATTCTCCGCCGCCGGTCCCGCCATCGTTGTAGCCGATGAAGGTGGCGTTGGTCATGGTGAAAGCTCCGTTGAGCGAACCCTCGGGCCCATCGATCTCCAGGGCGTGGTCCGAACTGGAGTTTCCAAGGAAGGCCAAATTGTTGATCGTTCCGCTGAATGCCTGATCGATGTCGAATGCATCGTCTCCCTGATGCCACACCAGCAGATCCGAACAGTTCACATTTCCGCCAAACCACTCGATGCCGTCATCAAAATTGGCCACCACCTCGATGTGATCGATCGTGGTTCCGCTGCCCACGCCTCCAAGGGTCAGTCCGTTGATCTCATTACCTGCGCCGATCAGTGCACCACCGTGGCGAATGGAGAGATAGCGCATGACGCCAGAGTTATCATTCGGGTCGTTGCCTCCGTACAAGCCGTTTGTATCCGATGGTGGAATGCCTTCGATCTGAGTGGAGAGAACATCTCCCTGCACGGAAATAGGTGCTTTACCCAATACGAGCAAACCGCCCCACAAACCGCTGAAGGTTGAATTCAGGTTGGGACTGCTGATGTTTCCGGGCTCGATGTTGTCTGCAACGGAAGTAAAGATGATCGGCGCTGAGGCTGTTCCTTCTGCCATCAGTTTCGCTCCGCGTGCAATGATCAAGGTGGAGGCGTTGGCTTCCTGACCTGCTTCTGCTTTAACTATGGTTCCGGCTTCGATCGTAAGGGTCGCTCCACTGGTCACCACCACTCGGCCGCTCAGTTGGTAGACCTTATCTGCGGTCCATGTTTCATTGGCTGTGATCTGTCCTGATTTGATCACGTTTCCAGACACTGGACCCGGACCATCATTTCCATTGTCGCCGTCCTCGCTGCAGGCGAAAGAGATCATTGCGATCATGCCTGTTAGAATGATTTGTCTGAGGGAAATCTTTTTGGTCATTTCTGAATTGAATTTTTCTTGGACCAAAACTGAAAAGCTTTCGCAAGGAAGACTTCACGCACAGATTATGATTCAATTATGGAAATGTTAACCGCGCAAGCTTTTCATTGATGCGAACGGGGGGCGAAAGTCGTTTCAATCCTTGATAATCAATAAGTTATGACATATGGTAGCGCAGCTGCTTCGGTTGGAGCGCTGAGATGTGTTCACGCCTGATTAACTCAGGATCGTCAGAATATCAGATCGATCCGCTCTGAAACAGCGTATTGGCCCGATAGCGATCGTCCCCAAAGCGTTCGAACAAACCGTTGAGGATGCCGAGCAATCTTTCCCGGCCATAACTCTCGGACCACTCGAACAGTCCGCGCGGATAATTCACGCCTTTGGTCATGGCCAGATCGATGTCCTCTCTGCTGGCAATGCCCATGAAGAGGGCGTCATAGGCTTCATTGACCAGCATACAGAATATGCGCTCGAAAATGGCTTGGGCCTTGCCTACTTCAATGGACTCTAATCGCTCGGTTGCTGAAGAGCCATTGTATTCATAGTATCCTCTTCCGCTCTTTCGGCCAAATAGCCCGGCTTCACTCATGCGTTTTTGGGTCAGTGACGGCTTGAAACGAGGATCGTAGAAGAACTGGGTCCAGACGGTCTCCGTAACGGCGTAGTTCACATCGTTGCCGATGAGGTCCATCAATTCAAAGGGACCCATTCGAAAACCATAATGCCGCATGGCCGCGTCGATCTCCAAGGCGCTCGCCACACCTTCTTCGAGCATCTTCAGTGCCTCTCCGTAAAAGGGACGTGCCACACGGTTGACAATGAAGCCCGGAGTATCCTGGGCACGAACGGTCACTTTCCCCCAGCCATCGATCTGCTTTTGTGCGCGATCCACCACAGTGCTGTCGGTCAGCAAGCTCGGAATGATCTCGACCAGGGGCAGCAGAGGAGCCGGATTGAAGAAATGGATCCCGAGCAGTTGCTCAGGATGCCGGCGCCCCATGGAAAGAGAAGCAATGCTCAAGCTCGAGGTGTTGGTGGCCAGAATACATGCCTCCGAAATGTATTCTTCCAGTTGCTCAAAAAGGACGCGCTTGGCCTGCAGATCTTCAATAATGGCCTCGATCACAAGCTCACAGCGGGTAAAAGAACTCAGGTCCTCACTGTACCGGATGCGGCCGCAGATGGCTTCCTTTTCCTCCGAGTCGATCCTGCCTTTTTCGACCAGCCGGTCCATGACCTTGTTCAATGCTTCCCTGGACCGTACCAATGCCTGAGGCTGGCTGTCAAAGAGAAGCACATCTTCACCTGCCTGTGCAGCCACCTGCGCGATCCCCGAGCCCATGGCTCCCGCTCCTGCGATCCCGATCATTTGCCTGTGAATTGAGGTTTTCTTTTCTCGAGGAATGCAGCAGTCCCCTCTTTGTAATCGTGGGAATGCCCTGCCTGGGTTTGCAAACGATCCTCGAGCGCCAATTGGTCGTTCAGATCGTTCTGCGCGCTTTCATTCAACGCTGTCTTGGTCAGAGCCAGGCCGAGCGTGGGCATTTCCGATAAGCGGTGAGCGAGCATCAGGCTCTCCTGCTCCAGTTGCCCGTCTTCGAAGACCTTGTATATCATTCCCATGCGCTCTGCCTCTTCGGCTGGAACTTTGTCACCAAGCATCATCAGCGCAGAGGCTTTTTGAAAGCCGATCAAACGGGGCAGGGTGTAGGTGCCTCCGCTGTCGGGGATCAGCCCGATCTTCGAAAATGCCTGAATGAAGCTCGCCGAGCGGGCGGCTACCACCACATCTCCGGCCAGAGCGATATTGGCTCCAGCACCCGCTGCCACTCCATTGACCGCACAAACGATCGGAAGCTCGAGCTTGCGCATGGCCGTGATGATGGGATTGTAGTGCTCGGAAACGATCTTCGATAGGGCAGGACCCTTGGGATCGGTCGCTTCGACCAGATCCTGCCCTGCGCAGAAGGCTTTTCCAGAACCGATGATCCGGACCGCCCGACATTCCTCATTTTCCTGTGCTTCGGCCAGGGCAGCCTGGAGATCCAAGGCCATTTGCCGAACAAAGCTGTTGAACTTGTCGGGTCGGTTGAGCCGGATATCCAGCACCTTGCCTTTCTGTTCCTTCTGAATGAATGAGCTCATGTTGGGTTCTTTTCAGATGCACTTAAAGTAGTCGAAAGGCTCCAAACAATCTTTGCAGCGATAAAGCGCCTTGCAGGCTGTTGAACCGAACATGCTGACGACCTCGGTTTGAAAAGAGCGGCAATGTGGGCAGCGCACTGCCTCTTCTTTCCCGAAAAGAGTACGCTTGTCTGCCGATCTGGATTCCGGAGGCGCAATGCCATAGGCGCGAAGTTTTTCTTTGCCTTCCTCGCTCATCCAGTCGGTGGTCCAGGGCGGATCGAGCACCGTTCGCACCTCTAAACTCGAGTAGCCCGCTTCCGAGAAGGTGTTTCGAATATCGGCTTCGATCGTATCCATGGCCGGACATCCGGAATAGGTCGGGGTGATGACCACTTCCACACCGTTTTCATCCTGTCGCCAGGAACGTACGATGCCCAGATCGAGTATACTCAGAACGGGAACCTCAGGATCACTGACCTGCCCCAGCAATTGAAGTATCACATCGCTGTCCGCTCCTTCAGGAGAAGCATTTACCATTGAGCATCCGGGTAGGACCGGGGAATATGCTGCATCTCCGCCAGCAGGTAGCCCATGTGTTCTGTATGCGCTCCCTTGCGTCCTCCGGACTGCATCCATCCGTCTGCCGGCCGTTCAAGTGTGGCCAGTTCGAGGACTTCTTCGACCTTGGCGTTCCATTGGGTGCGGATATGGGCATAGTTGGGGGCGATGCCACGGGCGTTGAGTTCGCTTGCGGCCTCATCGGACTCGAAGAACTCACCGGTGAATGGCCATAATTCCATCAGCGACCGCTTGACACGTAGATGGCTTTCCTCCGTTCCGTCTCCGAGACGAATCACCCATTCGGCCGACCACTGCGCATGATAGCGGATCTCTTTTATGGCCTTTTGAGCGATGGCCCGTAGCTGCTCGTCCTTGCTTTGAAGCAAGCCGGTCATTTCGTAAAAGTGGTAGGTGTCGTAAAGGAAGGCCCGCATCACAGTGTAGCCCCAATCGCCTTTGGGCAACTCGGTCATCAAGAGGTTGCGGAAGTTCTTTTCGTCTCTGAAGTACGCCAGGCGGTCTTCTGTCCACCCCTCGCCTTTTTGTTCGGCGGCGTATTGAAGGAGCATGCGGGCCTGCCCGAGGTGGTCGAGGGCAATGTTGGAGAGCGCAATGTCCTGCTCCAGAATGGGTCCGTGCCCGCACCATTCAGCCAGACGCTGCCCGGTGATCAGCGAGTTGTCGGCAAGAAAGAGCGTGTAGGAGAGAAGGGGGTTTTCCATGTTGCGCCGTTCAAATATGCCCTACATCATCAGGGATCTCATAGAAGGTCGGATGCCGATAGACTTTGTCATCCGCCGGGGTGAAAAGAGCCTCTTTGTCCTCTGGTGCGCTGGCTGTGATGGCTTCAGAGGGCACCACCCAAACGCTGTTCCCTTCGCTCCTGCGCGTATACACGTCGCGGGCATTCTTTAGCGCCACTTCGGCATCAGGAGCGTGCAGGCTTCCCACGTGCTTGTGGCTCAATCCATTTTTGCTTCGGACGAAGACTTCCCAGATCTTCCAGTTATCGGTGTCGCTCATCTATGGTTATTTGACCGCATCAGGCAGCGGAGTGTTCGCCTTTTCTTTCCTGGGTCTTCTTGGCAAATGCATTGGCTGCTTCCCGCACCCAACGGCCATCATCATGGGCTTTGTTGCGTGCTTCCAGGCGCTCTTTGTTGCAGGGGCCATTGCCTTTCAATACGTGGTAGAATTCTTCCCAATCGATCGGTCCAAATCGGTAGTGCCCTGTTTTTTCGTCCCACTCAAGCTGCTCATCTGGGATGGTGAGTCCAAGGAATTCGGCCTGTGGAACGGTCTTGTCTATGAATTCCTGCCTGAGTTCATCATTGGATTTGCGCTTGATCTTCCAGTTCATGCTTTGAGCAGAATTGGTGGACTCCTTGTCCGTTGGGCCGAACATCATCAAGGATGGCCACCACCAGCGGTTGAGCGCATCCTGAGCCATTTCCTTTTGCTCCTTCGTTCCCTTGCACAAGGCGAGCATGATCTCGTATCCCTGACGCTGATGGAAGCTTTCCTCTTTGCATATCCGAACCATAGCGCGCGCATAGGGTCCGTAGGATGTTCGGCAAAGCATGACCTGGTTCGCAATAGCTGCACCGTCCACCAGCCAGCCAATGGCGCCAATATCCGCCCAGCTTCGTGTGGGATAATTGAAAATAGAGGAGTACTTCGCCTTGCCACTGAGCAGGTCGCCCACCAGATCGGCACGATCCGCCCCAAGTGTTTCTGCCGCACTGTAGAGATACAGGCCATGACCGGCCTCGTCCTGAACCTTGGCAAGCAAAGCGACTTTGCGCCTGAGCGAAGGGGCACGACTGATCCAGTTGGCTTCAGGAAGCATCCCGACCACTTCGCTGTGTGCGTGCTGAGAGATCTGTCGGATCAGGGTCTTTCGGTAAGGCTCGGGCATCCAGTGTTTGGGCTCCACCTTTTGCTCCGAATCGACATATTCCTGAAACCGCTCTTCAAAATTTATCGTCTCCATGGGTTGGGGGCTTCTGTTACAAATTTATTGGCTAAGGCTGAAACGATTAAGGGGGACAAAGTGTTTATTTGAACCAACAATATTTGAACCCCCAGCATCATGTGGAATTTCTTTAAAAAACGCTCTTCAGAGAACGACTGGACAAAGGCAGCCGATCAGAAGTCCGAATCGTCCGCTTTCCATCGATTGCAGGTCAAGGAGGTCAGGCGAGAAACCGAAGACTGCGTATCTGTGCTGTTGGACGTTCCCGAAGAACAACAAACGAACTTTCACTTTATCCAGGGACAGTACCTCACATTCAAAAAGACCATTGGCGGAGAGGAGGTCAGAAGATCCTATTCCCTCTGCAGCAGTCCGCTGGACGGTGAGTTGCGCGTGGCGATCAAAGAGGTCGAAGGGGGACGTTTTTCCACTTTTGCCAATCGCGAACTGCAGGTGGGAGATGAGTTGGAGTCCATGACTCCGAGAGGATCGTTCCATGTCCCGCTCGGAACAGAGGCGGGCTCTCGATACGTGGCCTTCGCTTCCGGTTCGGGCATCACTCCGGTCATGAGCATTCTGCGTACCACGCTGAAACAGGAGCCCGATAGCCACTTCCATCTTTTTTACGGAAACAGGAACAGTCAGTCGGTGATCTTCAGAGAAATGCTTGACGATCTGAAGAACGAATTCATGGGCCGCTTGGAGGTGCACCACATTCTGAGTCGGGAAGATCAGGGAAGCGACTTGCTCAAAGGCCGACTCGATGCGGAGAAGTGCATGGCTTTCGGAAAAACTTTTTTTGATCCTGCTGGCATTCGGGCCTATTTCCTTTGCGGACCTGGAGAGATGATCGAGAATATTCAGGGCGCCCTGCAAAACATGGGCGTGGCAAAAGAGCGCATCCACTTTGAACTCTTTTCTGCGCCAACTGCGAAAAAGCCTGTTTCGGAGAAAAAAGAAAAGCAGCTGGACAAAAAACTGAAATCTCAGGTGACGGTCATCCTCGATTCGGACGAAACGCATTTTGAGATGAGCGGAAATCGGAAAACTGTGCTGGACGCGGCACTGGATGCCGGAGCAGATGTGCCGTTCGCCTGTAAGGGAGCGGTTTGTTGCACCTGTCGGGCCAAAGTACTCGAGGGCACGGCAGACATGGAGATGAATTATGCGCTTGAAGATGAGGAAGTCGAAGAAGGCTATGTGTTGACCTGCCAGGCCATGCCGACTTCTGAAAAGGTCGTCATCAGCTACGACGAATAAAAAAGCCCCGCGTTTGCGGGGCTCAATATCAGCGGGAAGACGATAAACCTAACCTAAGAGAAAACCAAAAAGAACTCCGCCGCTGAAAGAAGTTCAAATAAGTAACGCACTGTTTAGAGAAAGCGTTGGTTCATTTGAACAAAAACTTCAACGACAACTTTCAGGCCATTGTTGGACGGCCATCATTTAAAGTTCTGTTAAAGCCCACAGGATGGCCTAATAAACCATCCTGACCAAGCTCGTTATCAAAGGTTGGCGAGCTTGATGCACATGTCGGCCAGGCGCGCCGAATAGCCCGC
Source organism: Flavobacteriia bacterium (assembly GCA_038150465.1). Taxonomy (GTDB): domain Bacteria; phylum Bacteroidota; class Bacteroidia; order Flavobacteriales; family Schleiferiaceae; genus RFXV01. The sequence goes on along the minus strand of JAYOTP010000001.1, from coordinate 83,197 downwards.
TTCGTTATCGTACCATCCCACGATCTTGGCCATGTTCCCCATGACCGAAGTAAGGGGCGCATCGAAGATATTCGAGTAAGGACTGCCAACGATGTCAGAAGAAACGATCGGCTCTTCGCAGTATTCAAGGATGCCCTTCAGCTCCCCGGAAGCAGCAGATTTCATGGCCGCATTCACTTCTTCCGCAGTCGTTTCCCGTGCGAGCTCGACGGTGAGGTCGGTCACCGAGCCAGTCAGCGTGGGAACACGCATGGCCATACCGTCCAGTTTTCCTGCAAGCTCAGGAAGTACCAGGCCAACAGCGACTGCTGCACCTGTACTTGTAGGAATGATGTTCTCAGCCCCCGCACGTGCTCTGCGCAGATCGGAATGCGGAGCGTCTTGTATTCGCTGATCTGAGGTGTAGGCATGAACGGTGGTCATGTAGCCTTTCACGATGCCAAATTGCTCATGCAACACCTTGGCCATTGGCGCGAGGCAATTGGTGGTGCAGGACGCATTGCTCAAGAGGTCATCTTCAGCGGTCATCAAATGGTCATTGACGCCCAGTACAAATGTGGGGATGCCTTTTTTCGCGGGTGCGGAAAGCAAGACTTTTCGAGCTCCCGCTTCGAGGTGTTTGCCCATTCCTTCCCGGTCACGGAAAATCCCCGTGCATTCGAGGACCACATCGATGTTCATGGATCTCCATGGGAGCTCCGCCGGATCCTTGATCGCTGAAATATGGATGCTCTTGCCATTGACCAGCAGCGTATTTCCCTCTACTGATATCTCAGCGTCAAAACGGCCATGGGCCGAATCGTACTTGAGCAGATGTGCCAGGGTCTTGGGATCTGTCAGGTCGTTGATGGCCACTACCTCCACGCCGTCTTTGTTGAGCAGCTGCCTGAAGGTGAGTCGTCCGATCCGACCGAATCCATTGATCGCTATCTTTTTCATTTATTCTATTGATTTATGTTGCTAGAATTCTGGATATCCGCAAGAGGTCCATATTCAATTCGACCTTTTCAGAAATGGCTTTTTCAAGTGGAGTGAAGGTCACATCCTGATTTTCGACGCCGCACATCACATCACTCTTTCCATTCAGCAGCGCCTCCACAGAAGAAACACCGAGTTTGCCGGCGAGAATGCGGTCCATGCAGCTGGGTGCTCCACCTCTTTGCAGGTGGCCAAGGATGGTGACCTTGGTATCGATATGGGGAAACTGTTCTACGATCTTCCTCGAGATGTCGTAGGTATTGCCCAAATGATTGCCCTCCGCTGTAATGATGATGTTGGAGGTCTTGCGGTTGGCGAAACTCTTCTCCACTTCGCTGATCAGGTCCTCCATGGACGAATGCTCTTCGGGTAGGACCACATCCAACGCTCCAGTGGCCACTGCCGTTCGAAGGGCGATGAAGCCCGTATCTCTGCCCATGACTTCCACAAAGAAGAGCCGGTTGTGTGAGCTGGCTGTATCACGGATCTTATCGATGCACTCCACCACCACATTGGTGGCCGAGTCGTATCCCAGTGTGTAGTCTGTGCCGTAAAGGTCGTTGTCGATCGTTCCTGGGATGCCGATCACCGGCAGACCGTATTCCTTATGAAGCAGATGAGCGCCCGTGAAGCTGCCATTTCCGCCGATCACCACAAGGGCATCGATCTCTGCCTTTTCGATCTGCTGGTAGGCCTTCTTCCGGCCTTCTGTACTTCGGAATTCCGCACAGCGGGCAGACTTCAAAAAAGTACCTCCTTGATTCAGAATATTCCGGACAGACCGTGCATTCAGTTCCATGCACTCGCCATCGATCAGGCCCTGAAAGCCCTTCCGAATGCCAATCACTTCCTTTTCGTAAAAAGAAGCGGTACGCACAACAGCCCGGATGGCTGCATTCATCCCCGGCGCATCTCCGCCGGACGTTAAAACACCTAAACGTTTCATTTTCAGAATCGGCAAAAATAGACGGATTGTCCATTCGGAAAAGGAAAAAGTGAACGAGATCGGTTCGTCCAATGAAAAGTTATATTTGGTTCAACAAAACCGCTTCCGAAGAGTGAGTACAAAGCCAACTGTCAATCCCCACGTCTCCTGCGATTGTGTCGTCTTCGGCTTCGACAATGAAAAGTTGAATGTTCTGCTCATCGAGCAGAGCTACGAGCGTCTGGGCGACAAGGTGCAAAATGCACTTCCGGGCGACCATGTTTGGGAGGAGGAGAGTCTGGATCAGGCAGCCGGTCGCGTGCTCAAAGAACTCACCAATTTGGACGGCATCTTTCTCAAGCAATTCAAAACCTTTGGTGATCCCGATCGCCTGAGGAACCCGAAAGACCTCGCCTGGCTGGAGAGTTATCGAAAAAAGCCAGCCACACGTGTGGTCACGGTGGCGTACTACGCCTTTGTTCGGATGGACGACTTTGAACCTGCGGCCAGTTCATTTGCCGAGAAGGTGTTTTGGCAGGATGTTCAGGACATCCCTCAGTTGGGATTCGATCACAACGAGATCATGGAGGAGGCCATTGAAGTGCTGCGCAGGGATTTTGAAGTCTATCAGGTCGGCCTCGAGTTGCTGCCGGAGAAATTCACCCTGAGCCAGCTGCAGAATCTGTACGAGATCATCCTGAACAGGAAGCTCGATAAACGGAACTTCAGGAAAAAAGTGATCAAAGAGCGTGTGGTCACTCCCTTGGATGAAAAGCAAAAAGGTGTTTTGCACAAGCCGGCACAGCTCTTTGAACTCAATGCGGCCAATGATCCCTCGGGCCTGCGCAGCTGATGCGGATACTTCTATCGATCTTTTTTCTGTTCATCCTCTCCTCCTGCAGAGGGCTTCCCGAAAGTGAAGCAGAGGCATATGCTGAACCGGTCTCCGGACGCTGGGTGGTGGTGGATTGGCCGGAAGAAACGGGCCCATCCAAAGAGATCACCCTTGAGATCGATTGGGTGCAGCAGCGACTGAGTGCCTACGCGGGTTGCAACCAAATGGGGGCAAGTTGTCAAACGACCGATGGTCCCGGAGGCATCCGCATCGGCCCGGTCTTTTCTACGGAGATGTTCTGCGAAGGGCTGATGCAACGTGAGCTCCTGTTTCAAAAGACGCTCGAGAGAAGTGACCGCATGGAACAGACCAAAGAGACGCTCGCTCTGTTCCAGGGGACGACCCTGCTCTTCAGAGCCAAAAGCCTGGAAGAATGAAAGGAATCAAACCGATCGATCTCCGTTGGTCCGATCTCGATCCCGTGGGCCATATGAAGCACTCGGTCTATTACGACCTTGCGGCCAGCCAGCGCATCGGGCTGCTTCACGAAGTGGGTCTGGGCATTCAGGAGTTGGCAGCCATGGGCTTTGGCCCGGTCCTCTTCAAGGAGGTCTGCACTTTTCGGCGGGAGATCCGCTCATCGGACCAAGCTCATATCACAGCCCAACTGATCGGCCTTTCAGATGATCTGGGACGGTTTGCCTTTCGGCATGAATTCTTCAAAGGCGAGGTGTTTTGCGCGCGACTCGAAGTTTCCTGTGCATGGATCGATCTGAACAAGAGAAAGCTGACCACGCCTCCGGAGAAATACAGACCGGCATTCGATCAGATTCCACGATCTGATGACTTCAGCAGCCAAACAGATATTTGAACCTTGAGGATCACCGCTTCCACCCCTGAAGAATACTTGGAACAACTTCCGCCTGAGCGCAGGGAGATCATGGGCGCATTGCGGCAAACCATTCTCGACCATCTTCCGGATGGTGGCATCGTGGAGGCGATGTCCTATGGAATGATCGGTTATGTCGTGCCTCATTCCGTTTACCCGGCAGGCTACCACTGTGATCCTAAACTGCCGCTTCCATTTATCAGCATCGCCTCGCAGAAGAACCACATAGGGCTTTATCATATGGGACTCTACGCTTCGCCAAACTTGATGGAGTGGTTCACCACCGAGTTCCCCAAGCACAGCCAGCGCAAACTCGACATGGGAAAGAGCTGCATTCGATTCAAAAAGGCCGAGCATGTTCCGCTTCTGCTCATAGGGGAGTTGGTGGGCAGGATGAACAGCCAGCAGTGGATCGAGCTGTATGAGAAGAACATAAAGTCCTGATCGGTCGGGAACGGCTCTAAGGCCACTCTTCTGAGGAAGTGTACCTTGAACATCCACTTCAAGGATCCATGGAACAAGGTTCAGTACGTACACAGGCCCCTGGCTGGGTCTTGGTCTGGATGACCGGATTGTTCTTCATCTGGGGTTTCCTCACCGAGATGGATGGGGCGCTCATCCCCTTTCTGAAAGACCTTTTTGAGCTCAACAATTTTCAGGCGGCCCTCGTACAATTCGCTTTTTTCATTGCTTTTTTCGTTGTCTCATTCCCGGCTGCGGGCATCCTGCAAAAAGTCGGTTACCGAAAAGGCATCTCTTTGGGTTTGGCTGTCATGGCCTTGGGGAGTTTTGGGTTCATTGCAGCTGGCGTGTATGCCGAATACATCTACTTCCTGATCGCCATTTTTGCTCTGGCAGCTGGGGTCACGCTTTTGCAGGTTGCAGCCAATCCCTATATGGTGGCCCTGGGAGGCGCCAGATCGGGAAGCAATTATCTCAATACAGCACAGGGATTCAATGCACTGGCCAAGGTCCTTGCGCCGCTCTTTGGTGCCTGGGCGATCCTCGAAGGCATGGAGGCTTTGGATGAAGCGGCTCGTTTGGATAGACTCAATGAGGTCTACTTCTGGATCGGTATCCTGTTGAGTGCAGCGGCACTCCTTTTTTGGATGCTGCGCCTTCCGGAAGTGGTCCCGACCCGCGCAGCAGACCCTGCCGAAGGGACCTATCGGGCACATCCTCATCTGCTGAGCGGCGCGGTGGCTATTTTCCTTTATGTGGGCGTTGAGGTCTGCGTGGCCACCTTTCTCATCCTGTATCTCGGCGATGTTCGCGAGCTGAGCAGAGCAGACGGCGCGGTCTATCTATCCTACTACTGGGGAGCCTTGATGGCAGGCCGTTTACTGATCCCGCTTGTTCTTCCAAAAGCACCCACCCACAAGGTGTTGTTCCTATTTGCGATCGGAGCCTCGGTCTGCGTGGCGATCGCAGGATTCGGCACGGCTGCTGGCGCCTGGGCCCTGGTGGCTGCTGGCTTTTTTCATTCGATCATGTGGGGCAATATTTTCGCCCTTTCTCTAAGAGATCTGGGTTCATTCACCAGCAAGGGCTCAGGCCTTTTGGTCATGGCCATTGTCGGCGGAGCCATTCTGCCGCCCGTCCAAGGTCTTTTGGCCGATTCGATCGGACGGCCCCCGTCCTATTGGATGCTTCTTCCAGCCTATCTCTACCTCATCTGGTTTGCCCGCAGCGGACACCGCATAAAGCCCAAGACCTCATGAAAAATTTCTTGTTTCCCCTTATCCTCTCGGCACTCTCTTTTTCTTTGCTCGGACAGTCAGAGTGGGTGAACCCGTTCATTGGCACGGGAGGGCACGGACACACCTATCCTGGCGCCACTGCACCTTTCGGGATGGTGCAACTCAGTCCGGACACCCGCCTGGATGGTTGGGACGGCTGCGGAGGCTATCATTACTCGGATTCTGCCATCTACGGTTTCAGCCACACGCATCTGAGCGGAACCGGAGTTTCGGACTACGGAGATCTGTTGTTGATGCCCATGCTCGAGCTGAACTGGACATCGGATGAAGTGCGGACAGCCTTTTCCCACAAGAATGAAAAGGCCAATGCGGGATCCTATGAAGTCCTTCTGGCGAACGACATTCGGGTGGAACTGACGGCTTCCCCACGAGCGGGCGTACATCGCTACACCTTTCCCAAGGGCGCTCCGGCCTATCTGCTGGTCGACCTGTTGCACCGGGACCGGCTGCTCGGGGGCGAGATCGTTCAGCTGGATGAAAAGAACCTCAAGGGCCATCGACGATCCACCGCATGGGCATTGGACCAAAACGTATTCTACCACATTCGCCTTTCGCAGGCCGTGGAGGAAGTGCTTGCCGACCCCTCAAATCCCAAACACCGAAAAGTGCTTCGATTCAAAAAGCTGAAAAAGCCACTGACGGTATGGGTCGGTCTTTCATCCACCAGCTCTGAAGCCGCTTTGCAGAATCTGGAACAGGAGGTGGGCCAAAAGGAGCTCGATGAAGTAAAATCCCAAACCCGTTCGCTTTGGGACGGCGAACTCAGTAAGATCCAGGTGTGGGGAAGCCAGGAACAGAAGCATATTTTTTATACGGCCCTCTACCACAATATGATCGTCCCGAATCTGTTCAGCGATGCAGCAGGCACCTATCGGGGAATGGACGGGGCAGTTCATCAGGCAAGTTCGGACCACTACACTGTTTTTTCCCTCTGGGACACCTATCGGGCCACACATCCGCTCTATACGCTGATCGATCACGAGCGCACAGGTGATTTTCTGCGCACCTTCGAGCGAATGTTCGATCAGACAGGCCGGCTTCCGGTATGGGAACTCGCGGGCAATGAAACAGAGTGCATGATCGGGTACCACGGGGCTTCAGTCGTTGCGGACGCGGCCATCAAAGGGCTGAGTCCCCTGGATAAGAAAAAGGCTTTGGAAATGGTTCGTGGGAGTTCGATGCATCCCATGTTCGGTATGCAGGAGTTCCGCAAGAAGGGCTATCTGAACCTCCAGGACGAACACGAAAGCGTTTCAAAGACCCTTGAATATGGCTACGATGATTTTTGTGTTGCCCAGATAGCTCGTCAGGCGGGAGAGATCGGTTTGGCCTCATCCTATGACCGTTCGTCTCTGGCTTACCGAAATTTAATGGACGAAAAGGGCTTTATGCACCCGAGGTCCAACGGGCAGTGGGAGGCTGAATTTGACCCAAGGCAAGTGAACAATCACTTTACGGAAGCCAACAGCTGGCAATACAGTTTTTATGTGCCGCATGACATCCAGGGCTATATGAGAAGGCTGGGAGGCCCCGAGGCATTGGAAGACCACTTGGATGCGCTCTTCTCAGCAGATGAGCGTACCACAGGCCGAACGCAGGCAGACATCACCGGACTGATCGGACAATACGCTCATGGAAATGAGCCATCGCACCACATCGCCTATCTCTACAACTCAGCCGGGGTGCCTTCCAAGACGCAGCAGCGCGTGAAGCAGATCCTCGAGGAGATGTATCACAATGCGCCAGATGGTCTGAGCGGCAATGAGGACTGCGGACAAATGAGCGCCTGGTATGTACTCAGCAGTCTGGGCTTCTACCCGGTTTGTCCTGGGGATCCGCGATATGTGATCGGTTATCCTGCTCTGGACAGCGCCAACATTCGGATGGGCAATGGCAAAATGTTCCGCATCCGGAGATCGGGATCGGGTCCGTACATCGACCATGTGGAATTGAACGGCCTGGATCATCAGAATAACTTTCTCCGCCACAGAGATTTCATGCAGGGCGGAAGGCTCGTTTTTCACATGTCGGAGACGCCTTCTGACTGGGGAACGACCATGGACAGGGTCTACCTGACGGCAGTCCGTTCGTCCTACATCGAGGCTCCAGTCATGGAATATGCAGCTTCTGTTTTCTTTGATTCCACAGAAGTCCGCTGGAAGAATCCAGAGGGCCATTCGGTCGAACTCAGTTGGTTCCCAAAGGGAAAACCCGATCGCCTCATGCAGCAGATCAAAGATGAATCGCTGGAGCATTTTCAGGTGCGGGAGAGTGGGAGATTGGAATTGCGGTTCATGAAAGGAAAAGAAAAGGGTGCAGCCGCGATCGCTCATTTTCACAAGCGAATGAATCGCTATTCGGCCCAGTGGATGAATCCACCCAGTACGCAATACAGTGCAGGAGGCCCCGACGCTCTTGTCGATGGTGTATTCGGTGATGAAGAATGGAGAAAGGGTCGCTGGGTAGGTATACAGGGCGCGGCTTTCGTCGCTGAGGTGGACCTTCAGTCTTCCGTTGTCATCAATGCAGTGGGCTTGAATTGCCTTCAGGATGTCAAGTCCTGGATCTGCTTTCCAACTCGTGTGGCTTTTTACGGGAGGAACCGGTCAGAAGAGGCCTGGTCACCATTGGGGGTGGTCCGCATAGGCGACAGAAGTACAGAAGAGGGAAGTTCCGTTGAACCATTTCAACTGCCTGTGAACCACAAGTTCCGTTACATCCGTGTGGAGGCAGATCAATTGGGGACACTTCCCGAATGGCACCCCGGAGCGGGCTACCCGACCTATATCTTCGCCGATGAGGTGTTGATCATTCGATAGATTCAGGGCAAAAAAAAGCCACTCCGAAAAGTGGCTTTGATCCAAAGATGTATCGCGTTCAGGGCAAGAGATCGTAACGGTCTAGATCCATCACTTTTGCCCAGGCGGCAACAAAATCCTCGATGAATTTCTCCTGCGCGTCATCGCTCGCATATACTTCGGCCAGCGCGCGCAACTCGGAATTGGAGCCGAAGATCAGATCCACCCGACTGGCTGTCCAAATGGCCTCCCCTGTATTCCGGTCCATTCCTCGGAACAGTTCAGCGTCTTCGTCCATGGCTTCCCAGCGGTAGCGCATATCCAGCAGATTGACGAAGAAGTCGTTGCTCAGGGTTCCGGGACGCTCGGTCAGAATCCCGTGGGCCGAGTGGTCGTGGTTGGCATCCAATGAACGCATTCCGCCTACGAGAACGGTCATCTCAGGGGCAGTCAGACCCATAAGCTGGGCCTTGTCCACGAGCAGTTCCTCTGTAGAGTAGGTATAATTGGTCTTCAGGTAGTTCCGGAATCCATCGGCCATCGGCTCCAACACGCTCATGGAGGCGACATCCGTCATCTCTTGGGTTGCATCTGTTCGGCCCGGACGGAAGGGGACGGATATGGATGCACCCGCCTTTGTGCACGCATCTTCAATGCCCACACATCCGCCCAGTACAATGAGATCGGCCATACTTACGCCCATGCCATTCTTTGCCTTTTTATTGAATTCGGCCTGGATCTTCTTGTAGCTGGACAAAACAGAAGCCAGTGCATCTGGCTGGTTCACCTCCCATGAATTTTGAGGCTCCAGGCGAATCCTGCTGCCGTTCGCGCCACCTCGGAAATCGGTGCGGCGGAAGGTGGAAGCCGAGGCCCAGGCCGTGAGGATCAGATCCCGCTGATCGATACCGGAGCCTCGTATATCGTCTTTCAACCTTTGGATCGCATCTGCATCGATCATTGCATAGGTGCGTTTGGGCAGCGGATCCTGCCAGATGAAGTCTTCTTTTGGAACTTCAGGGCCCAGATAAAGGGTGCTCGGCCCCATGTCCCGATGGGTCAGTTTGAACCAAGCCCGTGCAAATGCCTTTTCAAATGCCGATGGATCCTCCAAAAAGCGCTTGGATATCTTTCTGTATTCCGGATCACGCACCAAAGACAAGTCGGTGGTGAGCATGGCGATCGACCGCTTCTCGTTGGGGTCGAAGGCATCTGGAGCCATTGCCTTTGGATTCTTTGGCACCCATTGATGGGCTCCGGCAGGACTTTTGGTCAATTCCCATTCTTCTTCGAACAGGGCTTTAAAGTATCCATGATTCCATTCCGTAGGGGTGGGCGTCCAGATGACTTCCAGTCCGGAGGTGATCGCATCAGCCCCTTTACCGCTCCCATAGCTGCTCGTCCAGCCGAAGCCCTGCTCTTCAATAGAAGCCGCCTCTGGTTCGGGTCCAAGGTTCGATCCAGGTCCTGCGCCGTGCGTCTTGCCCAGTGTATGCCCTCCGGCGATCAAGGCGACCGTTTCCTCATCGTTCATGCCCATACGTCCGAAAGTTTCACGGATGTCGTGGGCCGCTGCGATCGGATCGGGATTTCCATTGGGCCCTTCGGGGTTCACATAGATCAGTCCCATCTGAACAGCAGCCAAGGGACGCATCAATTCGCGTTCACCAGAATAGCGCTCGTCATCGAGGAATTTGGATTCAGGCCCCCAGTACACGTTGCTTGCGGGTTCCCATACGTCGGCACGTCCGCCAGCGAATCCAAGCGTTTCAAAGCCCATGGATTCAAATGCCACATTGCCCGCCAGGATCATCAGGTCAGCCCAGGAGAGTTGGCTTCCGTATTTCTTTTTGATCGGCCAGAGGAGCCTTCTTGCCTTGTCCAAATTGGCGTTGTCAGGCCAAGAGTTGATCGGAGCGAAGCGCTGTTGCCCTTCCCTCGAGCCTCCTCTTCCATCGCCCGTACGGTAGGTGCCTGCGCTGTGCCACGCCATGCGGATGAAGAGACCACCATAGTTCCCCCAGTCGGCAGGCCACCAATCCTGTGAGGAGGTCATCAGTGCCTCGATGTCCTTCTTCACGGCATAGTAATCCAATGAGCGAAAGGCTTCCCGGTAGTTGAAGCCGGCACTCATGGGGTCTGAAAGCGCAGAGTGCTGCCTGAGGACACTTAGATCCAATTGGTTGGGCCACCAGTCTCGGTTGTTCTTTCCGCCTGGACGGACCTGTTCTTCCGCATTTTTCTGAGGAGTTCCAGAGCTGACTTGAGTTCCATGGGCATCCATGGATTCCGAGGCGCCCAGTCTCTTGCCCGTGACAGGACAGACTGCTCCGTCATAGCCCATATTTCCGTGTGGAACCTGAGCTATAATGGCCGTACTCAATAGGATGAGCGCCCAATTCATTGCGTATTTCATGGGTTATGGTTTAAATGGAAACGGAAGTTAAACCATATCCGGACGCTCAGCGATAAGGCGCACTTATCCGAAGATCGCTGCTGTCGATCGAAGTGGAAGCTTGTCCCGAGGAGAGCTTACAGCATGGGCTGGATGGAATAGGCGAACAGAAAAAGCGCCAGTCCTGAAGCCAGAAAAGAAATGGAGAAGAGAACCAGATCGAAGGATGGATAGAATTCTCTTTTGATCCAATAACCCACTTCCCGAATGCTTATGGCCACCACATAAATGAAGTAAGCAGCCATTAGCCCTGAGATCAGCCAGAATACAGCTGACCCAAAGGTGGACCATGTTTCAAGGTTGAAATAGGCGAATGCAACAGATAGCACGGAATAGAAAACGACCTTGGAAGACCGTGAATCCGGGACCATTGAGTACTCAGCAGAATTTTGGGTTTTTTCGTTTTCACTCATGAATGACAGACTCCTCTAGGGCAACAGTAGATAGATAATATTTCGCAAAAATACCCCAAAGCATCTTTTTGAAAGGCTGTTGTTTCAGTCGCCTGGATCGCTGGGCATACGTCGTGCACCGAGCAGCTCAAATCGATTGTAGATCAGGAGTATCAGCAGACCAAAAAGAACGGCCCCAATGATCAGCGCATTGCTCACGATGCCTTCGGTGGAGAAGGAGATCTTGAGTAGGATGGTGGAGATCACAAAGCCTGAGTTCCGGATGATCTCGTGGAAGCGATCCGAGTAGAAAAAAGACGCCAGCAGAAGAAGAACATCGACGATGATCAATACGGTGAAGAATTCATCAAAGAAGACATTGTTGATGTCCTTGAATGCCACAATACCATCTTCATAGTCCTTCCAGATGGATAGTGCCCAGTCGCTGAACGTATAGAAAGCGAGAAACAGCAGCAGCGGTACCAGAAGCAGGGCGATGGCCTTTTTCAGCAGGATGAACATCTGGATCTTGGTCTTTTGGCGATCGCTGCGTTCCACCGTTTTTCCGTCTCCATGTGTTCTGCGGGCTGAACGATAGAAGAAATAAAGGAGCAGGAAAAGAATGAGCGTGGTCAGGGCGTCGTAGGTGAACTGAAGGTCGCTGCTGGATTGGAACCAATCAGAAGTGAGTTCCAGGTTACCGATGTCTTTGAAGATGCGCCGAATAACGATCAGGGTGATGATCTCATATTGCTTTCCGATGTAGGAGGATATGGATTGGGGAAGAAAAAAGATCAATAAATAGACCTCGTAGATCAGTATGAAGGAAAAGGGCGTATAGATAGCGGCTATCGGGCTGCTGAGCAGATCGGAGTCCAAAGACAACCATTGGCTGCCCGACAACAGGATGAGGAGCAGGTGGGCCAAATAGCTGACAATGGCGATCGATAGGATGAACCGCTCCCCCCGCGCTTTGGCATTGGCAGAAAGCAATTGCCGATAGAGTCCGTTCAGCCTTTGTATTAGCCCCATAGCGAGTATCTATATGGGTTCAACAGAAACCTACTCAATTAGTTTTCAGCAGCTTGTGAAAAATATTTCCAGTCTGGAGGAAATAAACGCCCAATGGCAACTCTTCTGATTCTATCTCGGAAGCCTCAGGACCAATGTTTCCACTTCGCACGAGCTGCCCCTGGATATCAAAAAGCCGATAGTTCTGTTCGGACCCTTCTGGAGCATCAATGACGATCTTTTCATTGAACGGATTGGGGAAGACCTTTATCTCTTCCATTCTGCTCACTCCCGCGCTGGTGCTGTTGCAAGCAAAGGCTCCGCTCAGATCGAATTGGGAGACAAAGCGCCAGATCTCTTCATCCGAATGGATGTCCATATTTCCAAAACTCCCCGGCCAGTCGTGTCCGCCTCCAATGACCTTGAAATGCTGAACGTAGATACAATTGTTCCCATCGGACCAGGTATTGAGTTCGACCGTGCTTCCGTCCGAGGGATCGGTGTCGGGAAGAGCGACCGATTGTTGAATCGGGCTGTTGTTGAGCTGCGCCCACAACTGATGTACATCATCCGCCGAAACGTAATACTGGATTCCCCCAAAACTCATCCCGTTGTAATCGGAAATGGCGTCGGCCGTGCCGAGGATGGTCAGGATGCCCGTCGGATGAACCGCATTGCATTGGTTGTATTGAGCCGTCTGCATGGTTCGGGCCACGACCCCGACAGCAGCGATGCGCTCATTCAGCCGACAGGCCAATTCATAGGTGAATTCACCCCCGAGCGAATAACCACAGGCGTAGATTCGGTTGGTGTCAATGCGCCATTGGTTTTTAAGTGAATCGATCAGTGCATCGATAAAGAGAACGTCATCTACTTGCGTGGGATCCTTGTGCAGCCAGTTCGTGGACCCTCCGTCGTTCGGATCGGGAAGTGCCTGAGGATAGACAGCAATGAACCCGGCGGTGTCGGCGATGGAACGCAGATCGGAGATGGCAACTTGCGAGGCCATATCTCCTCCGCCTCCGTGAAAATTGAAGAGCAATGGAAGGGGCGGGGATGCCGGAGTATATCCCGCGGGGATGTAGATGAGATAATTTCTGCTTTGACCATCAAATGAGATGGACGCATTTTGATAATTCTGTGCCTGAGCATTTTGAAACAAGGAGACGATCATGCCCGCTAAAAAGAGGGATCGCAGGAGTAATGTATTCATATTGGCCAAGTGTTCTATCGTTCGTTGATGTGTCAAAACCTCACGTCTTTGTGAGATGCAACATTGAAACACAAGCTTCAGCGCTGCGGTTCAATCGATGATGCGCCCCGCGCTGACCCAATAGGCCTGATCCGCGATCTGTTCGAACTGCAGTTTTTCAATTTCCGCCCCTGAGTAGCCCGAGGCATTTTGAAGCTTTTGGCTCTGCTCGTCCTCTTCTTTGATCGCGAGGTCCAGGAATCCACAAAAAGAATCGCCCTCGACGCGAAGCAAAAGATGATCTTTCGCTGTCCTGCGGAGGTAGTAGAAACGCGCACTTTCACCAAAGGCCTCAAGATGGGCGAGAAGGACATTTTGATAAATGGGACTGTCGACCTTTCCTTTTAGGAGGACCTCATCGGAATTGCTCTTTATGCATTGCTCCTCAGAGGGTGCAGGGGTGCACCCGGACATCCAGGCACAGCCGAACAGCAGCCGGATCAACCCTGCTCGAGCACCCATTGGCTGCCAGCGATCAAGGGTTCGGCCACTTTGAATTTCAGTTTTTTCTGTTCGCCTGTCGTCACATTGCGGATCACAACGAGGTCGTTCCTTCCCAGCTTCTTCTCTTTGACCACGGTCTTTGGCCGAGAAGGGCGTCTGCCCGGATTGCTTTCGGCAGATCCTGGTCCTGAGGTGGACAACTGCTCCTGTTTTTTCGGTGCCGCGGGCGCCTGCCGAACGCTCTGTTGCCCGTTCATAGGGATGCTCCCTTTGAACAGGAAGGACAGCACTTCCTGGCTCAAATGGGCCATCATGTTCTTAAAGAGTTCAAACGATTCGAATTTGTAGATCAAAAGAGGATCTTTCTGCTCATGAACGGCTCCTTGTACATACTGCTTGAGGTCGTCCAAGCGGCGCAAATGATTCTTCCACTCTTCGTCGATCAGGGTCAGTGTGATGCCTTTTTCAAAGTCGCGGACCACACTCTTGCCACTGCTCTCATAGGCTTTCTCCAGCCCACTGGCCACCTGCAGCGCCTTGGCTCCGTCGGTAAAAGGCACCAGGATATTCTCGTACTGCCCTTTTTGGGTTTCGTAGACATTCTTGACCACTGGGAAGGCCTCCATCGCGATCCGGTCCATCCGACGCTGGTAATGCGCCATGGCGTCGTTGAATATCCGATCTGTCAGGTCCTGAGCAGAAAGCTGAAGCGCATCATCCTTTGTGATCTCCATCTCCATGGCAAAGACCCTGAACAGGGCAAATTTGAAGGCCTCGAAGTCTTTGCTCTCCAGGAATTCACCCGAGATCTGTTCGGCAGTATCGAACACCATATTGGCGATGTCCGAGGATAATTTGTCTCCAAACAATGCGTTGTGCCGGCGCTTGTAGATCACTTCGCGCTGACTGTTCATCACATCGTCGTATTCCAGCAGCCTTTTTCTGATGCCGAAGTTGTTTTCCTCTACTTTTTTCTGAGCCCGTTCAATGCTTTTGGACACCATACTGTGCTGGATGACCTCTCCCTCCTGCAGCCCCATCCGGTCCATCAGGCCAGCAATGCGTTCGGATCCAAAAAGGCGCATCAGGTTGTCTTCCAGTGAAACGAAGAATTGTGAGCTGCCCGGGTCTCCCTGACGTCCGGAACGCCCTCGGAGCTGTCTGTCCACTCTCCGTGAGTCGTGCCTTTCTGTGCCTATGATGGCCAGACCGCCTGCATCTTTGGCTTCTTTGCTGAGTTTGATATCGGTCCCCCGACCGGCCATATTGGTAGCGATCGTCACCGTTCCGGGTCGTCCTGCTTCGGCTACGATCTCTGCCTCTTTTTGGTGGAGTTTGGCGTTGAGCACATTGTGGTGGATCTTCCGAAGCTTCAGCGACCGGCTGAGCAGTTCCGAGATCTCGACATTGGTCGTTCCCACCAGCACCGGCCGACCGTCCTCGGTCAGGCGGACGATCTCATCGATCACGGCGTTGAACTTCTCTCTTTTGGTCTTGTAGACCAGATCTTCACGGTCGTCCCGTACTATGGGCCGGTTCGTTGGGATCACTACCACATCGAGCTTATAGATGTCCCAGAATTCACCTGCTTCTGTCTCCGCCGTACCTGTCATGCCCGACAGCTTGTTGTACATGCGGAAATAATTCTGAAGCGTAATGGTGGCGTAGGTCTGCGTCGCGGCTTCGATCTTCACATTTTCCTTGGCCTCTATGGCCTGGTGGAGCCCGTCGGAGTAGCGCCGACCTTCCATGATCCGTCCGGTCTGCTCGTCGACGATCTTGACCTTGTTGTCCATCACCACATATTCAACATCTTTCTCAAAGACCGTGTAGGCCTTCAGGAGTTGATTCATGGTGTGGATGCGCTCGCTCTTGAGTTCAAAATCGCGGAGGAGTTCCTCTTTTTTCTTGGCGGTCTTTTGTGTGTCGAGTCCGAGTTCTTCAATGCCTGCCATTTCTGTGGACAGGTCGGGAAGAATGAAGAAATCTTCTTCGGTATCCCCTGAGAGCAGACGGATGCCCTTTTCAGTGAGCTCGACCGCATTGTGCTTCTCATCAATGACAAAATGCAGCTCGGCATCGACCTTATGCATTTCTTTCGACTGATCCTGCATGTAGAGGTTCTCCGTCTTCTGCAGGAGGGTCTTCATCCCCTCGCTCGACAAGAATTTGATCAGGGCTTTGTTCTTGGGCAAACCCCGATGTGCCCGGAGCAATTTGAAGCCGCCCTCCTTGTCATCTCCAGATTCAATGAGTTTTTTGGCTTCGTTCAACTCGTTCTGAACCTGTGTTTTCTGCGCGTTGAACAGTTTGATCACATGGCCCTTGAGGGCGTCGAATTGTTGCTTGTCGCCCTGTGGCGTGGGGCCTGAAATGATCAGCGGCGTTCGGGCATCATCCACCAGAACAGAGTCCACCTCATCCACAATGGCGTAATGGTGTTTGCGCTGTACGAGATCCGCTGGAGAGCGCGCCATGTTGTCCCGCAGGTAGTCGAATCCAAATTCGTTGTTGGTGCCGTAGGTGATGTCCGCCAGGTAGGCTTTCCTGCGCTCCTCGCTGTTGGGCTTGTGTCGGTCGATGCAATCCACAGTGAGTCCGTGGAATTGGAACAGAGGTCCCATCCACTCCGAGTCACGTCGCGCCAGGTAATCGTTGACCGTGACCACATGCACTCCCTTTCCCGATAAGGCATTCAGAAAAACAGGCAGCGTGGCAACGAGGGTCTTTCCTTCACCTGTGGCCATCTCGGCGATCTTTCCCTGGTGGAGCACTGTTCCGCCGATGAGCTGAACATCGTAGTGGACCATATCCCAAGAGATGGGATTGCCTGCCGCACTCCAGCTGCTTTTCCAGATGGCCTTTCCGCCTTTGATCTCGAGGAAGTCTTTGCCCTCCAGAGCAGCATCGATCTCGGATGCATTCACCTCCAGCTGCCCGTTCTCGGACCATCTTCTGGCCGTCTCCTTCACTACGGCGAAGGCCTCAGGCCGTATCAGCTCGAGTTCTTTTTCGCTGCGTTCGTAGATGCTTTTGTCCAGCGATTCGATCTGAGCGTACAGACCTTCTCGTACCTCGAGGGATTCTTCCGTTTCGAGTTGGGTCTGTATGTCATTCAGGCGGTCTTGGTCCTCTTTATTGATGGTGCGAAGACGATCCCGGAATGAGGCTGTTTTTTTCCGAAGCCCTTCGTCATCGAGTCCCTGGATCTCAGGGTACACCTGCTTCACCTGTTCCACAAATGGCTGTAGAGCCTTCAGATCCCGGTCCGTTTTGGTGCCGAGTACTTTGCCGATCAACTTGGTGAGCATGTTCTGTTGGTGTAAAGGAGGTCAAAAATACAAGCGCCCGAACGAATCCGTCCGTTCCATTTCTTGTGCAAAAGTTAAAGATGTGCCAAGGTAGACGGCTTTAGAATGTGCGCAGATGGACATGATCAATTGAACTACTTTTAAAAATCGTGAATCGTGTTCTTGTTCTGATCTCTCTGTTTTGTGTGCTAGAGCTGTGCGCACAAAGAGCCAAGGTGGTCATTCTGATGGCTGAGGATTGCCCTGTGAGCCTGAGCCAAAGCGTCGAGCTGAATGCATTGGAGAATGAATTCGCAGACCGGATCGATTTCACCTATTTGTTTCCGATCAGCGCCGACAATGAGGCGGTGACTGCCTTTATGGATCGGGCCGGTCTCCACGGATCCTGGTCGATCGAGGGAGCCTTTGAGCGGGCGAAGGAGTTGAAAGCGACCACCATGCCCGAGGCGCTCCTGTTCAGTCACTCAGGGCAACTGACTTACCAGGGCCGGATCGATAACAGCTTTTCCAAGATCGGACAGCGCAATCGTGGCGAACGGATAAGAGATCTGCAGTTGGCCATGCAAAGAACACTCGACGATCCGGGAACGTTTCTGGTTCGAACCCAAGCCGTTGGCTGTTTACTTCCTTTGCAAAAGATTGAAGAATCAAATAAATGAATAGACTATCCATTGTGCTGTGCCTCACAGCTTCGACTTTTCTCGCCGCACAGAATGTGAATTTCAGTGAAGATGTAGCTTCCATCATCTACGGCAACTGCAGCAGTTGCCACCGGCCGAATGAGATCGGCCCCTTCCCACTGACCAATTACGCAGAAGTGGCCAACCGGTCCATGAGCATCAAATATGTGGTAGAGAATGAACTCATGCCGCCCTGGCCGCCCGATCCGAACTATACGCATTTGGTGGGTGAACGCATTCTGAGTGCAGCGGAAAAACAAACGATCATCGATTGGGTGAACAGTGGAGCCCCGCAGGGTGACCCGAGTCTGGAACCTGCTTTGCCGAATTTCCCATCGGGTTCGGTTCTCGGCGTTCCCGATATGGTGCTGAGCATGTCCGAGGCGTACACCACAAATGGGAACAATCAGGATGATTACCGGGTGTTCGTTCTTCCCACAGGACTCAGTCAGGACCGGGAGATCGCAGCTATGGAGTTCCGTCCGGGAAACAAGAAGATCGTTCACCATGCATTGTTCGCCTCAGATATCAATGGGCAGGCCCAGCAAAGAGATGCCAACGAACCAGGCTATGGGTACACCTCCTTTGGCGAATTCGGCGTGCCCACCGAACATTTTTACGGGGGCTGGGCACCGGGTATCCTGCCCGACAGATTTCCAGCGGGAACGGGCCAGATCCTTCCCGCAGGAAGTGATCTTTTGATGCAGTTGCACTATGCGCCTTATCCATTTGCAGAACAAGACAGCTCTTACGTCAACATATTCTTTACCGATCAGCCGATCGTGCGGGAAGTGGAAAATTATGAGTACGCATACTTCAACTTATTCCTTCCGCCCGATCAGGTGACCACAGTAAAGCGAGCCATCAATATTTCCAACGATGTCAGTCTGATCGGATTCTTGCCCCACGCCCACCTGATCGGAGAAAGTTGGGAGCTGTATTTCGTGGAGGCCAATGGCGATACCACCAAGGTCATTCGCATTCCGGACTGGGATTTCAACTGGCAGGGAATGTACAAGCCCTTGTACATGACCAAGGTTCCTGCCGGAAGCACCTTCTATATGGAGTGCACCTACGACAATACGGCCTCCAATCCCAACAATCCCAACTCTCCCCCGGTCGGGATCAGCTGGGGAGACAACACATCGGATGAGATGTTCTATTGCGTGCTGCAATACGTGGACTATCTGCCAGGAGACGAACAGATCTCCCTGCAGAACAGCTTGCAGCAGGAGGCCTACGACGGCCCCACTACAGGTATGCTCGGGGTATTTCCAAATCCGGTCACTTCTGAGTTGAATGCAGAGGCATTCCTTCAGGCGCCCAGCACTGTGCGTTGGAGGATCCTGGATGCCTCTGGAAGAGAGGTGAGTGCATCCGATCGGGCCCAATTCCATTTGCGCGGCACCCATCGGTGGGTCATCCCGGTGGATGAGCTTGCTGCTGGTACCTATGTCCTGCAGCTCGAATTGGCCTCGCGTATTCTCAGCCGAAATTTTCTAAAAGAGTAGTTCTCTCCGAGTAATGGAACGCTCTTGGATCGCCTTCTTTCCGACAAGGCTGTTCCTTATATTCGTTCGTGTCCATGGAAACCTCTGCTACACGAACTGAGCGCTTCAGCGATGGGCAGGGCCGAAGGGTCCTGGATCTGCGCACATATGTCCGGGATTGGCTCAATGCGCATCCAATGGGTCAGATCCACATCGGTGCAGACTCCAAAGTCCGCGGAGATCAGGTCAAGTATTCGACGGTGGTATGCATGTGGGATGTGGGACGGGGCGTTTCCGAGGTTCATCTGAACGAGATCGAACGAAAACCCAAAGGAGGGGGTTATGAGCGGCTGTGGAGTGAGGTGACGCGTGCGGTCGAGGTGGCCGACTTCTTACGGGAATTCGGAGACATCACCGTCCATGTGGACATCAATGAAAATCCGCAGTTCAAATCGCATCAGCTATTCGATGCAAGCATGGGCCTGATCCAATCCATGGGTTTCAAGGCCGCAGGGAAGCCCTTTTCCTGGGCGGCGAGTTGTGGTGCACATCGGCATTGTCAGTAGCTGATCCAATTCGGTTCCCAAATCCGAGGTCTTTACCCTCCATTTTCATTTTTGCAGCCAGGCCAGGAGTTTTTGCAGGCGGCACCCAAAGAATTATTTGTAAGAAAAAGATGTAATAAAAGATGATATTTGGGGTGAGTCGATCCTGATTTGAGACCCAGACGGGTGATGAAATTCTTTTTCTGAAACCAAAATGTAAGAATGAGACTACTTAAAGGAGCCTCAAAATCAAGTATTTAGCTTTCCTTCGCCGTCAAAACAAGAAAAATCTTACAAAAAACCTTGTAGGAATGTAGGATGCGGACTACATTTGACTCAGTAATCGAACAACAAAGTCATGGGATACACAGCAAATACTCCGGTCTACACAGAAGGAACTTTCCAGGAAGTACAGGGAAGAGTGCGTATGGCGGCTGTCCCATTGCAAAGAGTAGCTCGGGTCAATGAGCTTGAACCATTGACCGATGTGGTTCCACAAGAACGGGATCACGTAGACGAAGTACTCGACAAATTCACTTTTGGTGCAAAGACCCTTCTCCTGGTTTTCTTGGGAACAGTTGTTCTCTTGATGGCGATCTGGGGCACTTGGAATCTGAAGAATACCCTGAAGATCGACTTGATGGCAGGACCTCACCACGAAATGATAGACGAGGTCAATGAGGCCTTCGGTATCTAAAAAAACAGGGCCTGGGTAAGAAATTTCTTGCCGTTGTTGCGCTTATTCTACCTTTACCTTCATGATGCAATCATTCTTGAACGCCCTCTCGTCCTGGTCGGTGCCCGTGCATCTGCCTGAAGAGGAACGAAGAGTGACGCGCGCACTGAGCGGCATCATCGTCCTGATCTGGATGATCGGTCTTGCATTGCAAGTAGGAACAGGAATTTTCTTCCCCGATGTCAATTCTGGTTTTCTGCACATTATCGGTACCCTCACCATGGGCAGTCTTTTTTGTCTGAGCCTCAATGCCAATGGTCAATACAGAGTGGCCTTGGTCTGCTACCTCATACTGCTTGCCGTAGAGGTGTTCATTCCCAGCTGGACGCTGAAGACGGACGCACCGATGCCGTATTTGAGATACAGCATCGCTTGTTTCATTGGACTGCTCGTGGTTCAGGTGACATTTGTCTTTGTCAAGGGAAGAAGTTGGTTGTTGTCCTTCTTCACGGGGATCATTGTCGTTTTGTTCTTTATGGATTCCCTGGTGGTTCCTTTATTCCTGATCGAGCCGCCCCGTACTTCCTTTCAGAGCTATATCACATTCAAGTTGCTCTTTGTCCTTCTCTTTGTTGCACTGATCGTGTACACGCAAATGGTCCGTCGCACCATGAGCCATGTGGATAAGAAGCAGGATGAGATCGAGGGGAAGATCCGCGACTGGGAAGAGTATGCCCGTCAGCAGGTTCGCAACCGCAGACGCTAGTTTCTTTTGACCGACTCCGTACCGACTAGCAACTGCCCAAAGGGTTCCTTATCTTTGCCGCCCCTTTTGGGGAGCGTTCTTGCAGAAGCTTGGGCCCTGTAGTTCAACGGATAGAATAGGAGTTTCCTAAACTCTAGATCCAGGTTCGATTCCTGGCAGGGCTACAGATGGTCCGTTTTGGCCCCGTAGTTTAATGGATAGAATAAGAGATTCCGGTTCTCTAGGTATGGGTTCGATTCCCTTCGGGGCTACTAAATGATTCAAAACACCCTTGCAACCAATTGCAGCGAAGGGTGTTCTTTTTTTATGGCGCAGGTAAAACCTTATAAAGAGGCAGATGGCTCGAAGAAAGAACAGGTCGCCCAGATGTTCGATCAGATCAGTGGGCGGTATGACTTTCTCAATCACTTTTTATCGTTCGGCATCGACAAGGGCTGGAGGCGGAAGTTGGTCCGTGAGGCCAAAAAGGCTGCGCCTGAACGCATTTTGGATATCGCCACCGGAACAGGCGACGTGGCCATCGCATTGGAGAAGACCGGCGCGAGTGAGATCATCGGCCTCGACATTTCCAACGGCATGTTGGAAGTGGGCAGGCAGAAGGTGACCAAGAGAGGGATGGACCCAAAGGTCAGGCTTGAATACGGAGACTCAGAAAATATAGGATACGAAGACGATTCCTTCGATCTGGTCACAGCTGCCTTTGGGGTACGCAACTTTGAACATCTGGATCAGGGTCTGTCAGAGATGGCTCGAGTGACCCGCAAAGGAGGAACGGTCATCGTACTGGAATTCTCCAAGCCAACTTCGAGCCCATTCAGACAGCTGTATGGATTTTACTCTGAGTACATCTTGCCCGCTTTTGGAAAACTATTGTCAAAGGATGAGTCGGCCTACAGTTATTTGCCGGAATCCGTAAAGGCCTTTCCCTATGGTTCAGCATTCCTCGAGCACATGAAAGCCGCTGGATTGTCGGAACTGCGCTGTGTGCCCCTGACCTTTGGCGTGGCCAGTCTTTACCTCGGGAAGAAATAACCAAACAGAAAGAGCGTTCCCTGAAAATGAGGATGATACGAATCGTCACACTGCTGATCGCTCTTCCGCTTGTGCTGAGCGCCCAAAGAGGGCGTCTGAGAAACCAGCCCAAGTACGACACGAAGCCTCTGCATTTTGGCTTCAGCCTGGGCATCAACTATTCGGATTTCTATATTCGGGAGTACGATCTGACGTCCATTCCTGGTTACTACGCGGTTCGTTCTGAGGTCAAACCTGGATATACCATACGCATCGTCTCAGACCTGAGGCTTACAGACAATCTTGCTCTGCGTTTTGTACCGGGCTTCTCGGCCACCGTGCGCAATTTGTATTTCGACGTGAACGATCGCTTCAGCGGAAGACGCAGTACGGTTTTTAGGGAGGTGGAATCGGCTTTCATTGAGGTGCCCTGGGAACTGAAATTTCGTGGCGACCGGATGGACAACCATCGCTGGTATCTGCTGGCTGGCCTGAAATACACGCTGGATCTGGCCTCAAAGATGGACACGAAAGAAGAGGAGTTCTTCAAGCTGAACCGCAATGATCTTGGATACGAGATCGGCGTAGGAGTGGACATCTACTTTGAATACTTCAAATTCAGTCCGCAACTGATCGCCACCTTTGGACAAGCCGATCTACTCATTCAGGACGGCACCCTGCTGGTGGACGGCATTCGGTCCATCCACACCCGGGCGGTGCTCATCAATTTCACTTTCGAATAGGCGATCAGCTCAGCAGCTCACGGACGATCTGAGCGATCTTCTTGCCCTCGGCCCTTCCAGCAATACGTGCATTCGCGGGGCCCATCACCTTTCCCATATCCCTTTGGGAAGTGGCACCGACCTGCTCGATCACAGCCTGAATGAGCAGACGAAGTTCAGCCTCGTCCATGGCCTCAGGCAGGAACGACTGGATGATCTCAGATTGCTGTTGCTCCACGGCGGCCAGGTCCTCCCGACCTTGTTCGGTAAAGATCGACGCGGCTTCTTTGCGCTGCTTGAGAAGTCTTTGGAGGAGTTTGACCTCGTCGTCACGACCCAGTTCGGTCCGTGCGCCTTTCTCGGTCTTGGCGAGCATGATGGCGGATTTGATGCTTCTCAACGCCTCCAGCTTTTCGCGATCCTTGGCCTTCATGGCCGTCTTGATCTCGTCTTGAATGAGTACTTCGAGCGATGCGTCAGTCGACATTGTCGTGAAGGAATCTGTTGTTGCTCTTCAGCCCCTCCTCGTCGATGGACATTCCGCTCGTCTCGTCCTGTTGAGAGGGGCGAACCGAGGTGTCGATGTCCAGTCCCTGCCTTTTATAAGCGGGAATGCTCTCTGCTTCCTTTACGCTGCCGTTGTTCTTGAAGCGGTAATTGAATCCCTCCAAACGGGTTCTTCTTTCGGCGGCAATGCGCTGAGCACTTTCGGAAATTGGGCTTTCAAAAGGGTCGATAGGGGCCGCTGTTTCCGTTAGCGCACTTTGCATCTCCTCCTCCGTTTTGATGTGATGCTCTATTTGGAGTTCGGGCTCGGAAGTTTCTTCCTCTGCCTGCATAACTGGAGATCCGGCCTCTTCAAGTGTTTTTTCAAAGTCCAGAAGATCGTCGAGCACAACGACCTTTCTTTCAACAGGGGATTCTACTTCAGAGAGAGGTTGTTCGGTCGCACTGATGGCCGTTTCGTTTGCCTCTTCCTCCTCTAAAAGTGATTCCTCATTGGTCTCATCTTCCACAATGAAGGTGAAATGCTCTTCGCTCGTATCAGAAGGAGCAGCCAGAGGCTCTATGGCCTCCGGAACTTCTTGCAGGTCCGAATGTGATTGGGCTGCGGTTTCCTCCGGGGCATGAACATCTGTTTCCGGAGTGGTGAACACCAAAGAACTGGGTTGTTCGGGTTGGGACTCCTCTTCTTCCTCAAGATGAAAGAGAGTGGGCTGTTGTTCGGGTGCTTCTGGAGTTTCTGATCCTGTCATATCCGGCCCTTCCGAGAAGAATGGCTCCTCCACGGGGACCGCATTGGACTCGATCGGTTCACGGACGGGAGCGGAGGCGTATTCGTCCACGGGAGTGGAGTCGCTCAGATCCTGGGTCACAGGCTGATCCTCATCCAGCACATGGACCACTTTGACCTCGGGTTTGTCCAGGATGGCGGGTGTGCGGTCTGAAAGGAATCCCGTGGCGATGATGGTCACAGCGATGGAAGGTCCGATGCCCACGTCCTCACCGATACCTAGGATGATGTTCGCCTGGCCTCCAGATTCTCTTTGGACAAATTCGCTTACATCCGAGATCTCATCCAGGGTGATCTCTTCTTCTCCCGATATGATCAGCAGCAATACGTTCTGCGCTCCGCGTATGTTGTTGTCGTCGAGGAGCGGCGAATTGAGCGCATCCTTTATGGCTTCGATCGCTTTGTTGTCTCCCTGAGCACGACCAGAACCCATGATGGCCGAACCGCTGTCGGCCAGGACGGTCTTGACATCCTTCAGGTCGATATTGGTGGTGAAGTGATGGGTGATGACCTCGGCAATGCCGCGTGCGGCCGTTGCCAACACTTCATCTGCCTTGCTGAAGCCCGCCTTGAATCCGAGGTTTCCGTAGACTTCTCTGAGTTTGTTGTTGTTGATGACGATCAGGGAATCCACACAGGCACGAAGATCTTCGATGCCTTTTTCTGCCTGCTTTTTTCTCTGACTGCCTTCAAATTGGAATGGAGAAGTGACAATGCCTACCGTCAGTATTCCGAGCTCCTTGGCCGCCCGGGCGATGATCGGGGCAGCACCTGTTCCTGTTCCCCCGCCCATTCCAGCTGTAACGAAAACCATCTTGGTGTTGGTTTCCAGCAGCTTCTGTATCTCTTCAAGGCTCTCCTCCGCAGATCGGGCGCCAACTTCGGGGTTGGCTCCGGCACCAAGTCCCTCTGTCAGAGAAAGGCCCAACTGGATCTTGTTCTGAATGGGGCTCGCATCCAGTGCCTGAGCATCTGTATTGCAGACCACGAAATCAACTCCTTTGATGCCTTCTTCGAACATGTGGTTCACGGCATTGCTTCCGCCACCACCAACACCGATCACTTTGATGGCGGAATACTGGTTTTTGGGCATATCGAAATTCACAGACGGATCATTTTCGTTTGTCATTATTCGTTTCTGTATTCATGTAGGAGCTCACCACACCGACGCCTATACCCAGGCCCACTATGATGCCAACACTCAACATGGCTTTATGCGTTTATCTGTCCTCATTGCGTGTCGTCGTCTAGAAAGGCTTTCATGCGATCCACGAACTTTTCAAAGAAGTTGCCCCGTTCCAGCGGTCCATTTTCTTCTTTTTCCTCGATGGGTTCTTTGGAGGTGGGGGTCTCTTCTTGTTCATTTGACACCTCTTCCTCCTTGGGCCTCGTCGCTGTCGAAGCAGAGGCGTTTTGCAGTCCTTTCAGGACCAGTCCGACAGCCGTTGCGTAGAGCGGGCTGCTCAACTCCTCCACATGTGCGTCCTTGTGAGCGAGGTGCTCATTGGGGTATCCGATGCGGGTATCCATACCGGTCACGTACTCCACCAACTGCTGGATGTGCTTCAGATTTGCACCTCCTCCGGTGAGTACGATCCCACATATGAGTTTTTTGCTGGGCTCATCGAAACCATAACTCTTGATCTCGCTGTACACCTGTTCAATGATCTCCACTACCCGTGCATGGATGATGCGGGAAAGGTTCTTCAGACTGATCTCCTTGGGTTCCCTGCCCCTTAGCCCAGGGATGGAGACGATCTCATTTTCCTTGTTTTCTCCGGGCCAGGCAGAACCGAATTTGATCTTGAGCAGTTCGGCTTGTTTCTCGATGATGGAACAACCTTCTTTGATATCGTCTGTGATGACATTGCCTCCAAAGGGAATAACGGCAGTATGCCGAATGATCCCGTCTTTGAAAATGGCCACATCAGTTGTTCCGCCACCGATGTCCACCAATACCACTCCTGCTTCTTTTTCCTCCTGGCTCAGTACGGCTTCAGCGCTTGCAAGGGGTTCCAGGGTGATGTCCGCCACCTTCAGACCAGCGTCCTTCACACAGCGGAAGATGTTTTTGATGGAGGCTACCTGACCGACCACGATGTGGAAGTTGGCTTCTAGTCGTCCCCCGTACATGCCGCGTGGCTCCCGTGTGTCGGCCTGTCCATCGATCTTGTATTCCTGAGGAAGGACATGGATGATCTCCTCTCCGGGCATCATGACCAGTTTGTGGACATTCTCTTTCAGGGATTCGATATCTGCATCCTCAATGACCTTGTCCGGATCGGAACGGGTGATGTAGTCGCTGTGCTGGAGGCTGCGGATGTGTTGTCCGGCGATGCCCACGGTCACCTGTTCGATGTGCTCCTCCGCCTGCTGTTCTGCGAGCTCGAGTGCGGCCTGTATCGATTCACGGGTCTGCACGATGTTGGTCACCACGCCACGATGAACCCCAAGCGAATGGGCTTTTCCGTAGGCAATGACCTCCAGTTTACCGTGCTCATTTTTGCGCCCGACCATGGCAACGATCTTGGTCGTTCCAATATCCAGGCCTACTGCTAATTTTTCTTCGCTCATGCGGCGATCTATTTCTTTACAACCACTTGTCCTTCAAACCGAAGGTCAAGCTCATTGAACAGTGTCCTCTTGCCGGCGTCCACAACCTCTGCATAAAAGGTGCGGAGCTTCTCCAGTCTCTCTTGCCATCCGTCCCATTCACCCAATCGGACCCTGTGTGCACAGGCCCTTGAGGCATACAGAATGAGCTCGTCATTTTCCACCAACTCAACGGCATCCACCGCCTCGGATAGGACCCCATCTTCCTGAATGAAGAGGAAGAGTTCATGGATGTCCTGATGCGGTTTTTGTCCTTCCCTGCAGCGCAGCAAAGGCACACTTTCCGACCACAGCGGTGAAAGAGCCACGGGGAATCCGTCGGTGTCGAGGTAGTAGCTCGTATCCAATTCAAAGAGCCGAACGAGAGGTTGCGCCTGCCATATCTCGGCATACAACCCTCCTTCTCCATCTGAAAATACTTCGGCTCTCTTCACGCCATTGAGCGCAGACAGGCTTTCTTCTAACACGCGCATGTTAATTGGAAGCGAGTTAGATGTCAGTAAATCAGCGTATTGCGATACACTTTCTCGGTTTTGGAAAGGCGTGGGTCCCATGAGCTCTACCTGTATGTCGCTGCCTGCAGTCTGTTGCTCTCCGCTCGAGGAAGACAAAAGAAGAATGGGAATCGACAGTGCGACCATCCATTTGAACAGCTTATGGAGCTTCCGAAGGATCACCATTTTTCCATGGTTTTTCGGATGGGTTCCACCCAACGATCGATACTTCCGGCACCGGCGGTGACCAGCAGTTCTGGTTTCTTCTCCTGGAGCAGGTCGAGCAGATCTTCTGACTCAGCCAATGATCTTTCCCCGATCGGACATCCTTGCAGGATCCGTTCGCTGTTCACCCCTTCGATGGGTTCCTCGCGCGCTGGGTAGATGGGCAGCAGAATGAGTTCATCCACCCGACCGAGTTCTTCCGAAAATTCCGTTAGAAAATCGCGCGTTCGGCTGAAGAGATGCGGCTGAAAGATCAGAGTCAGTTTCTTTTTCGGGTGCCATTCCCTCATGGCCTCGATCAGAACATGCAGTTCCATGGGGTGATGGGCGTAATCGTCGTAATACAGATGTCGATCGGAAGAATAAATGCGGTCCATTCTCCTGCGGACACCGGGAAAGTGACTCAATGCCGGGGCAAGTTGTTTCGGGTCCATCCCCATTTCGGCTGCAAGTGCGAGTGCGGCCAATGCATTTTCAAGATTGTGCCTTCCCGCTTGGTTGAAACGGACGCTTTCGCTGAATTCAGGGCCGATCCAGTCGAACTGGTAGGCGCCTTTGTCCACCCGTATGTTCTCCGCCCGGTGATCTCCCTCATTCAGGCCATAGGTGGTCCCGTGCAGTCCAGTGGAGGAATGCACCACACAAGGCCCCTGCACCTTTTCTCTGAAGGCTTGGAAAGCAGAACGATAAGTCTGAGAGTCTCCATAGATGTCCAGGTGATCCGAGTCGATCGAGGTGATGATGGCACAGGCGGGATCCATGCGGAGGAAACTGCGATCGAACTCATCGGCTTCAGCCACACAAACAGGGCCATTGCCTCCCAGATAATTGCTGTTCAGACCGTTCATCACGCCTCCAAGGAATGCCGTCGGTTCGGCGCCACAGCTGTGAAGCAAATGGGTCAATAGAGCAGATGTCGTGGTCTTTCCGTGCGTCCCTGCGACCGCCCAGCATTGACGGTCCTTAAGGATGTGCTGCAGGAATTCGGAGCGTTTGAGCAGGCTTGCACCGCGTGAGCGAAAATGGCTCAGCAATGGATGGTCTTCGCCCAGGGCTGGCGTGTAGACAACGCACAGCTCTGCCGCATCAAGGACCTCTTGGGGCAGTTCATCCACAGCAGCGCCATAGCAGATCCGGGCGCCAGATCGTTCGAGCTCTTTGGTCAGTGCAGAGGGCTGTCGGTCGTATCCGTGAACGACCGCTCCCTGAGCGATCAGATGTCTGGCCAGGGCGCTCATGCCGATGCCGCCGATCCCTGCGAAAAAGTGGACCCTCCCGCTCATCGCTCGATCATCGTTTCGATCGCATTGACGATCTGTTCTGTGGCATCGGGTCGGCCGCGCTCAAGCGCGTTCTTTTCCAGATCCTGTCTTTTCCTTTCGTCCTTCATCAGCTCGAGAACTGTTGTAACCAGCGCAGACGACAGATCGCTTTCCGCGATCATGAGCGCCGCAGCATCGCGAACCAAAGCTTGTGCGTTGTGGGTCTGGTGATCTTCGGCCACATTCGGAGAGGGGATCAGTAGGGCGGCTTTGCCAAGTACTTCGAGTTCGGAGATGGTGCCGGCCCCTGCCCGGCTGATGACCAGGTCTGCGCATTTCAGCGCTTCGGGCATACGGCTTATGAAGGCGTCCATCCAGAGTCCGTCCGCGGGTTGGATCTCCTTCTTCAGTGCATCGATGTACAGCTGACCAGTCTGCCAGATGACATTGAATCCTTCCTCCAGCCATTGCAGATAAGCATCTCTGAGGGCGTGGTTGATGGCTCGTGCCCCCTGGCTCCCTCCGAGCACAAGGATGGTGGGCCGATCGTTCAGCCCAAAAGATTTCAGGCAAGCTTCACGGCTGCTCTCACTGCGGAGCAGGTCTTTGCGTATCGGGTTGCCTGTGTGGATGGTCCGTTCTTTAGGAAAGAATCGCTCCAAACCCTCGTAGGCCACACAAATGCTCCGTGCTTTAGAGGAAAGCCATCGATTGGTGATGCCGGGAAATGAATTCTGCTCCTGTATCAGAATGGGTATGGATCGCTGTTTGGCGGCCAGGAGCAATGGACCGCTTGCAAATCCGCCCGTTCCAATGACCGCATCTGGTTTGTACCTCCCGATCAACAGGTGGGATCGGATCAGGCTGGAGGCCATCTGAAAGGGGAAGCGCCAATTGCTCAGCGGTCTTTTCCGGTCGATGCCTTTTATCCAAAGTCCGGTGATGTTGTAGCCTGCATCCGGTATGCGCTGCATTTCCATGCGGTCACTGGCTCCGACAAAGTGGATCGCGCAGTCGGGATGCCTTCTTCTGAGTTCGTCCGCAATGGAGATGGCCGGAAAGATATGTCCCCCGGTTCCGCCTCCACTGATCAGGAATCGATAGGGTTCAGGCATTGCTCAGAGCGTGTACCGATCCACCTTCTTCTTCCTCATCATTCTTGGGCATTGTTTCATTTGCCGAGCTCTTTGTCTCCCGGCTCACGCTTAGGATCATCCCAAGAGCCAGACAGCTCATCCAGATCGAACTGCCTCCTGCTGAGATGAGCGGCAGCGTCTGTCCGGTGACCGGAAGCACATTGACCGCCACACCCATATTGATGAAGGCTTGAACCATCACCCCTGAACCAGCAGCTGTGACCAGCAATTGCCCGAAAAGGGTCGGGGCCCTGGAAGCGATCCTCAAGATCCTGAAGAAGAGTATGAAATAGAGGAGAAGCACGACAGCACCGCCGACAAATCCATATTCCTCAACGATCACCGCATAGATGAAATCCGAATTCGACTGAGGCAGGAAGTGTTTGAGCTTGCTCTTTCCGGGTCCCTTGCCGAAGAGTCCGCCTTGGGCGATGGCCATCTTCGCTTTCTGCACCTGGTAGCCTTCTTCTGCGCTGCCGTCAAAAAAACCCGTGATGCGGCTTTCCCAGGTATCCACGCGGTTGCTGATGCCCGGAAAGGCCTTGACGACCAATATGAAAAGAGCGAGTCCCGCCACAGCGGTCCCGATCAGCCGAAGCATATAGCCCATCGGATATCGACCCACGAACATCAGCAAAAGTGCGAGAAGGAAGAGCATCAGCGCCGTGCTGAGGTTGGCGGGGAGGATCAGACCGCAGACCAGCAGTACGGGAAGCAAGAGTTGAATGAAGGACGTTTTGAAAGTGTAGCTGCCGGGTTCGTTCAAACTGAGGAAACGCGCCACGTAGACCAAAAGAACGAGTCCGGCCAGAGCAGAAGTCTGGAAACTCATCCCCCCCACGCGCAGCCATCGACTTGCATTGGCTTCATTGATGGTCTGGCCCTGCATCAGGGTGACAACGAGCAATATGGCCACCAATGGAAGAAGGAGGAGGGCGAGGGGACCGAAGCGTTTGTAGGGAAATTTATGAGCAACGTACATCAAGCCAAAACCCGTGACCAGGAACCCAAGATGCTTGACGACGATCTTCCCAATGTCTCCCGAACCGTACAAATAGGCGATATGGCTGCTTGCGCTGTACACCGACAGCAAGGAGATCACCGCCAGCGATAGGCTGATGATCCAAAGGGAGCGATCCCCTTCCCAGCGCAGTCGCCCTTTGCTCACAGTTGACGAACGAAGTTGACGAATTGTTGGCCCCGGTCCTCGAAGCTTTCGAACAGGTCGAAGCTTGCACAGGCGGGGGAAAGCAGAACGGCCTCACCTTTCTGGGCAATACTGAATGCAGTATGTACAGCGGCTTGCATGGAATCGGTCTCAGCGATCAGGTCGATCGAATCCTTGAAGCTGGAAATGAGCCGGTCGTTGTCCTTACCCAGACAGACCAGTGCCTTCACCTTTTCTTTAGCGATCGGAACAAGTTCCGTGTAGTCGTTGCCCTTGTCCACACCGCCCGCGATCCAGATGGTCTGGCGGCTCATGCTTTCCAATGCGAATTGGGTGCTGTTCACATTGGTGGCTTTCGAGTCGTTGATGTACTCCACACCGTTGATGCTCAAAATGCTTTCAAGACGATGGGGCAGGCGCTCAAAATTCGAGAGGGCATTTCGGATCGATTCTTCCCGCACCTCGAGGTAACGTGCGGCAATGGCCGAAGCCATTGAGTTGTACATATTGTGCCTTCCTGGGAGGGACAGATCGAATAGTTCCATGGGTTCACGGTTTTGGAGTTGAATTCTTATGTGTTGGTCCTCGTTCAGTCCGGCACCTTCGGATGCAGGACCTTGGAGGGGATCGTCCGAGAAGCGGACAATGTGGGAGCGCAGAGGCGTTCGTCTCAATGCTTGGTCGACCACCGGGTCGAAGTCCGGCAGGATCAGAAGGTCATCGGCCTCCTGATTCATGGCAATGCGCATCTTGGCATCTGCATAGGCCTGCAGGGAGTGGCCGTAGCGGTCGAGGTGATCGGCGGTGATATTGAGTACCGCGGCCACACGGGGCCGGAAGGAGCGGATATCGTCGAGCTGAAAGCTGCTGACTTCAAGGACCCAATGCGCACTGTCCTTTTCTGCGAGTTCACGCGCCATGCTGTTGCCGATGTTTCCGGCCATGCAGACATCCATTCCTGCGCAGCGAAAGATGGCGTGCGTCATGCTCGTGGTGGTCGTCTTTCCATTACTTCCTGTAATGGCGACGATATCTCCCTGGGTATGGCGGCTGGCCCATTCGATCTCGCTGATGAGCTCGGCTCCCGCTTCTTTAAGTTCGGTCACAACAGAAGAAGTGGAGGGGATCCCGGGGCTTTTTACCGTTAGTCCGCTGTAGTTTTTGGTCCAGTTGTGTCCGTTCTCTTCGTAGGCGATCCCTCTGTCCTGCAGCTCTTTCTTGTGTAGCTGCTGTATGCTTCCTCCATCACTCACAGCTACTTTCCACCCCAGCGCATGCGCCAGAAGAGCGGCTCCTGTTCCGCTTTCTCCTCCTCCGAGTACCAGCAGGTCGATCGAGTCCATCAGCGCAGCTTGAGGGTGATGATGGTGAGTACGGCCAGCATGATGCCCACGATCCAGAATCGGGTGACGATCTTGCTTTCGTGGTATCCGAGTTTCTGGTAGTGGTGATGGAGCGGTGACATCTTGAAGATCCTCCGTCCTTCCCCATATTTTTTCCGGGTGTAGCGGAAATAGCTCACCTGGATCATCACACTCAGGTTCTCGGCGAGGAAGATCCCGCAGAGAATGGGGATCAACAGCTCTTTGCGGATGGCAATGGCGAAGACGGCAATGATGCCTCCCAGGCTGAGGCTACCGGTATCGCCCATGAAAACCTGCGCCGGAAATGCGTTGTACCAAAGGAAACCAATGCAGGCGCCGACAAAGGCCGACATGAAGACCAGCGTTTCACCCGAATCGGGGATGTACATGATGTTCAGGTAATCGGCAAAGACGATGGAGCCGGACACGTAGGCCAGGATGCCCAGGGTGACGCCCACAATGGCGGAAGTCCCTGTGGCCAGTCCATCGATGCCATCGGTCAGATTGGCTCCGTTGGAAACCGCCGTGACAATGAAGATGACGATCGGGATGAATATGAGCCATGCCCAACGGCCTGGGTCTGCACCCCATCGCTCCACGAATTGTGCATAGTCCAATTCGTTGTTCTTGAAGAAGGGTATGGTGGTTTTGGCCGAATGGTGTGCTTCATCAAAGGCATCGCTCACCGAACTGGATACACGCTGTTCGACCGGGATCTTTTCTTTGATCACCACCTCTGGGTGGAAGAACAAGACAGCGCCGACGATCACACCAAGGACCACTTGGCCGAGCACTTTGAAGATGCCCCGCAATCCCTTTTTATCCTTCTTGAATACCTTGATGTAGTCGTCCAGGAATCCGATGAGG
This sequence comes from Flavobacteriia bacterium, assembly GCA_038150465.1. GTDB lineage: Bacteria > Bacteroidota > Bacteroidia > Flavobacteriales > Schleiferiaceae > RFXV01. Next base: position 49,834 of record JAYOTP010000001.1, on the reverse strand, counting down.
CCCATCCAGACCGTGGTGACCATGAGCAACTGGATGTACACATTGTCCAGCTTGGCAAAGAGCAAGGTGGGAATGAGAATGGCCGTAAGGATCAGGAGCCCGCCCATGGTCGGTGTCCCGGTTTTTTCCTTTTGTCCTTCGAGTCCGAGGTCTCTGACAGACTCACCCACCTGCAATTTGTGCAACAGTCCGATGATGCGTTTCCCGAGCAGAAGGGAGACAAGAAGGGAGGTGATCACCGACAGGGCGGCGCGGAAGGTGATGTACTGGAACACCCCTGTCCCGGGGATGTCGTAATGAGCTTCCAGATATTGAAAGAAAGCGTAGAGCATCAGGCCGGGGAGTTCAGTTGTTCGGTAAGTACTTCGAGGTCGCTGAATGGATGTCGCTTCCCATCGATCTCCTGGTAATTCTCATGGCCTTTTCCAGCCACCAGAACGATATCTCCCACTTCGGCCAGGTGACAGGCCGTTTTGATGGCCTCCTTCCGGTCGGCGATCCGAAGTGTTCGGCTGCGTTCTTCCAGTTCCAATCCGGCTTCCATTTCGTCGAGTATTCTGTCGGGATCCTCCGTACGCGGATTGTCGGCCGTGAAAATGGATCGGTGGGCATAGCGTGCAGCGATCTGCGCCATCATGGGTCTCTTGCCCGCATCCCGGTCACCGCCACATCCGACGACGACCATCAGCCGCTGGCCCTTCTCGGTCACGGACTGAATGGTCTTGCACACATTTTCAAGTGCATCGGGCGTGTGGGCATAATCCACAATGCCAATGATCCCCCGGTCGCTTTGTACATGCTGGAACCTCCCGGAAACCGCCTTGAGCAGACTCAGTGCGGTAAGCATTTGCTGTTTGTCCGACAGACCCAGCAGTTCCGCGGCTCCGTATATGGCGAGCAGGTTGTAGGCATTGAATGGCCCGATCAATGGTGTCCACAGTTCATCTTCGTTGAAGCGCAGTAAACTGCCATTGAAATCTCCCTCGAGGATCTTGCCCTGATAGTCCGCTGGCGTCTTGAGTGCATAGCCGTGCACCTTTGCCGAACAGTGCATGGTCATGGTGCGCCCATGTCGATCGTCCCAGTTGCAGAGGGCAAAGGCATTTCGGGGGAGCTGATCGAACAACTTTTTCTTGGCGCGGACGTATTCGTCCATGCTGCCGTGGTAATCGAGATGATCCCGGCTGATGTTGGTGAAAATGGCTCCCCGCAAACGAATGCCTGAAAGTCGCTCCTGAACGATGCCGTGGGAGCTCGCCTCCATGAAGACATATTTGCATCCCTTGTCTCTCATTTGGGCCAGCAGCGCATGGATCTGCAGCGGATCCGGTGTGGTATGCGTGGCCGGTGCTTCCTCTTTTCCGATCCTGTTGACCACCGTAGAGAGAAGACCCGCTTTCCTGTCCAAGGCCAGAGCGAGTTCATGCAACAGACTGGCGACCGTGGTCTTTCCGTTGGTTCCGGTCACTGCGACGACCTGCATCTTTTCTGAAGGGGTGCCGTAAAAGTTGGAGGCGATCACTCCAAGTGCCTGAGCGCTGTTGTCGACCTGTATCTGAGTGATGTTCGCTGGGAGCCCATCCATCCATTCCTCCAGAACCACGGCCTTGGCGCCCGAGTCGATGGCATTCAACACGAATTGATGTCCGTCCACCTGCGTTCCTCGGACAGCGACAAAAAGACCGTCGCGAGCAACCTTTCGGGAATCGAAGGCCACGGATTCGATGGCCAGCCCTCTGTCGCCTTGCACGCGTTCTATGTTCACCCGATAGAGCAGGTCCTTGAGCAGCATCATCCGGCCTCCAGTCTTATGATCCTTCCATTGGGCAGGCTTTTCCCGCCCTTTGGCCACTGGCCGATGACTTTTCCAGCGAAGCCGTCCAGCCGAACTTCAAATCCCTGATTTTCCATCAAGGCGATCGCATCGCTCAGACGCATGCCCCTGAGATCGGGCATCCTCTGTGCTTCCACTTCCTGGAGGATCGCTCCGGCATCGGGAATGGGTGCCTCGTTTCCTGCGAGTGAGGGCATTCCTTCTGCGCGCACAGGGCTCAGGCGTTGAACGCCTCGAGCGATCTGTTTGAAAACCGGGGCGGCCACGACAGAGCCGTAGTATCCACCTCTGCTGGGTTTGTTGACCACAATGATGCAGCTGTACTCTGGAGCATCTGCTGGGAAATACCCGACGAAAGAAGCCTGATATTCGATGGCTTTGTCCTTCATCCAGTAATCGAGCTGACAGGTACCTGTCTTGCCGGCAATGGGCAGATCGGGGCTGTATATGTTGTGTGCGGTTCCCTGCGGACTGCGCACCACCTCTTCCAAAAGATGCTTGAGTTGATCGAGGGTTTTCTCTGAGCACAGTGAGGGGTGGATGACCTCGGGTTCCATTTCCTGTTCCACCTCGCCCATGCGCTCCAGCCGTTCGACGAATCGGGGTCGGTTCAGAATGCCATCGTTGGCGATGGCATTGTACATGGAAAGGATCTGAAGGGGCGTAAAGCTGACTTCATAGCCGAAGAGCATCCAGGGCAGACTCATGCCTGACCAGTTGTCATCGCCAGGATTCGGGATGACGGGCATGCTTTCCCCCTGGATGTCAAGCCCGAGTTTTTGGTCCAGCCCAAGGGCATAGAGACGGTCTACGAATTGCTTAGGATCTTTCTTGTAGGCCGCGTAGAGTGCCTTGACGATGGCGGTGTTCGAGCTCTTTTCAAGCGCCTCTCCCAGAGAGATCACGCCATACCCGCCCTTTCCGTTCTTGAAATTGGAGTCTTTTACCTGTATTCCGGGCAGCACCTCATAAATGCCATTCTCCGTGTCGATGTGCATGGAAGTGTCCACTCGACCGTCCTCCAATGCAGCCATCAGGGCGATGGTCTTGAAGGTGGAACCGGGTTCGGTTCGTTCCCAGACGGCATAATTGCGCTTTTCGTAGTAGCCGGACTCCTCCGAATTCCGCCCCAGATTGGCGATGGCACGGATGGCTCCGGTCTTCACCTCCATCAGTACCGCACAGCCGTGATCCGCCTCATGTCGTTCCAGGGCACCGAGAAGTGCATGATGGGTGATGTCCTGCAACCGGCTGTCAATGGTGCTGATCAGGTCCATTCCGTCCTCCGGGTCCGAGCTGTAGAAGTCCGTTAGGGGTTTCCACTGACCGCCTGATATTTTCTGCGCGAGACGGCTGCCGCTTGTGCCGCTCAGTTCCCTTGAATAGGCATTCTCCAAGCCGAATTTGCTGTATGGAGCATCGCTGCCAATGGTCCGCCGAGCGACCTTGCCAAAGGGTTGTTTTCGATGTTCCACCTGCTCGGTGATCAGCCCTCCTTTGAATCTTCCCTCATTGAGTATGGGAAGCTTTTTCAGCGCCTGCAGCCTGGAGTGGTCCATGGAACGACTGATGGTCACAAAGCGATTATTGTTCTTGCGGGCCGAGGTCAAAAGGGCGTTCCATTCGGAGGCAGAGCGTTCAGAGGCGACAGTTTCCTCAAGTCCTGCGGAAAGTTCCTCGATGCCGGTGGTGTACAACTCTTCCGAGGCCACGGTGGGATCCATATATACCTTGTACACAGGCATATTGGTGGAGAGAAATTTTCCATCTCTGGACCAGATACTGCCACGGCTTGCAGGGATCTCTATGTTCCGGACCACCTGCTCCTCGGCCAGCATGCGGAGTGAATCACCCTCGACGAATTGGATCTTGCCCAATTCGATGAGGATGCGCAAGGCAACAAACCCGATCGGAAGGATCAGCAGATAGAGTCTGGACACCCTTTTTCTATTCGCTGCCATCAGATCTCTTTGAGAGGGTGACAGGCGCATTCAATGGCAGGTGCAGCCCGATCTCGGCAGCCCGTTCACGCACCTTGGTCTCGGCACTGGATTCCATGAGCTGACTGCGGGTCTCCACAAAATCAGAATGGACATTCTTCAGTTCTTTCCGCAGTTCACTGATGCGGTGGACCTTCTGATCGGCGACGTGCGAACTGCGGATGCTGACAATGGCCAGCAAGGCCAGGAAGATCAGAAAGGGATACTGGGCATTCATTCGGCGTTCCGCCAAAAAGCCACCTTTGGCAAGGGCGCCCAAAGCACGGGCGTATCGGGTGAACCATTGCCTCAGACCCATTCTTCCAATCTTTCAGCAGCCCGGAGCTTGGCGCTACGGGCCCGTGTGTTCTCTTCTATCTGTGCGCTGTCGGGAGAAAGCGGTTTGCGGTGCATCGGACGGAGTCTGAAGTGACGCCTCCCACGCTCGTCGCGTTCCACATCGCCATCGGCCCAGCCTTCCCGCATGAATTGCTTGACCATTCTGTCTTCAAGCGAATGGTAGCTGATGATCACCAGGCGCCCCTGCAGGGACAACAGCTCAATGGAATCAGCGAGCAGTTCGCGGAGTGCTTCCATCTCCTGATTCACCACGATCCGCAGTGCCTGGAACACCTGTGCTTTGTACGAATGGATCTTGTGGGCAGGAGCGAATCCTTCGAGGAATTCCGAGAGTTCAGCCGTGGATTCCAGCTTTCCCTGATCCAGTCGCTTCCTGAGTGCGGCAGCCAACCTGCCTGCATTGGGAACTTCGCCGTAGGTCTTCAGCACCCAGCGCAATTCCTTTTCGTCGTTCGCCTCCAGCCAGTCGGCGGCGGTGATCCCAGAAAGGGGGTTCATACGCATATCCAGCGGGCCCTCGAATCGCAGAGAAAATCCACGCTGAGCTGCATCGAACTGATGGGAGGATACCCCGAGATCGGCCAGAATGCCATCCACCTTCTGAACCCCGTGCAGACGAAGCCCTTTTTTGATGTGCCTGAAGTTCATCCGGATGAGGCAGAACCTCGGATCGTCGAGTGCATTCTCCCAGGCATCCGGATCCTGATCGAATGCAAAAAGCCGTCCGTCGGCATCCAATCTGCTCAGAAGTTCCCTGCTGTGTCCGCCTCCGCCAAAGGTGCAATCGACGTAGATCCCGCCGGGCTTCAAACCCATTCTTTCCAGTGATTCTTCGAGCAGGACAGGTTTATGATACATCTCCGCCTCCGAATTGCATCGCACCCATGACCTCTTCAGCCAGGTCTCCAAAATTGTCTGCGCCTTCCTTGAGTGACCGCTCATAGGCAGCCTTGTCCCAGATCTCAATGATGTCCACGGCGGAAGCCATGACCACTTCGGACCGAATGCCGGAGTATTCCAAAAGGTCTTTTGGGATCAGCAATCGGGCATTACCGTCCAGATCCACTTGTTTGATGCCAGCCGAGTAGAGGCGTATGAAATCATTGTGCTTTTTGACGAAGCGATTCAGGTGCCCCACTTTATCCATCACACCTTTCCACGCCGCATTGGGGAAGAGTTCAAGACAGGGTTGGAAAACCGAACGCTTGAGGATGAATCCCTGATCGAGTATGCTCTGGAGCTGCTTTTTCAAGGGCGCAGGAATGGCCACACGCCCTTTGGCATCGGCCTTACACTCATATACGCCATTGATCATCAACATGTTACAGATTTACCGGCTTTGGCAAATCCAAAACTATATCAATTTTCCCACTTTTTCCCACAAATCACCACTCTGTGTAAAATTTTGGAAAACTCCGTGGTCGATGCCGCACGTACGCCCTGCAGAAAGAATGTAGTCGCTTGTCTTACATTTGCGGGTTCAACCTATTCTGCATGCAGATAGAACAGAAGAAGAGCGGTTCGTATTCGTATCTGGACGAGGGTCAGGGGCACAACCTGGTCCTGTTGCACGGGTTGATGGGCGGACTGAGCAATTTCGAGGAGGTGCTCACTTATTTTTCGAGCAATGGCTATCGGGTGATCATGCCCGTCTTGCCCATGTACTCCCTGCCGCTGGTCAAGACGAACATCAAGAACCTGGCGAAATTTCTGGACGGATTCCTCGCGCACATGGAACTGGACAACATCACCTTGATCGGCAATTCGCTGGGCGGTCATGTGTCTTTGGTCTACACAAAAAATTATCCCGATCGTGTACACTCACTTTGTCTGACCGGCAGTTCCGGGCTGTATGAAAGTGCCATGGGCGACAGTTTCCCACGCAGAGGAGACTACGAATACATCAAAACAAAAACGGAAGAGGTCTTTTACCGGAAGGAAGTGGCCACCAAGGAATTGGTCGATGAGGTCTTCGAATCCGTGAACGATCGCAACAAGATCCTCCGCACCCTGAGCTTCAGCAAATCGGCGATCCGTCACAATATGGCTGAAGATCTAAAGAAATTCAACCTTCCGGTCTGTCTGATCTGGGGCGAAAACGATCTGGTGACCCCTCCGCACGTGGCCGATCGCTTCAAAGAATTGCTCCCCGATTCCGAATTGAACTGGGTCAAAGAATGCGGGCATGCGGCCATGATGGAACGTCCCGATGAGTTCAACAGACTTCTTCACGACTTCCTCAAGCGCAGAGTAGGTTGAGCGCAAGCCTTCCGGCCGAATTCCTGAAGAGTTCGCCCGACTTCAGATCCTGCCCGGAACCAAAGTTTCCAGAGTATGCCTTCATTGGTCGCTCCAATGTGGGCAAGTCCTCCCTGATCAATATGCTCACTGGGCGAAAGTCATTGGCCAAGACATCCGGCCAACCGGGGAAGACGCAGTTGATCAACCACTTTATGATCGAAAAGAGTTGGTATCTGGCCGATCTTCCTGGTTATGGGTTCGCCAAGGTCTCCAAAAAAATGCGCGGAGAATTTGACAAAATGATCCGCTCGTATTGTGCAAATCGCGAAAATCTGATCAATCTGTTCGTACTGGTCGACTCGAGGCACGAACCCCAGAAGAACGATATCGAATTCATGAAATGGCTGAGCGAGAATGGCTTGCCTTTCAGCATTGTCCTGACCAAGATCGATAAACTGAATCCGACCAAACTCCGGTCGAACCGATCAGCCTACGAAAAACAACTTTTGAACCACTGGGAAGAACTTCCCCAGATGTTCATCAGCTCTGCGACGGGCAAAGTGGGACGCGAAGAACTCATCTCGTTCATCCATCATTGGAATCAGGAGCTTGCGGATCATTTTCCCTCCGCTCGATAAGTTCCATCTCCTCTCCCAGATAGCGGGCGAACTTTCGCATTTCCATGGCCAGCTTTTCCTGCGATGTCGCGCGTTCCATGGTATCGGCCATGCTCAGAATGCTTTGATGAATGAATTTCTTCATATCGTCCAGAGGCAGTTCTTTGGTCCAAAGGTCGATCCGCAGGGTGTCCTGATTGGATTTATTCCACACCGAAAGGAAGAGGGCATCTGCCGATTCTCCTTCCACTCCTCCGTCCGGGGCATCCCATGAGATCTGTTCTGGAACGTGGTTGTCGTCAAGTTCAACTTGGATGCGTATTTCGCTGCTTTTGCTCATGGTTTGTACTTCGAAGTTCTCAATAGGTCTTTTGCGTCCCGGTAAAGGATGAGATCGTTCACATCGAGATCGCCTTGCCCCATGCGTTTTTCTATGATCTGCCAGCCGATCCATCGGCCGATCCGGCCCGGTGTCTGCGTATCGATGGGTAAGCGAAACTTTGAGAAGGGGGCGGGCAGGAGGAGCCTTCTCTTCCAGTCGGCATCGCTCGAGAAAAGAGCGCCTTGTTCGATGAGGTATGCCCAGATCGAAGCTTCATTCGCCGCGCAAAAGGCCCATTCTTCCTTGGTGTAACGCAGCACCTCATGGGGTTCGCGTTCCGGACTGAGCAGATGAGTGAGGTACAGGACCTTGCCTTCGTAGAGCATGGCACTCAACAGGTCTGAGCCTTGGGAAGGAAGCGTTGAGAGCGATCGCTGTGCCAAAGCTTCTGCCAGATCGAGCGACATGAATTCCATGGATCTGCCCCGCATCAGGTAGCTCGGCTGACCGGCATAGAAGGAGCTGCTTGGACCGAGGTACTGATCCAACGCGATGAAAACCAGGCTATCCGACAGAAAAAGCGGATAGTCAAAATCCAAAGGGGAGATGTAGGTGAACGTGCGAGTGGGTGTCTGCTTGGGGAAGTGAAATGCCGAATGACCGAGCACCTTCCGGCAAGACTGAAGAGCCGAACGAATGGCCTCTTCTTTTGTGATCAGATCCCTGTGCAGCGCATTGAGCAGGCTGTCGGATCGCTGCCTGAACCAAAAAGCGGAGTCTCCGTTTTCGGAGAAAGGGAAATACGATGCTGCGCTGTCCTTGAGGTCCTGGCCCACCTGAGACGCATCGCAGGCAAAAAGAAAATGATCGAATCGATGCACCCTGTGTTCGGGCTCCCGCCATTGGCTGGATCTTTGCTCGTTGGAACAAGCAGCAAACAATCCGATGATCAGAAAATCAAAAAGAACACCGTATCGGGTCAAGAGATGCAGTTTAATTTCGGCTAAAATACACTGAGCATGTTCCGTTTTCGACCCCACCACGCCCTTATTCTGGCGGCAAGCCTTACGATCACCTGCCTCCGGGTGGACGCCCAGCAATCCATGCGTTTTGGCCTCATGGTCGGACCGTCTGTGAATTGGCTCAATGCCGATGCGAACGACTGGACGTCCGAAACACGTACGCGCTGGTCGTATGGATTGATGGCCGACTTCTTCATGACGGACCGCTATGCGCTGAGCTCAGGAATGACCATCGCCTCCCGGCAGGCCCATCTGGACATATCCGATACGGTCGGTGAATACACATTGGGCTCTGTGGATATTCCGTTGGTTCTGAAGATGCAGACCCAGCAGTTCGACCGGATGACCTATTTCGCCAAGTTTGGCGGCGGCATCGGATTTCGCACAAGGGAGCGGGTCGAACTCCTTCCCGATCGAATGGAAGAGCAGCATCTGGAGAACTACTTTACACCGATACAAACGCAATTCATCATCGGTCTGGGCGCTGAATATGAGATCGATGGTTCATCAGCGATCGTACTTGGTGCAGACTTCACCATGGGATTGAACGATGCGCTGAAAGATGACGACCCACGGATCAGCAAGCGGGACAACTTCCGCTTCTATGGAGTACAATTCACTTTTGGATTCTTTTTCTGATGCAGTTGAAAGGCTTGGATTGCGAAAATGTGGGAGGGCACATCGTCCATTGGCTGAAAGCATACGCAAAACAGGCAGGCAGTCAGGGGTTTGTGGTTGGTATCAGCGGTGGGGTCGACTCTGCTTTGACCAGTGCGCTCTGCGCACGAACAGGCCTTCGCCTCATTTGTGTGCAGATGCCGATCCATCAGGCTTCGGATCAATTGCAGCGGGCTTCTGAGCACATTGATAAATTGAAGACGAGTCATCCTCAGGTGGAGGAGCGAACATTCGATCTGAGCCCGGTATTCGATCAATTTTCTCAGACGCTCAGCAGCGAGCAAAGTGCCCAGAGGGAACTGGCTTTGGCCAATGCACGGGCCCGTTTGCGAATGACTACGCTCTATCTCGTTGCGCAGACGCATGGACTACTGGTCGCGGGCACGGGCAATAAAGTGGAAGACTTCGGAGTGGGATTCTACACCAAGTACGGCGATGGCGGTGTGGACCTGAGTCCGATCGCTGACCTCAATAAGTCAGAGGTCTTTTCGCTTGCAGCTCATTTGGGCGTTCCACAGAGCATTCTGCAAGCGGCGCCAACCGATGGTCTTTGGGCGGATGGAAGAGGAGACGAAGATCAGCTGGGGGCCTCCTACGCTGAGTTGGAATGGGCCATGGAGCAGGTCAAAGAAACTTCTTCAAGGGAAGGCTGGAGTCCGCGTGAGCTCGAAGTGATGGATATCTATACCAGGCTTCATCAGGCCAATCAGCACAAGATGCAGGAGATCCCAGTGTGCCTTATTCCTGAGATGTGGAAGTCGGAAACACCAAAAAGAATCGACTCCCCTTCTCGTCGGAAATAAGCTGGATCTCTGTACCCATTTGTTCGGCCAGATCCTGAGCCAGCAACAGACCGACACCGGTGCCTTGTTCCTCAAGAGTGCCTGAACTGCTTTCGTGTCCGGCAGGAGAGAAAATACGATTGGCGGCATCCTCTGGCAGACCGCCTGCCTCATCCGCAACTCCGATCGACAACAATCCAAGGCCATATGGCTCCGAGAACACTTCGATGATCTGTCCTTTTTGGCTGTACTTCAAAGCATTGCTGATCAAATTCTGCATGATCAGGTGGAGTGCACCTTTGTCTACAGTGACCGGGGCGTCGATGTCCACCCGTTCCATGATCTGTATTTCCTTCCAGCGGGCTGCACTGGCCAAAAAAGTAGCTTCTTCTGCAACGATATCGCCCGATTGCATGACGCTCGAACTGTTTTCTTCTCCCTCCTGCTTTCTGCGCGCCCAGTCGATCACATCGCGCAGTGTCCGGTCCATTTCATCCAGACTGTTCCGGATCATGTGCACGCTTTCGTTCCGTTCCTTTTCCTGAATGTCTTTCCACTTGTTGCTCAACAGGTCCGACATCCTCAAGACGAACTGGAAGGGTCCCCGAATGTGGTGGGAGATCAGGGAGAGTAGTTTTTGCTGAGCAAAGGCGGAACGTTGCAGGCTTTGGATCTCCTCTTTTTCTCTTTGCAGCTCCGCTTTCATCCGCATATTTTCCTTCTGCAAGCGAACGATGACGCGCGTCAGGAACAAAAGGGAAGCAAATGCGAGAATAAAAAGGTAGTTCATCTCGTAGGTTTTCATTGGTTCAAATGAGGTGGAAGTTTTTCAACGAGCCAACGACGAAACGAATGTAAGCATATTGATATGCCCGAGTAACCGGAGAAATTCCTAAATGACATCCGAGGATGTTCCGGACCAGTGTTAGAAGGGCTCAAAGTGCGGCACAGCACAAACCTGTCCCCTCATTCACTTGCATAAAAGACTATATTTGAAATCAATCATTGCACCCATGGTTAGAGTGATCATAGCAGACGACCACGCCATTGTCAGAAAAGGGCTGGACCTGTACATCAAATTCCAAGACGATGTTCAGTTGGTCGGAGAGGTAAACAATGGAGAGGAGTTGTCCCAAATGCTCGATTCGATCGAGGCTGACGTGGTGCTCCTGGACATCGATATGCCGAAGATGAATGGGATCACGGCTCTTCGTTCACTGAAAGACACCCATCCGGGTGTGCGCTTTTTGATCATGAGCATGCATCCCGAGGAGATCTACGGACCTACTGTCCGGAAAATGGGTGCTGCAGGCTATATATCCAAGGACGATGACCCCAAGCAGGTGATCCAGGCGGTCACTGAGGTCATGGATGGGAAGGAGATCTTCAATGAAACGCTGTACAAGGTCAATACGCCCATCAAGGAAAAGGAGCGCAAGATCAAGTTGTCCACCCGGGAAAGCGAGGTCCTCAAATTGCTTTCCATCGGAAAGTCAAACAAGGACATCTCTGAAGAATTGGGTATCAGCGACAAAACGGTGAGTACCTACAAGCAGCGATTGCTCAATAAACTTCAGGCAAAGAACTTGGTGGACCTGATCAACTACGCCAAGATGTATCAGTTTGTCTGACAGACAGAAGGGCTGAGACGTTCCAGGCCCTGAAAACGCATGGACGAACAAGTGAATTCATTGGAAGAAAAGGTGGACTTCGATAAGGTCGTTGCACGCCACTCTTCAGACCTCGTCTGTATTCATGCGCCAGACAAGAGCATCGTGCATTGCAGCCGATCCGTTCGCAGTTTATTGGGCTATGATCCGGCTGAATTCAGTGGCCGCGAATTGCTTGACTTTTTCCACGAACAATTCCGATCCGAGATGGATGAGGGCATGCTGGCCCGTATGCTGTACCGAGAGGGTGCAGCGATCCGCATCATGTTGAGAAGGAAGGATGGCGCGCCTATATGGCTGAGTATGAAATGGGTGAATGAAGCGCGAAGCACACTTCTTCCCGAGGGATTTTCTGTATCGGTTTGTACAGATGTCACAGAGAGTGTGCTGCTCACCGAAGACCTCATGAAGGCCTGGTCGCAGGAGAAGGAGATCCACGATCTGCGGCAGAAGCTTCTGACCATGGCATCGCATGAATTCAAAACGCCTCTGGCCGTTCTTCAGATGCAGCTGGATATTTTGAGGGCATGGGAAAAGGAGGAGGACAAGTCAGAACGCCATCTTCACTTGTTCGGGAAAATGCAGAAACAGGTGGATCGCCTGGACGCTATGATCAAAGACATTGTGGCCTCGGGCAAGGCCACTCAACAGAAAAATCCTTTCCATCCGATCCCACTGGAGTGGACAGCCTTGGTGGCCTCTGAGATCGACAAAGCGCAGGAAGGCCATCCACAACGAAAGATCACTTTGGAGGAACATGGAGGTGCGCAACTGATGCAGGCAGATGAGCAAATGGCCCGCTATGTGGTATCCAACTTACTGAGCAATGCCTTGAAATATTCCAAGGCACCAACAGAGGTTCGCTGCATTCTGGAATACGGAAAGGATGCGCTGTCGATGCGTGTGGAGGATGAAGGGATCGGGATACCACAAGACGAGCAGACACGGATATTTGAGCCATTCTACCGTGCGGCGAATGCATTGAACATTGAAGGAACGGGAGCGGCCCTATCGGTCATTCGCGAATTCGTGAACATGCATCGAGGGGAGATGAGGGTGGACAGCACCGAGGATAAGGGCAGCTGCTTTCACATATATTGGCCATACGAAAGAAGCTGAGTAATTTGTAGGCTGAATGAAAAAAGTGCTTTTGGTCGAGGACAACAGGGATCTGCTGGAAAGCATGGAAATGCTTTTGGCGGGTCAATTTTCTGTTGAAAGTGCCGAGGATGGCCAACAGGCGCTGGAAATGCTGGGCCGATCACGGCCCGACATCATCGTATCGGACATCATGATGCCCGAGATGAACGGCTATGAGTTGCTGAAGAAGGTGCGGAGTATGGGCGAGTTGAAAGACGTACCGGTCGTTCTCCTCACCGCACTTGGTCAGGACGAAAACCTGATCGGAGGCTATGAATTGGGCGCAGACGACTACTTGGTCAAGCCTGTGCGTGCAGAGGTCCTGATCGCTAGACTGAACAATCTGCTTCGGAAGCAGGCCCAAATGCGTTCGCTGTACACATCAAACCCTGAACGGAATACGGATCTGCCGGTCAAAGACCCCGTTCTGGCCATGCTCGACTCTTTAGTCATTAAAAAATATAAGTTCAAGAACTTCACCATTCCTCAGCTTGCTGGTGATATGGGGCTCAGCTATGTGAAGCTGGAGGCCCAGGTCAAGGAGAAAGCCCAAATGACTCCGGTGAAATACATCAATGAGATCAAACTGAAAAAAGCGAAGGAATTATTGGTTGAATCTGAGATGCCCATCAAGGACATCGCATTCAAACTCGGTTTCCGAAGTCTATCTTACTTCGGAAAATGCTACAAAGCACGCTTCGGCGTCACTCCTTCAGATGCAAAATCCAACTAATGAGTACCCCTGAGATCCTAATAATTGACGACGACGAGATCAACAACTTCGTATTGAAGAATGTGATCCTGCGCGCTTTTTCAGATGCACGCATCCACATTGTATCCGAGGGGCAAGCGGGCTTGGACTTTTTGGCGAACAGGCGATCTGAGGGAACGGATCCACCAGGGATCATCCTCGTGGACATCAATATGCCGGTGCTCAATGGATTCGAATTCCTGGATGCGTATCAGGAGCGCTTCCTGAACGAGCACAGTCATGTATACATGGTGAGTTCGTCGATCTCTAAAGAAGACCAAAAGCGTTCATACAGCTATGATTTCGTTCAGGGCTACATCACCAAGCCTCTGGTGAATCAGAACGTGGTCTTCATTGTGGACGAATACCTGCAGACCCGACAGAACTGAGCGGCCTTTTCAAAGATGCCGTTCGGCGTTTTCGAGTACAGCGGCCATCACCTCAGGGGAATCCCACATGCTTTCAATGTCCTCCCGGCACATGACATCCGCCATGATCCGATCGTGGATCTTTCCGATGCGCAGGGCCTCTTCATAGGGTGTGTGCGAAAAGGTCACCATGCTGTAGAGCGGGGTCCAAACATCCGGGAATTTTTCGTTGACCCGGGCTTCGATCTTTTTTCTGAGTAAGAATTCCGGATCCGCCGTCAGGTCGCGCATCTCAATGAAATTGCGCATGGCGAGTTCTGCGATGGCATCCCCACTGGCTTTGCGTTCACGCTGATAGATCTGCATGGCCTCCGACCAGTCTTCTTCCTCATCGAGGATGGCCGCAAGAACGCGGCAGTCCTCAAATCCGGAGTTCATTCCCTGCCCGTAAAACGGGACGATGGCATGTGCCGAATCGCCAATGAGTGCCGTGGAACCGTGTACCCATGGATAACAGCGAATGTTGCACAGCGCACTGTTGGGGTTCTCCGCCCATTCCTGATCGAAGTGGGGCATCAACTCCAGTGCATCGGGAAATTCCTCCTCGAAGAATGCACGTGCTTTCTCCACAGTATCCAGGCTCTCAAATGATTCAGGACCTTCATAAGGGAAGAACAAGGTGCAGGTGAATGTGCCGTCCGGGTTGGGCAGTGCGATGAGCATGTGTTCGCCCCTTGGCCAGATGTGAAGTGCCTCTTTTTCCAGTTGAAAGCTTCCATCCGCTGCTGCAGGAATACTCAGTTCCTTATAGCCGTGGTCGATGAATTGCTGCTCATAGCTGAATCGATGATTGCTCATCATGGAGGAGCGCACCTGGGAAAATGCGCCGTCGGCACCGAAGAGCCAATCTGCTTCGATCGTGCTTTGTCCGTTTCCGTCTTCTTCGATCACCACCTGGGCCTTTTCCTGATCGACAGAGAGAACCCGCTGCCCGAAGGACATGCGCACATTGGGAAGCTCTTCTGCAAGATCCAACAAGCGTTGATTGAGCAATCCGCGGCTCACAGAATAGATGGCCTGACCTTCCTTTCCGTAGTCCTGATAGGTGAGTTTTCCCTGTGCATCGTGCATGACACGGCGCCTCATGGGAATCGCAATTTCCCGCACGGCCTGATTGGCCTCCACTTCCTCCAATGCCCGCCACCCTCTATCGGACAAGGCCAAATTGATCGATCGTCCTTGATAGACCGAAGTTCGCCGCGAATCCGGACGGCGTTCGATGAGGTGGACCTGGTGCCCTCTTTTGCCGAGGTAGACACTTAAAAGAGAGCCAACAAGTCCAGCACCGGCTATGGTGATGCGTTCAGGTTTCTTCATAGAAGTCGAGAATGATCTGCTGCAGTCTGTAGAGGTCTGAATACGAATTATACATTGGAACAGGGGCCATCCGTATAACGTTCGGATTCCGCCAATCCGCCACCACACCGTGGCTGCTGATGTGATCGAATAGCGCTTTGCCTTCACTTGGAATGAAAAGGGACAGCTGACAACCTCGGGCCTTTGGATCCGCAGGCGTCAGAAGGCGCCAGCCGGTCTGATGTTTTTGGCCGATATCCAGAAGGATGCCTTCGAGTATTCCGGTCAGGTGCACCGATTTTTTCCTGAGTTCCTCCATGGAGGTCTGATCGAAGAGGTCCAGTGCGGCTCTGTGTGCTGCCATCGCCAGAACGGGTGCATTGGACAATTGCCAGGCTTCGGCCGTCTTCATGGGCTCAAAGACTTCGTCCATAAGGAAACGGCTTTTGTCGTCGTGTCCCCACCAGCCTTCGAAACGAGGTATGTCCCTGACATTGTGGTGGCGCTCGTGGATGAAGATCCCTGCCACACTCCCGGGACCGCTGTTCAGATATTTATAGCTGCACCAGGCGGCCATATCCACGTCCCAATCGTGCAGGGCGAGCGGCACATTGCCAGCAGCGTGTGCCAGATCCCAGCCCACCATGGCCCCTTTTGCTTTCAGCGCCTTGGTGATGCGTTGCATATCAAATAGCTGCCCTGTATAGTAATTGACTCCGCCCATCAGGCTCAGGGCGATCTCATCGCCCCTTTCTTCTATGAGCTTCAGGATGTCTTCGGTATGCAACTGGTCGGAGCCGTCGGGATTCTCCAACAGGATGAGGTGATCATCCGTCAAGCCGTGAAAGCGCAATTGGGAGCGGAGGGCGTAGAGATCGGACGGAAAGGCCTTGGCTTCGATCAGGAGTTTGTTCCGCTTTTGATCCGGGCGAAAGAAACTGACCATCAAGAGGTGAAGGTTGGCTGTCAGGCCATTCATGGGCACCACTTCTTCTGTCTTGGCCCCAACGATCCGGGCCAGTGAGGACTGAAAAAAGCTGTGATAATCCACCCAGGGTCGCCGGGAACGGGTGTGTCCTTCCACACCGAGATTCTTCCAGTCTTCCAGTTCTTCCAGCAGGTATTTCTCCGCAGCCTTGGGCTGCAGCCCAAGTGAATTTCCTGTGAGGTAGACGGTCTCCCGGCCCTCGGCATCTTTTGGGAAATGATAGGACGATCTCAGGTGGGCCAACGGATCGGCCTTATCCCATTCTTCGGCTTGATTTGCTCGTATCACAAGACGAATGTAAAGGAAGGGAAGGGGATGGCCCTCATGGCTGAACGATCCAGATCATCATGGCCATCAAGATCGGCAAGGCCTCCATGTGAAAAGAGATGAAAAGCGGATCTAATCGGTCGTTGATCCGTCTGAGTCCCCAAGCGGTCAAAAGCCCGGGCACAAGAACAAAGAGTACACAACTTCCACAGGAGGAGAACAGCGAGTGCTCGGTCAGGAGCAGGCAATAAGCAATCAGATTGGACAATTGAGCCAACCGCAGGGCGTCCGATCGGCCCCTTTGGGCACGGGTCTGAATACTGGAATCGTCAAACTCAAGGTCGCGGATATCAAAAGCAATGGCCAAAGAGCCGATCCAGAAAAAGACGAACAAACTGCGCAGGAGAATGAGCCCGAGCGGTGCATCGGCTGTGTACAGAGGAACAAATGCACATACCCAGCTCCAGTTAAGGGCGATCAGGGGCAGCTTCAGCCTCGGGTACGACCGGAGGCCTTTGCGCCAAAATCGAGTAGACGGATAGAGGGCCGAGCTGACCAATGCCGGCAAAAGCCAGAGCGCAGAATGGAGATGCATGCCCACCAGCAGACCGAGGGCAAGCAAGGCGCTTATTCCGGAGATAAGCTGTAAAAAAGACGAATGACGCGCGGTGTAGGCCAGGACGGGATGCTCTGCTTTGGTACCTCCTCCAAAAGATCCGCTCAGATGCATGTATCCATAGGCGGCCAGGGTCGCGAGGAACACCATCAAGGCGTAGGAAGCGGGTACATGCGGAAAGCGGATCGAGTGGGTAAGGGCGAGCGCAGCTGCCGAACCGGCGACCACTGTATTGGAATAGGCCAGATGCTCCAGCAGCTTTCTCACACGGGCAAAGGAAGGAAGTTCGCGAGAATCGTCATAGCTTGTACCGAACTATCTCACTCCGTCTCAAG
This sequence comes from Flavobacteriia bacterium, assembly GCA_038150465.1. Taxonomy (GTDB): domain Bacteria; phylum Bacteroidota; class Bacteroidia; order Flavobacteriales; family Schleiferiaceae; genus RFXV01. The sequence goes on along the minus strand of JAYOTP010000001.1, from coordinate 32,508 downwards.
CCGGAGCATAAAACAAGGGCTTATGCCGATGTATCATCGTCTGGGGAAGATCCCCCACAAAAGACATACGGTCTTTAAAAAACCCGACGGGAATCTTCATTACGAGCAGCTCTTTGGCACGGAAGGATTCAGCGGAATGTCTTCGCTGCTCTATCATCTGAACCGGCCCACTATGGTCGGGGAAGTTGGGCAGGCCATCGATCAGACCCCGGTAGCCGCGGTTGCGCACAACCTCAAATCCCGAATGATCAAGGGCTTCGATCTGAAACCTGCTGACGATTTCCTCGAGGCGCGCAAAGTGATGCTCTTCAACAACGACCTGAACGTCAGTTTGGCGGCACCCCGGGCATCCATGACCGACTATTTTTATAAGAACGCAGATGCCGATGAACTCCTCTTTGTCCATGAGGGCTCGGGTGTGCTGCATACCCTCCTGGGCGATCTGCCTTTTGGCCCGCTGGACTATCTGATCGTACCTCGCGGCATCATCTATCAGATCGAGTTCACTTCGGAGCAGAACCGCCTGCTCATCGTCGAATCGTTCAGTCCCATCGTCACGCCCAAGCGCTACCGGAATCATTTCGGTCAGCTATTGGAGCACAGCCCATACTGTGAACGCGACATTCGCAAGCCAGAACGACTGGATCCGCAGGACGAAAAAGGGGCTTTCCCCATTGTCATCCGGAAAGAGAATCATCTGCATCGCCTGGTCTACGATGCGCATCCCTTCGATGTGGTGGGTTGGGACGGATACAATTATCCCTATGCATTCAATGCAGAAGATTTTGAGCCCATCACCGGCCGCGTACACATGCCGCCGCCCATCCATCAGACTTTTGAGGCACACAACTTTGTGGTCTGCACTTTTGCGCCGAGGATGTACGATTACCACCCCGAGTCCATTCCCGCGCCTTACAATCACAGCAACATCGATTCCGATGAGGTGCTCTATTATGTGGACGGCGACTTCATGAGCCGAAACCACGTGGAACGCGGATTCATGAGTGTCCATCCAGCAGGGATACCGCATGGCCCACATCCCGGAGCCTACGAGCGCTCCATCGGTCAGAAGCAGACCGACGAACTCGCAGTAATGGTGGACACTTTCAAGCCGTTGCGCCTTGCGAAAATGGCGGTCGATCTCGAAGATGATAGCTATTGGTCGAGTTGGCGGGAGCAGTCGTGATTTCCACCACTATTTTTGAAGTGCCATCCAAACACACCCAAGTATGTCTTCTCCACACGCATTAGAGTTGCCCAAGATCTTTGAAGAAGCTCAGGATTTCCTTCCACTGAACGGAACAGACCACGTCGAACTGTATTGCGGAAATGCCAAGCAGAGCGCGCTGTACTACCAGCAGGCCTGGGGATTCCAGCCGGTCGCCTACCGCGGACTGGAAACCGGCAGCAAAGACCGGGTCTCCTATGTGCTGCGTCAGGACAAGATCACTTTGGTTCTGACCAGCCCCTTGGAAGAAGGCGGCCCGATCAATGACCACATCAACAGACATGGCGATGGAGTAAAAGTGGTTGCACTTTGGGTGGACGATGCTGCTCATTCCTGGAAGGAGACCACCTCAAGAGGGGCCAAGAGTTATTTGGAGCCCACGCGAAGTGAAGATGCCACCGGCAGTGTGGTCTGCTCGGGCATTCATACTTATGGCGATACCGTGCACCTTTTTGTGGAGCGCTCGGCCTACCAAGGTGTGTTCCTGCCCGGCTATGTCCGCTGGAATCCAGAATTCCGCCCCGAACCTGTTGGCTTGCGCTACATCGATCACATGGTCGGAAATGTCGGCTGGAACGAGATGGACGTTTGGACAGAATTCTATTCGAAGGTGATGGGCTTCACTCAGTTGGTCTCCTTTGATGACAAGGATATCTCCACAGAATACACGGCCCTGATGAGCAAGGTGATGACCAACGGCAACGGACGCATCAAGTTTCCGATCAATGAGCCGGCCGAGGGGCGCAAGAAATCTCAGATCGAGGAGTACATCGAGTTCTACAAAGGGGCAGGTGTCCAGCACATCGCTCTGGCCACGGACAACATCATCGAGACGGTCACCGAATTGAAAAAGCGAGGGGTCGATTTCCTGAACATCCCAGATAGTTACTACGACACCGTACTCGATCGTGTGGGATCGATCGATGAGGACCTGGCACCCCTCAAGGAATTGGGCATTCTGATCGACCGCGATGAAGAAGGCTATCTGCTGCAGTTGTTCACCAAGCCTGTTGTGGACCGGCCGACCATGTTCTTTGAGATCATTCAGCGTAAAGGCGCACAGAGTTTTGGAAAGGGAAATTTCAAGGCGCTTTTCGAAGCCATTGAAAGAGAACAGGAAAGCCGCGGCACGCTGTGACCTTCCGTTCATAATCTGTGGACAAAACCACCCCTTATGCCTCAAACAATTTCTGGAGTGTGAATACTTTAGGGTCTATGCGTTTGGAGTTTTACATCACTGATCTCTTGTTTCGTCACGACTGCGTGATCGTTCCCGAGTTGGGGGCTTTCGTCTCTCAATCGTATCCAGCGGAACTCGAGCCCAGTACGCGTATGTTCCGCCCTGCGCGAAAACAGCTCGCTTTCAACTCCGAAATGCGGAGGTCGGATGGTTTGCTCATTGATTATGTGGCCACGACGAACGCCTGGTCTTTTGAACGCGCTTCACAGGAATTGAAAAAAGCCGTCCGTCAATGGCGGCATGAATTGGCTCAGGGCAAAAAGATCCGGCTGGAATATATCGGCCAGCTCTACACAGAGAATGGAAGCATACAGTTCCTGCCTTCTTTGGAATCCAATTACCAGTTGGATTCGTACGGCATGGGCATGTTCTACGTGCACCCGATCAATGCTCTGAAGAGTTCGCCGCGCAGCAAGGCAAAAAAGACCCGGAAGAAAGAGGAGGTCTCTTTACCCGATGCCGCCAAAGCAACCACCTGGAGGCAATGGCGATGGGCAGCGGTGTTCATTCCGGTCTTGGCTGCAGGCAGTTTCATATGGACGCAAAAGCAGGAAATGCGACAGCTCATGAGTGCCTCAGATGCCTGGATCGCCAGTCTTGTAGAACGGGAAGCCCCAATGGAGGACTCACTTCGGTATTTTGAGGGCGTTCAGGGTTTTCCAAGGAAGAGTGTGATCCCTTTCAACGACCGCAGCAGTACGGCTTCTTTTGTTCCCGTCCGGTCCAAACAGATTGAAGAGGTCGAATTGCCGCCTGAGGTTGAAACGCCAGAGCCGGTGGAAGAAGCAGCTGTTGAGGCCGTCAAATCGACTTCGGCAGAAATACCTGCAGAGGTGGTGCGAACGGTGCAGGAAGTAAGAAAGCCGCACGCCTATTTCATCATTGTTGGCTCTTACAAGGAGGTGGCTAATAAGGACAAGCGTATTGCAGAACTTCAGGCCATGGGCTACGAAGCAGAAGTGGCTCCTGGAAGGGGTATCCACCGTGTCTCCGCTGCTGGTTTTGCCACTCGGGCGGAAGCGCAAAAAGCCCTTAAAGGGATCAAGAAAAACCTGCATAAAGGCGCTTGGATCTATCGTCGCCCTTAAGGGCTGGTCCGTTTTATTTTTGCGGGAAATCACGCATGGCCCATGAAAGCCAAGACGCCCAAAGATTCTTTGACCGTTATGACGGAGCTTGTGCTCCCCAACGACACCAACAACCTGGACAATCTGTTCGGAGGACAGCTATTGTCCTGGATGGATCGTTGCGCCGCCATTTCTGCGCATCGCCACTGTCGACGGATCGTGGTCACTGCTTCGGTCAATAATGTTTCGTTCCGCCATCCCATTCCACAGGGAAGTATAGTCACTCTGGAGGGCAAGGTGAGTCGTTCCTTTTCCAGTTCCATGGAGATCTTTGTCGATGTCCACATCGAAGATCAGTCTGGACAGGGCAAGCGGATCAAGGCCAATGAAGCCATCTACACCTTTGTGGCTGTCGATCAGTTGGGGAACCCCATACAGGTTCCGCCCATCGATCCGGAGACGGATATCGAGCGCAAACGCTATGAGGGCGCTTTGAGACGCCGCCAGCTTTCCCTTATACTGGGTGGAAAGTTGAAGCCCGAGGAGGCCACCGAACTGCGTTCGTTGTTCTTTCCCGAGAACTGATCTGCCGAGTGTTTACTCGTTGAGCTTCAGCACGGCTAGGAAGGCCTGTTGCGGGATCTCCACATTGCCCACCTGTCTCATCCGCTTTTTACCAGCCTTCTGCTTTTCGAGGAGTTTCCGTTTCCTGGAGATATCTCCCCCGTAGCACTTGGCCGTGACGTCCTTTCGCAGCGCACTGATGGTTTCTCTCGCTATGATCTTGGCGCCAATAGCAGCCTGCAGAGCGACGACGAACTGCTGGCGCGGGATGAGTTCTTTCAGTTTCTTGCACATCTTCTTCCCGATCTCATGGGATTTCCCCTGGTGGACCAGAAAAGAAAGTGCATCCACTGGTTCGGTATTCAGAAGCACGTCCACTTTGACCAGATCGGATTCGCGGTAATTGATCGGATGGTAGTCGAAGGAGGCGTAGCCGCGGGAGATGGTCTTCAGTTGGTCGTAGAAGTCAAAAACGATCTCGGCCAGTGGAAGGTCGAAGTTGAGTTCCACCCGGCTGGAGGTCAGGTAGACCTGGTTCTTTAGTATGCCTCTGCGGTCGATACACAGGTTCATGATGGCTCCGACATAATCGGATTTGGTGATGATCTGCGCGTTGATGTAGGGCTCCTCGATGCGTTCCAATTTCGACGGATCCGGATAGTCGGTTGGGTTGTTCACCATGAACATCTCATCGGGAGCCGATTTGAGGTAGGCCTGATACGACACGTTGGGTACCGTGGTGATGGCCGTCATCTTGAATTCGCGTTCGAGGCGCTCCTGTATGATCTCCATGTGCAGCATCCCGAGGAAACCACAGCGGAAACCAAAACCGAGCGCCGCGGAAGATTCAGCCTCGAAGGTGAGTGAGGCGTCGTTGAGCTGGAGCTTTTCCAGGGAGGCTCTGAGATCTTCAAAATCTTCTGTGTCGACCGGATAGATCCCGGCAAATACCATGGGCTTGACCTCTTCAAAACCAGAGATCGGTTCCTGGGCGGGTTGCTCTTTCGAGGTGATCGTATCGCCCACTTTGACCTCCCGTGCCTCTTTGATGCCCGAGATGAGGTAGCCAACATCTCCGGCCTTGATCTCTTTTCTGGCTTCCTGACTGAGTTTCAGTACGCCGATCTCGTCCGCGAGATAATCCTTCCCTGTGGCCATGAATCGGATCTGCCCATTCTTTTTGATGGTACCGTTCATTACTCGGAAGTAAGCCTCGATGCCACGGAACGGATTGTACACCGAATCGAAGATCAATGCCTGCAAGGGCGCTTCAGGGTCTCCGTCCGGTGCGGGTACCCGAGCCACTACGGCCTCCAGTATTTCCTGGATCCCGAGCCCTGTTTTGGCGCTTGCATGCAGGATGTCCTCTTGCTCGCAACCGATCAGGTCGATGATCTGATCCGACACCTCTTCTGGGGCTGCGCTTGGAAGATCGATCTTGTTCAGCACCGGAATGATCTCCAGATCGTGCTCGAGCGCCAGGTACAAATTGGAAATGGTTTGGGCTTGTATGCCTTGGGCGGCATCAACGACCAGTAACGCACCTTCGCATGCAGCAATGGAACGAGATACCTCATAGCTGAAATCCACATGCCCCGGAGTATCGATGAGGTTGAGCACATATTCCTGTCCATCGGGATGCACGAAGTTCATCTGGACAGCATGGCTTTTGATCGTGATGCCGCGTTCGCGCTCCAGATCCATATCATCCAGAAGCTGATCCTTCTTCTCGCGTTCGGTGATGGTCTGAGTGTGTTCTAGGAGCCGGTCGGCCAAGGTGCTTTTGCCATGGTCGATGTGTGCGATGATGCAAAAATTCCGGATGCGTTGCATGGAGAGCTGAATTGCAGGCAAAAGTACTCAAACGCTCAGGCAAAATGCGCATGAAATCAGATGCGTGATGCCTCAGAGTGTTTGGGGAGTTCAATCCTGATTTCTGTTGAAAACAGCGTTCGTGTCCAGCTTGTTTGCAACCATTGGAAAGGGAAGAAGGTGGGCGTTATGCTATGAAGGCAGTTACAGAGGTAAACTCATTGGCAGGTACTTTCCACTCATTGAGCGCCAAAGCCCTTTGCGTGAACCAATGGCAGTTGCGTTCTTTGTGTTAACGTCTGAAATTGTCTACAGACCTAACCGATTGAAAGCGCTTATGAGACGCATCATTTCTACCCTTTTGGCTTTGGCCCTTTTTTTAGGAGCCAATGAAGCCCGGGCCACCCACATTGCAGGAGCCGAAATCTCCTATGAACACATTGCCGGACTCACGTATAAGGTCACTTTGGTGCTTTATCGGGATATGTCTCCTGGCACCGCCGGTCTTGGAGGGACAGCCACTATCCAGGTGAGTTCGAGTTGCTTTGGAAATACGAGCTTTTCTGCTACACGTGTCAATCCTCCAGGCACGGTGCCTGCTGGAGATGGAGGAGTACTCACACCTGGTTTTGATGATTGTGTATCTCCAGGGACCCAAGGCTATGTGCCAGTGAGCATGCACTATTACGAGGGAACAGTGTCACTCACCAGCCTGTGTTCTGACATCATCTTTTCCTATAGTACTTGCTGCCGAAGCGGCTGCATAGACAATCTTACTGCCTGTGCACCTTTGGCTTGCGGCGGAAACTGTCCGGACGGAACCTATGTCGAGGCTTTCCTCAACAACACCAATGGACACAATACTTCTCCTGCCTTCCAGACGGCAGCGGCCAAGGCATTCTGCACGAACAGTTATTTTGTTTGGTCGCACCCGACCAATGAGCCCGATGGGGATTCCGTGACCTATGCGTTCACCGATCCTATGGAGGGAGGGGCGATCACCTTGCCCTTTGCCGCGGGTTATTCTGTGAACCAGCCGATCACAACTGCACCGGGTACCGGCGGTATTCAGGTGAATGCACAAACGGGCACCTTCTCCTTTACCACAAGCAGTACGCAGGAGATCTGCGTGGCAGCGATCATCGTTCGTGAGTATCGGTACAATTCCAATCTCACGGCCTGGGAATTTGTAGGCAGCTCCATGCGCGATATGCAGCTCACCATCGCGGCGACCTGTGCGGCGGCCGTGCGTGAAGGACCAAAGATCGATGTGAATCGTCCGGGTTATGGTTTGGATACGATTCCGAACAATTGGAAGGGTGATCTGGCTGGGGTACGTGTCTCGAATGACTCGATTCTGAACAGCGCAACCGGCGTTCACGATTATATCGTACCCAAAGTGTCCTACTTGTGTGGTGATTCTGCGGTCATCATGTACTTCGATTCAGATATCCAGTGCGAATCCATTTCACCGGATGGTACGGATTTCCGAGTGATCGGTCCGGATTCCATTGCGCGCCCGGTCATTGGGGTGGGCGATAACTGCGGAATCGACTTCACCACGGATTTCGTGGAGTTGAAGTTGTACAAACCGCTCACGGTGAATGGCACTTACACGGTATATATCAAGAAAGGAAACGACGGGAATACGCTCACCAACGAATGTGGCTTCGAGTTGGAAGAGTTCTACCACATGACCATCGACGTAACGAACTGTTTCTATCCGGTATTCGATATGAAGAACGTCACGGTGGATACCAACTGGACGATCCGTGTGCAGTATGACTTTGATACCAACTCCTTCCCGACGCATCTCTTTACGGGAGTGGACATATACAGGTCCGCAGACAATGGGGCGAGCTATCAGTATATGGCTTCACAATTGGGCCAGACCGCCTTCACCAACAAGGAGTGGACAGATTTCTCTGTTGGTCCAGGTGAGGTGGAATACAACAAGTATCGCTACAAGATCCGTGGCATCGTCAATCAGGAAATCTATCCGGAAACCCGGGATATTGTGTCCATCCGTTTGGATACGGTACCCAATGTCAGCGATACGACCCTCCAATTGGCGTGGAATAAATTCAATGGCTGGTTGAATGTGAACTATGAGGTGCAGATGAGTACCGAGCCCAACGATCCCAATTCATGGACGAACATCACCGGACAGGGGATCAATCCAACCATCGATACGAACTTTACCTATCGCCTGCCAGAGGATACAGGTTGCTACGCCCTCCGGGTGCAGGCGATCAACTTCAGCAACTCCCAGTATGTTTCGCATTCCAACTGGGAACAGTTCTGCATCATCACGCCACCTCCACCTCCACCACCTCCACCGCCAGTGGAGCCGGATTCCATCGAGGTGCCGAACGTCTTCACACCCAATGGAGACAATACCAATGATCTGTTCGAGATCATCAACGGAGATCAATGGGATCAGGGGACCATTCAGGTCTTCAACCGTTGGGGTGCTCTGGTCTATGAGTCTTCAGACTTAACGGCTGTACCCTGGGACGGACGCGACATGAATACAGGAGAGATCGTCGCGGACGGGGTTTACTTCTACATGCTTTCGGTCAAGCACTACGCTTTGAACTGGAGCGATGAGCGGAAGGGAACCATTACCATTTTTACGGGGGCCGGCAACTGATCGCCCCTTTGCATAACTCATCAAAAGCCGTTCTTCTGGAGCGGCTTTTTTTATTCCTCTGTATCAGCGATCGAACCCCTGCGACTGCATCAGTCGGGCCACGTACTTGCCCAAGATGTCGAATTCCAGATTCACCCAATCCCCTTCCTTGAGGGTTTTGAAATGGGTGTGTTCGAAGGTGTAGGGAATGATGGTGACCGAAAATGAATCATCCCTGGACTCCACCACGGTCAGGCTCACTCCATTTACCGTGATCGATCCCTTGGCCACTGTGATATGCGATGGGTCTTTGGCAGGATAGCGAAAGTGAAAGTTCCAGCTGCCTGAGCGTTCTTCAGCGCGAATGCATTCGGCGCGTACATCCACATGGCCCTGCACCAGATGACCGTCGAGTCGGCCATCCATCCGCATGCATCGCTCGAGGTTCAATGCATCGCCCACATGGAGTTGACCCAGATTCGTGCGTTCGAGCGTCTCCTCCACCGCAGTTACGATATGCTCTGTTGGTGTCTGTTCCACGACTGTAAGGCAAACCCCGTTGTGCGCCACGGATTGGTCGATCTTCAATTCCTTCGAGATATTCGAGGAAACGGTGATGTGCAGATTTCCGCCTTCCCTCTTCAGCGCACAGACTGTGCCTACTTCTTCAATGATCCCTGTGAACATGGTCTATCTGAATAAGTGTACGAAACCGTTTTGGTTCAGGCGTTGCTGATCGCGTACGCTGCGTACAGAATAGGTGCAGGAATAGAAATACACCCCTTCCGAGCAATCCGAACCGCTGCTTTGGTCTTTTCCGTCCCAGCCACTTGCAATGAAATCATCGAGATCATCGCTGGCGAATACCTGCCCGCCCCATCGATTGTATACACGCATGGAGAAGTCTGAAATATTCAAAGCCCGCGGAACGCCATTGGCATCACGAACCACACTGAAAGCTTCGTTCTCTCCGTCCCCATTGGGGGTGAATACATTGGGCAATTCGAGTACCGGGCAAGGTTCGAGACAGAAGACCTCGCTCAGGGGGCTTTCATTGGATTGCCCGCCTGGATCCCCGTCGGCATCGTCCACGGCCGAAACCGCATAGCATCCAATGAGGTCTCCATCGAAGGCATCGAAGAAGGATCCGGTCAGGTTGCTGATCAAAGGAGTCGGGGGAAAGGGAACATCCTCAGAAGGCTTGAAATAGATGTTGTAGTAGGCAATATCCTGTGGGCAATCAGCAGGAGGATCCTTCCATTCAATCCGCAGATAGGAAGAAGAACAATCGTAGGTCAATTCCACCTCTGGTGTACAGGGCGCGCTGCTGTCCACGGCTGTAGCGCAGGCCACCTGACTGTGATTGAGCAATGGATCGAAAATGAGCCCGCTAGTGTATCGTCCGGAGGCGAGAACCTTATAGCAATAGGTTTCTCCGTTCACCCTTCCGCTGTCGATGAAATCCTCGGCGAGGCTGAAACCGATGCTGTCAAATTGTGCACTTCCAGGACTCGTCTCCCGGAAAACGAAAAAGGTGTCTGTATACCAGGGAACCTGCTTCTCGATCTTCAATCGGATCTGCTCATCTCCAGGGATCAGCTTCAGGAAGTGAGAGGCGGCGGCATTGGAGAATGGCCCCCGCACAGGCGCGATTCCTTGAGTGGCCCGATAGTAGAAAGCGACCTTATAGGAATAGGCATTGGAATCTGTAGCCAGATTCAGGTCGGTGAAGACCGTATCCGAATAATTGGGGAACCAGGCGATGCTGTCGTACTGCAGCGGGTCAAGGCCCACACCACGAAATAAAGCATAGGCGTATCCGGGCGGAGTCAGCACGCTGTCGATCGTTCGGGGTGGGATCCATTCGATCCTGATCCGTCCGTTCTGCGCATCCGTTTCGAGCACATCCACTTTGGTGATGACCGGTGCATCCTGTACCAAAGCAGCACAGAATTCGGAAGAGGCCTGACTGACAGAACCGTCATCGAAGTAAGCCACCACCAGATAGCAGTAGCGATTGCCCAAAGCAAGGCTGTCGTCGTCCAGATAACTGGTGTTGAGGTATCCGGGCAGATCGGCCAGAAAGCGATAACCGGTATAGGCTGGCACATCGGTCTCACAGGAGTCGGGGACATATCCGTAGGCTCCGTTTCTGCGATATAGACGATAGCCGGCGGCCTGAACGCACTGACTGCTGTCCCAGGACAGAGCGATGCTGCCCTGTTGGGCGGTGGCCACAGGGTTTTTAGGTGCCGGAGCGATCACTTGGATCTCGACGGTCTCGAAATCCACGAGTTCGGGTTCGTTGAAGAGGATGGGCGCATCCTTCACTTTGAAATTCATGGTGTAGGGCTGCTTTCGCACATGGACGCATTTGGTGTCCCAACTGAAGAAAGCAGTCACAGGTGCTATTCCCGTGATCGGTTGTATGAAAGTGGCCGGGTCGGGAACCACCAACGGTCCGCCTGTGCCCGTTATGCTGATGCGGTCTCCGTCCGGATCGTCTGCCCGAACCAGGAAATTGATGTTTTCTCCTGCCACGACACAGAAAGGACCCAATGGATCCAGGACAGGAGGATTGTTGTTGCACTGGTCGATGTCGACCTGCAGATCTCGGGTGACCGAACCCATGAATTCCCAACTGCCCAGCGGCCCGATACGGTATTCGCTCACCAGCAGAGCAAAATTGTATTGACCCACATTCTTGGGGACTTCCCAGCGGACTTCTCCTGTGGTGGAGTCGATCCGTACTGGATCGGATACGATCGATGGGTCGTAGGTGTCGAGGATCTCGATGCCGGCCGCACCTCTGCAATTGATGAGTTGGTAGCCCAGGCTGTCGCCATCGGGGTCGAATGCACTGGGATTGTGGTAAAAAGGCTTGTTCGTGCATCCGTTGTCAATGGGTGGATTCAGCAACTGTGCAGAGTTGTTCGGACCGAGTTGTCCATTGATCCGCAGCGTGGTTTGGATGTAAAAGGGCACATTCACCGAATTGGGAATATTGCCCACCCCTGAATTCCGGTTCTGATCTTCCACGTGGATCACATAGATCCCTGGGGCCGAAAAAGTGTGCTGGCCGCGGTAGACGTTCTTCTTGAAATCTCCTGTCAGCACTTCGCCCATCATCGCCGGAAAGGGGCAACTGCCCACGGGTCCATTCTCCCGGTTGAAGGTATCGGTGGAACCGTCGCCAAAATCGATGGTCAGCTCGCAGCGGTCAGCTGGGGCACTTTCCTTGGTATAGGTGGTGATGGTGAACTCGTAGGAAAGCCCGTTGATGTGGGTATAGGTGATCTCTCCAGCCCGATTGTGCGTCCCCCAGAGCGACAAATGACTCAGGAAGATCATCAGAAAAAAGAAGCAGGTATTCTTTGAAAACAGGGAACCGTTCATCTCAAAAGGGAGAACGGAAGCATTTGATAAAAGTTGAATGATACGCTTCATCTGGAGGCACATAAAGGTACAAAGCGCCTGAAGTGGCGAAGCTTCGAAGCCTCATTCGTTGGCGCCCTCTGCGCATTGACCGGCCCAAGCTAACTTTGAGGCTCAATCTGACTCCCATGACCAAACTGAGCATACTGCCCGATGAACGATCCGTTGACCTGGAGATCTATCTGTTCCAGAAAGACAGGGATCTAAGCAAGTTGCCCCTGGGCAGAAAGCAGAAGGGCCTTCTGAGAGAACGCTTCGCGCAGGATGACAAGAGGGATTCATTTGAACTCACGGACGGCGATCGTCGTCTGCTGGTCCAACGGCTGGATGTGGCAGCCAAGGCAAGCGGTCGTGAAACCGAAATGTGGCGGATGAAGGCAGTGGCTATCTACGATCGCTGCGTGGCTCTGCGTTGCAACAGGGTGCAGTTGATCGCCCTTGGAAAGCAACAGCCGCTCTTCCCTTTTTGTGAAGGATTTCTGCTGTCATCCTACCGCTTCGAGAAATACCTCAAGGAACCAGCCGAATGCTTCCCTGAGGTCTTGATGGCTCCCGGTCTGAGTGAAGAGGATCATCAGGAGCTGCAGTCGATCTCAGAGGCGGTTTCCTTTTCACGCGATCTGATCAACGAACCGCTTCAGAGTTTGGGAGCGACCGATCTGGCGGAGCGCATCCGGACCAAAGGGAGCGAGTGCGGATTCACTTCGGAAGTGTTTTCGAAAAAGAAGATCGAATCGCTCAAGATGGGCGGTATTCTCGCGGTGAACAGAGGATCACTCGATCCGCCTTCTTTTTCCATTTTGGAATGGAAGCCCGAAAAGCCGATCAACGAGCGGCCCATCGTATTGGTGGGCAAGGGCGTGGTATACGATACCGGTGGTTTGAGCCTGAAGCCGACACCGGGTTCGATGGACAGCATGAAGAGCGATATGAGTGGAGCCGCTGCTGTGGCTGGAGCCTTTGTGCTCGCCTCCCGGCAAAAGCTTCCCGTTCATCTGATCGGACTTATTCCGGCCACGGACAACCGTCCGGGGGTCAATGCCTACACCCCAGGAGACATCATCGATATGTACGATGGCAGCACAGTAGAGGTCCTGAACACGGACGCTGAAGGAAGGATGCTGCTTGCCGATGCGCTGAGTTATGCCAAGAAATACGATCCTGAACTGGTCATCGATCTGGCGACCCTCACCGGTTCGGCAGCTATAGCCATAGGAACCAAGGGTCTTGTGGCCATGGGGAATGCAGAGAAGAAGGAAATGGATGCCTTGGTGGAGAGCGGAGATAAAGTACACGAACGCGTGGCGGTATTTCCATTTTGGGACGACTACAAGGACATGCTCCGTTCGCCCATTGCCGATCTGAAGAACATCGGTGGACGGGAGGCAGGCGCCATCACCGCAGGAAAATTCCTTGAGCACTTCACCGACTATCCATTCATGCATCTCGACATTGCTGGACCTGCCTTCCTTCAGACCAAGGACGGCTACAGGGCCCAGGGCGGAACAGGTGTAGGGGTTCGTCTGTTGTATCAGTTCCTGAAGGAGCGCAAATGACCACAGAACCCAAAAGAAATCAGATCGCTGCGATCAGCGTGGGCGATCTGAACGGTATCGGACTGGAGGTCATTCTCAAGTCTTTGTCGGACGACCGCATCCTAGAAATGATCACTCCGGTTCTCTTCGCCTCACAGGAGGTGGTCAAGGCCAAACGCAAGCAACTGGAGCTGTCACATATGCAGCTTTGGAATGCCGGATCCATGGAAAAGATCAAGGAGGGGCAGGTCAATCTGATCGATTGCTGGGAAGAGCAGCCAGGTGTTCAGGCTGGAGTGGCCGATCCCGAACTGGCCGGATACACCCTGCGCTCTTTGGATGCTGCCTGCCAGGCCGTGGAAGAAGGTGCTGCCGATTTTTTGGTCACGGCACCATTGGACAAGTCGCTTGTCGCGCAGGCATCTGAGGGATTCACCGGACATACGGGTTATCTCGAAACCAAACTCGAGGGGGATGCGCTAATGATCTTGTGCAGCGATCAGCTTCGGGTCGCATTGGTCACGGGACACATTCCCGTGAGCGAAGTGGCCTCCAGCTTGAGTATTGAGGGCATCATGAACCGGCTGAGTCAACTGAACCGCTCGCTGAAGAATGATTTTGGCATCCAGAGGCCAAGGATCGCCGTATTGGGACTGAACCCGCACAATGGCGACAAAGGGGTCATCGGGAAAGAGGAACAGGAGATCATACAGCCCGCAGTGGAGCGGGCCTTCCGTCAGGAGATATTGGCTTTTGGTCCTTTCTCACCAGATGGGTTCTTCGGTACGCAGGAATACCAAAAATTCGATGGCGTGCTGGCCATGTATCACGATCAGGGCTTGATCCCCTTTAAGATGCTTGGATTTGAAACGGGCGTGAACTTTACCGCTGGCCTGTCAATGGTGCGCACATCTCCCGACCACGGAACGGCCTTCGATATCGCCGCAGCGCATACTGCAGAACACGGGTCTTTCCGGGAGGCTTTGTATTTGGGGAGGCAGATCGCCATGCACCGAAAACTCGAGGAGCAGATCCGATCGAATCCGCTGCAGGCATCCAAGCGTTCTACCCGGGATTCCTAATCCGTTCGCTCCTGGCAGAGTTCGATCAGCACCCCGTGGGCGTCCTTGGGATGGACAAAGGCCACGAGTTTGTTGTCGGCTCCTGGCTTGGGCTCCTCATTCAGCAAGGTGAATCCTTCCGAGGCCAGACGCTCCATGGCCGATCGGATGTCTTCCACAGCAAAGGCCACATGGTGGATACCCTCTCCCTTTTTGGCAATGAATCTGCTGATCGGATTCTGGGTGCCGATGCCTTCGAGGAGTTCGATCTTGTTGGGCCCCGATCGGAAGAAAGCAGTTCGTACGCCTTCACTTGCAACTTCCTCGACCTTATAGGCCGGTGCACCGAAAAGGGCGGTGTAGGTCTTCATGGCCGACTCCAGGTCTTCGACAGCGATCCCGAGGTGTTCGATCTTATCCATTAGGCAAAGCTTTGCATGGCGCACAGTTTGGCGTAAACGCCTTCTTTTTCGAGCAGTGTTTCGTGGGTGCCGCGTTCGGCGATCGTTCCCTCTTCCAGCACGATGATCTCATCGGCAAAGCGAATGGTGCTCAAACGGTGGGCGATGATCAGAGAAGTACGCGACTCCATGAGGCGACCCAATGCCTCCTGAACGAGTTTCTCGGACTCTGTATCCAGCGCTGAGGTGGCTTCATCAAGAATGAGGATCTCTGGATTCTTGAGGATGGCGCGCGCAATGGAAATGCGCTGTCGCTGACCGCCGCTCAGCTTGCCTCCTGAATCGCCGATATTGGTTTGGTAGGCCTGCGGAAGTTCCATGATGAAGTCATGAGCATTGGCGATCCGGGCGGCTTCGATCACCTCGTCATCTGTAGCGTCCGGCTTCCCCAGGGCGATGTTGTCGGCCACAGAACCGTGAAAGAGTACACTGTCCTGTGTGACCATGCCCATCAGACCGCGCAGACTTTCCAGCTCGAATTCACGCACATCGGTTTCATCGATCTGGATGGATCCGCCTGTGACATCGTAGAATCGAGCGAGCAGATGGGCCAGGGTGGACTTTCCGCTGCCGGATTGTCCGACCAAAGCGACCGTGTGGCCTTTTGGGATATCGAAGGCCACTTGTTTCAAGACTGGTCTGTCATCCTCGTAGCTGAAGTCGACAGCATCGAAGCGAACTGCTGATGCAACCTTCTCGATCCTCTTGGTGCCTTGTGCCTCCATGATGGGGTTTGGCGTGTCGAGTACCTCAAAGATGCGCTGCCCGGCTGCCCGACCGCGCTGCAGGAAGGAATTGGCCCGTGACAACGTCTTTGCCGGAGTGATCATCTGATAGAAAAAGAGGATGTAGGCAATGAATTGTTCGGCCCCGAAATGCTCAGAACGGAGTACTTCATTACCACCGAACCAGATCACCACCGCCATCAAAGAAGTGCCCATGACCTCACTGATCGGAGAGGCGAGATCGGTCTTGCGCAGGACGCGGTTCATCAATCGGAAGTGGTCTTCGTTGTCTTTTTTGAATCGTCCGTGCTGCCTGCCTTCAGCGGTAAATGCCTTGAGCACGCGCAATCCGTAGATGGATTCATCTGCTGTACTCATCAATTTCCCGAGCCGTTCCTGTGCTTGTCCTGTGGAGCGTTTCAGGCTTTTTCCGATCCAGGTGATGATCAGACTCACGATGGGCAGGCCGATCAAAACGAGCAGCGTCAGTCGGCCGCTCATGCTCACCAGGACGACAAGCGAACCCAGGATCATGAAGGGCTCCCTGAAAATGACCTCGATGAAATTCATCAGGGATCCTTCGACTTCCTTCAGATCTCCTGTCATTCGGGAGACCAGATCTCCTCTGCGGCTGTCCTGAAAATAGCGCATGGGCAGGCGGAGAATGTGTTCGTGCAGTTTGTTGCGGATATCCCTGACGACTCCGTTTCGTAAGGGCGCCACGGAATACAGCGCGAGATATCGGGTCAGATTTTTCAGCAGAAAGACGACCACAACGAGTCCAGAAACGAAGGCCAGTGCCCCGGATTGTCCGCGATCACTCGTGAGCTCCGCCATCTTCTGGTAAAAGGCATTGAACAAGTCGCTCAGCAGCCCCTGCTCGTTCAGGTCGATCATGGCAGAAGGCTCCTTCCCCATGATGATCTGCAAGGCCGGAATGATCATCCCGATGGAGAACAGCGAGAAGACCACGGTCAGCAGGTTGAACAGTATGTTGAGAACCAGATACTGCCGGTGGGGCCGGATGAAACCGAGAACGCGCCTGAATGGATCCACGGCCCAAAGATAGAAGGGATAGTGTCTACCTTTAGCGCATGGAGTCAGAACGACTGAAACGGCTGTCCAGCGCCCTGCAGCAGGATCTGGCAGAACTCTTCATCCAATTTGGTCAGAAGCACTTTCGCGGGGTGCTGCTCAGTGTGACCAAAGTTCGGGTGAGCTCGGACCTGTCCATTGCCCGCGTCTATGTGAGCATCTTTCCCCTGACCGATAAGGAGGCAGCCATGCAACTGATCGAAGAGCACAAAGGCGCATTCAAATCAGGCCTTAGTAAGCGGAACGGAAGCGCTCTTCGAAAGATGCCGGAACTGTTCTTCCATCTGGATGATTCGCTGGATCACGAAGAAGAGATCGATCGACTGATCAGAGGGGAAGGGGAAAACCCCATCAAGTGAGTGTACTCGGCTTCATTGCCCGACGCTATCTGAAGTCCAGGGGACGGTCGGGAAGCATGCAGGTCATCCAGCAGGTTTCCATGATCGGTATTTGTGTGGGCACCATGGCGCTTGTGGTGGTATTGTCTGCTTTCAATGGATTGGAGGATCTCGTGCGTTCTTTTTACGATCGATTCGATCCGGACATCAAAATAGAGGCAGTCAAGGGAAAGCACTTCGAGGTTTCTGAGCAGCAGTTCGAGGCATTGTGCCTTTTGCAGGGCGTGGATACAGTTGCCGAGGTGCTTGAAGAGAAGGTCTTTTTGCGCTACGGCGACAGAGAGTCGGTGGCCATGATCAAAGGAGTGGATGCGGCTTTTCCATCGGTCACGGGCGTAAAGGAGAGCATCCGCATTGGCACTTATGCATTTGGACAGGAAGGGCTGCTGCTCGGCATGGGACTCGCCTACAAATTGGGCGTATACCTGAACGAAGCCCGAAGTTCCATCCAGGTGTTCGTTCCGAAGGAAGGCATTCCCCGGCCCGGTCAGTGGCAGGATGCCTATCGGACACGTCGCTTGGGCCCGAAGGCCGTTTTTTCCATCCAGCCTGATTTTGACGACGTCTATGCTTTGACCTCATTGGAATTTTGCAGAGAGCTGCTGCAGTTGCCTGCGTCGGTTTCGGCATTGGAGGTGAAGGTGGCCCAGGGCGCCTCTATGGATGCGGTCAAGGAGCGGATCATGGAATTGATGGGGCCGCAGTTCCGGGTACGCGATCGGGATGAACAACAGGCCACAGTCTTCAAGGTCCTTCAGAGCGAAGGATTGATGACCTATCTCATTCTCAGTTTGACCCTGGCCATAGCTTGCTTCACCATCCTCGGAGCGATCACCATCAGTCTGGTCGAAAAAAGACGGGATCTGTTCACGCTTTGGTCGATCGGAATGCCGCGTTCTTCCATCCGAAGGCTGTTCTTTCGGCGGGGCATGCAGATCACTTTGATCGGCGGTGTGAGCGGCATGGTTCTCGGTGTTGCGGTTGTGGCTCTGCAGCATCGGTTCGGCTTGCTCAAGCTCGGAAGCGGCTATGCCGTAGACGCCTATCCGGTGCGCATCTCGGCAGAGGATATGCTCCTGATCACCTGCACATTATTGGTGCTCGGAGGACTCAGCAGCCTGTTGGCTGTGTCGCGGCTCAAGATCGGGGTGGTGCGTACTTCCTGATCAGGCAGGAACTTCAGCGCTGTAGATCTCCGAGATCAATGCCAGCGTGGAAAACACCTCATCTTTTTCATAGGAGGTCAGCAGAACTTTCTTGTATTCCTTGAAGCGGGGAAGTCCTTTGAAATAGTTCCCATAGTGCCGGCGCATTTCCACGATTCCGGCGTGGTCGCCTTTCCATTCCAAAGACATTTCCAGATGTCTGCGCGCAGCCTCGACCCGTTCGGCCAGTGTGGGCGGAGGAAGGTGCTGGCCGGTCTGAATGAAGTGCTTCACCTCTCTGAAGAACCACGGATGACCGATCGTGGCGCGGCCCACCATAACGCCGTCCACTCCGTAGCGTTCCTTCATGGCCACGGCTTTTTCAGGACTGTCCACATCGCCGTTCCCAAAGATGGGAATGTGCATTCTCGGGTTGTTCTTCACTTCACCGATCAGGGTCCAGTCTGCTTCGCCCTTGTACATCTGCTGCCGCGTTCTGCCGTGGATGCTCAAAGCCTGAATACCCACATCCTGAAGGCGCTCAGCCACATCGACGATGAATTTGGTCTGTTCGTTCCAGCCCAATCGGGTCTTTACAGTGACCGGCAATGAGGTGGAGCGCACAATGGCCTCGGTGAGCCGGACCATTTTCGGTATGTCCTGGAGGATACCGGCACCAGCACCCTTGCAGGCTACTTTTTTGACCGGACAGCCATAGTTGATGTCGAGGATATCGGGCTGTGCAGCGGTCGTGATCTCCGTAGCCCGTTCCATCGAGGAGATCTCATTGCCAAATATCTGAATGCCGATGGGCCGTTCGTATTCGAAAATATCCAGCTTCTGTACGCTCTTGGCGGCATCCCGGATGAGGCCCTCGGAAGAGATGAACTCGGTGTACATCACATCTGCTCCCTGCTCCTTGCACAATTTGCGAAAGGGCGGGTCACTGACATCTTCCATCGGTGCAAGCAGCAGCGGGAAGTCTGGCAGTTCGATGTTACCGATCTTGACCATGTCCGTTTATATTGCGCAAAATTACGGGAAGCGCGCATCTTGATACCAAAAGGTCTTTTCGCCTATCGCTCCACAGGCTTTCGCCTGATGTTCCTGCTCATCCTTGTGCTGTTTTTCGGCAGCCTAACGCAGATGATCGGGCTGATGCTCACTTCAGGATCGGGATCGGTCTCGCTGCAGGATGTGGTCAGTGAAGACGGACTGCAGGCCCACACGGTGGGTGCGCGAAATATCCTCAGGATCCTCCAGGTCTTGTTCGTCTCGGGCGTGTTCATCCTGGCTCCCTGGGCCTTTGCCTATGTCACCTATGGGCGCATTGAGGAGACGGTCGGCTTGAGCAGGAAGGTCAGTCCCGTACTCCTGCTGATCGCGGCTCTATGCGTTCTGGGAGCAGGCTATTCGGTAGATGCCCTGGTCCATTTCAATGAATGGCTTTTGCAGTCGGTCCTCTCCGGGGAACTCTGGGCGGATCTGATGGACGAGCACAGAAGCATGAACCAACAGATGGCCTATTTGCTGATGTCTGAAAATCCGGCGGAATGGCTTTTTGCTTTTTTGCTCATTGCCTGCCTGCCTGCCCTGGCGGAGGAATTCATGTTCCGAGGGGTGCTCCAGAAAGAACTGATCCGCGGTCTGGGCGCTCCCGGAGGCATCGTACTGACTTCTCTCTTTTTTGCGCTCACCCACTTCCAACCGCTCCACTTCACCGGGCTGTTCTTCTTCGGTCTGGTACTCGGGCTCATGAGGCACTGGTCGGGAAATCTTTGGTATTCCATTGGGGCACATTTTGTCAATAATGCCACGGTATTCATCAGCATCAAGATGCAGGAGGCGCCCATAGAACAGCTGCTGACTGAACGGGAAGCTGTACAATGGGGCTATACCATCGCTGCGTTCCTGGTCGCCGGCTTGGGGTTGTGGGGATTCAAACAAATCCTGCAACGGAGGGGTGTGCAGCCCGACAACAGGTACTATTGAGTCTTCAACGGTCTGAAAAATAAGCTGCGATACGCACCATTAAAAAACCCCGCGGTCTGCGGGGTTATTCATTCAGTACTATTCAGAACGGATCACTTCTGGTCCGAGAAGATCTCACCCGGGCGCACCGAGTAGTTGATCTTGAGCGCTTGGGCCTTGCGAAGCTCCTGCTTGATATCAGAGATCAAACCCATCTTGGTATCGCGGTCGGCTTTGATGGATACGGTCATCAGCGGGCGTTCAGCTTCGTTGATGGCTTCCTTTTCAGTTTCCACCCACTGGGCGATCTGCGTAACATCCGCAAAGGAATCGTTCAGCTGAAGCTTTGGCTGGCTTCCGTATTGCCCCTGCAAACGCTTTTTGGGCGAACCGGCATACAGATACGCCACCAAGGATTTCCGCTCGAGCTTTTGGATCTCTGTGGCGAAGGGCTTGGTGTTCTTGACCAGCAAAGTCACTTCGCGCATGGTGGTGGTCACCATGAAGAAGAACAAAAGCATGAAAACGATGTCCGGCAGAGAGGCGGTCGAGATGGCAGGCGTTCCGCCTTTCCCTTTTCTTTTGAATCTACTCATCCGCCCAGACTTACAGGTTCTGCCTCCGATATCTTCATCGGATACTTCTTTTGGATCTCTTTCTTGTCGTCTTTGGACAACTCGCTGTAGAGCACTCCATGAACGCGCATCGCCTCCTCATCGCGGAGTTCGTTGTAGGCCGCAGTCAATTCGTTCTGCACGGCGATGAACATCTCATAGGATGTTCCACGGTCGTTCTGCAGGCTGATGACCGCCTTGTTCGGATTGTCTGAAGACAAAGGATTCTTGCCAAAATTGTCAATGAACTCCTTGGCGGCTTCGCGCAAGTCCTCGATGTCCATGTAGTCGTCCTCAACGAAGAGGCCGTCCTGGGAGTTGAGCAGAACAACAAATACATTCTTTTCCTTGATGGGCGGCGGCTTCTCCTGTTCATCCTCGATGATCGGAGGCAACTTCCGGCTGATCCCCTTGTCCACGTCCATGGTGGTGGTCACCAGGAAGAAGATCAAGAGCAGGAAGGCGATGTCTGCCATCGACCCTGCATTGATTTCCGGAGCTTCTCTTCTGGCCATGGGTGCTTACTTGAAGGCTTTTGTGACCTCGGTGTAGAGGATGCTGATCACAGCGATGAAAAGGAAGATGTAGAACGAATTCAGTCCCGCACTCACCATCTTACTCGTTCCTTCTGTAACGGCGATCTCGCCGGTGTATTGAGCGAAGTCGGCTCCACTCGATACCAGATAGGCAATGATCAATATACCTGCCACTGCGCCGATACCGATCAGGGTGTTCTTTGAATTCCCGCCTTTGAACAGGTTCAGGACGGAAAATACAACTGCAGCCACCACTGCAATGAAGGTGCAGATGTAGCCCAATTGGATGAAGGGTCCAACAGCTGATTCGCTGTTGATGAACACATTCACAAGCATGACGAGGCCAATGGCCATCAGCCCAAAACTTGCGATGCGTGTGATCTTGGCCGTATCCATCTTACTTCTTGTGTTTGTACAGCAGATCGACCAAAGAAATGGATGCGTCTTCCATGCTGTTGACAATGGAGTCCACCTTGGCCACAATGTAGTTGTAGAAGATCTGCAGGATGATGGCGACTATAAGTCCGAATACAGTGGTCAGGAGCGCCACCTTGATACCTCCCGCAACCAGTGAAGGCGAAATATCTCCAGCGGCTTCGATGGCGTCAAAGGCGCCGATCATTCCGATGACCGTTCCCATGAATCCGAGCATAGGGGCCAGTGCGATGAATAGGCTGATCCATGAGATACCTCGTTCCAGATTGCCCATTTGTACAGAGCCGTAGGCAATGATGGATTTCTCTACCATCTCCAGGCCCTCTTCCATGCGGTCCAGTCCCTGATAGAAGATGCTTGCCACCGGTCCGCGGGTGTTTCTGCATACCTCTTTGGCGGCTTCCACACCTCCGCTGCTCAGTGCACCGTCGATGTCTTCGAGCAGCTTCGCGTTGTTGGTCGTGGCCATATTCAGATAGATGATGCGCTCGATGCACAGGGCAAGGCCGAGGATCAGAGCGATCAAAACGATGCCCATGAACTCAGGTCCGCCTTCAATGAATTTGGTCTTGATGATCTGTTGGAAGGATGGATCTTCAGCTACCTCTGCCTGAACGACTTCTTCCACCACTTCTTCTGGAGCGGCTTCTTCCATTGCGGCGGCTGAATCAATTTCCTGCTCCATGGCAGCAGTATCGGAGGTTTGCTCCATGGTGGCACTGTCTGTTTCTTCCTGAGCAAAAGCGCTGAACGACAACGTTAGGGCCAGGGAAAACAAGGTGCTGAGCAAGAGAACCTTTTTCATGAGAAAATTCGGTTTAGGGTGTTTTGTCTTTTTAAAGCGGGCTAAAAATATAAAAGATGCGTCGCGCAGCCTCCACTCAACGTCAATTGATTGTAAAATTGTGTCAGAGAACGTCAAAAAGGTACTGGTGGACAGATCAAAAAAGAGGAGAATATTGAAAAATACGGCATCGATCTGCCTGGCTGTGGGCATCACTCAGCTCATCCCCTGGATCGCTCCCCCTTCCGATGGAGAGCGCATTGGGGCGATTGTCCTCGCAGCGCTTGGGCTCCTGATCTTTCTCGGACTTCGTTTGTCCCGTACCTCTGCTTAGGCCCTACGGGTCTGCTGCGCAGGAATTGAATCCATAGTTTTGGGCATGCTCAGATCCCTGTATCGCTTTCTTCATCCCAAGGTCCAAACACTCTTTTTGGAATACCGCGTGCGATTTGTTCCGCGCTATGGACACGGGAAACCTGCGCATCCGGAATTGTTGGCTGCTGTGGAAAAGGGAAGAGCAGACTATCGGGGGTTCATAGAGGAGATACTTTCTTATAAAGAGAATCTTCAGGCCATCCGTCCTTCTGGCAGCGGCACGTCTTCCACTGAGCCGGTTTGGAACAACGAATTCCTGCCGGGATTGGACATAGCGGGTTTGTACGCCATGATCGCAAAGCACAAGCCGAAAAAGTATGTGGAGATCGGCAGCGGCAACTCGACCAAAGTGGCTTTCAAGGCCAAGAAGGAGCAACATCCCGAAATGGAGATCGTCTCCATCGACCCCTTTCCCAGGGTGGAGATCGACGGGCTTTCAGATCGCGTCCTGCGCCAGCCGTTTGAGGAGTGTTCGCTGGATCTGGTGAACGAACTGGCCCCTGGCGACATCTTGTTCATCGACAACTCTCATCGCATCCTGCCCAATTCCGATTCGCTGGTGGTTTTCATGGAAATATTGCCTCGGCTGAAAAAAGGTGTGATCGTGCACTTTCACGACATCTACATTCCCTATGACTACCCTCAGTTCATGTGCGATCGGTTCTACTCAGAACAGTACGGCCTCGCCCTTTTTGTTCTGCTGGATCCGGTCAAGTACCGCACCTTGTTTCCCTGTTATTTCGTTTCGGAAGACGCTGAACTTTCAGCCCATTTGGCACCGCTTTGGGCGCACCCCAACCTGGCCGGTGTGGAGCGGCACGGCGGAAGTTACTGGCTGCAGATAGAAGCCTGAGCGCTGCTTTTATTGGAATAAAAAAGCCGCTCGTGGTGAGCGGCTTGACAGATCGGTCTTTCGACGGATCACATAAAGTCTTGAGTGATGATCTGGATCAGATCGATGATCGCCCAAATTCCAAGTCCACCGAGTGTAAGGATGAACAGGATATTCCAGCCAGCTGGCTTTTTGGCATACCAACGATGGGCAGCAAATCCCCCCAGGAAAAACCAAAGGGCCAGCAAGATCCAATCTTCAGAATCGAATCCACCTGCATCGCTCGTCTCGGCAACAGCTTCGTTTTGAACAAGCGCGAGGTCTGCGTCAACAGTGGCTTCTACGCTTTGCTCATTGTTGGATTTTTTGACCGGGAAAGAGGCTTCGACAGTTCCTGCACCAATGACCAGCATGGCCAAGAGGCTAAAGAGTACTTTTTTCATTGAATTTGGTTTTGATTGATCCTCAATAATAGTGGAAATCTACTTTTGCTCCATGAGACAATGGCTCATCTTATTCACCAGTTTGTGCGGACTGCTGCATGCACAGACAAAAGACTACCGTTTGGTGGGGACACTTCGGGCAGAAGGAAGCGACCTTATTCCCCTCGAACTCAAATTCGAAGTGGACCGGGATGGCAGGCTCGAGGGAACTTCTGTGACCAACTTTTTCAGCCAGGACCGAACCAAGTCCAGGATCATTGGCCAGGTCGACTTTGAAAAGGATCGTCTTTCCTTCCGGGAGGTGGAGAATCTCTTCACACGCTCCGATGCAGATGAACAGGAGTTTTGTTATGTGCAGGTGCTCGACATGTCGTGGAAGGAGGAGGGTTCCAAGGCCGTGTATGAGGGACGATTCGTCGGCTACTTCCCGGACAGCTCACTTTGTGCGGAGGGGGCGATCATCCTGGCCAGTCCAGAGATGCTTGAGCAGGTGATCAAAAAGAATCCTAAGAAGATCAGGAAGATCCTCGATTCCGTGTCTGTAGCTAAAGACATGGAATCAACAATGGATGTGCCGGCCCCTGTTGAAGAAAAGCCCGTCCGCCTTGAGGCGCCCGGTGAAGTGAAAAAGATCGAGCACATTCAATGGACCAGCGAATACATTCGGATCGCCATTTGGGATTTCAGCGATGTGGATGGGGATCGCATCGACATCTATGTGAACGGCACACTGCACGCTGCCGATCAGGAGGTCCGTGCACAGAAGAAAAACTATCGCATAAAAATGGAAGGTGACACCTGCCGCATCAGCGTAGTTGCCAAAAATGAGGGCCGTATTGCTCCGAATACATTCCGTGCTCAGCTCGTGGATTCTGAGAGGTCTCATTCGGTCGGTTCCCGCCTGAATCAGGGCGAGTCAGTGGTGTTCCTGTTGAGTCGTGGGAATTGATATTCCGTTTTGGCAGGGGAACTACCTACTGAAGGTTTCGTTCAACAAAAAAGCCGCTCGTTGGGAGCGGCTTTTTTTTGGTTCTGTGCTTACCTCAAGCCATCTGGAGGAATTCGACTCCCAGACTACTGTTGTGTACCAGAGGTTTCTTTTTCAGCTTCTTCAGTCTTGGAGCGCACCTGAGCAGTGGCTGAACTGCTGCAGCCTGATTTGCTGCCGCCCTTGCTGCAACAAGCCTTCTTTTTTACCGGGGACTGAACAGCTGCTGTCTGCCCCCCTTTGGCCTCAGTTGACGCTGTCTCGACCTTTGCGCTTTTGCTGGAAGAGCAGGAAGATGCATTTGATTTCTTGCTGCAGCAGGAGGCTTTTTTGGCCTGCACAGCCTGCACTGGCTTTGTTGTGTTTTCGGCAACGGACAGATCCTCTGTGCTCTGAACCGCATTAGCTTGGATCACTTCTGCGCGCTGTTCGCTCTGTGCCGATAGGCTGAATACCGCACATACAAACAGAAAAAGCAATGATTTTTTCATAATTCGAGATTTTTCGAGCACCCAAGGTAAAGAATTCTAAGTGCACGCTGTGCCCAAAGGCTTCAGCTTACTGTGGAGCGGCTCAGATCTTCTCCACCTTCACCGCATTCAGACCCTTGGGCCCTTTTTCCAGCTCAAAGCGCACCTGATCGTTCTCCTGAATGCTGTCGATCAGCCCGGTCACGTGGACGAAAAAGCGTTCGCCTGAGATCTCCTCATTGATGAATCCGTAGCCCTTGGAGGTGTCGAAGAAAGCGACCTTCCCGGTTTTTTCGAAAGGCTTGGCCTCTTTTTCCCTTTTGGGCACTCCGATCTCGATGCTCTCAGCAGAGATCTCTTCTTTTTCTACAGTGGGATCCGGCGGGGTGTCTGTGGGGTTTCCGTAGGCATCGACATAGGCGATCATGCTGTCCAGATCCGCACCCTTATTGGAGTTGGCTTTGCGTTCTTCCTTGAGCAACTTCTTTTGCTCGCGTTTTTTCTGCCGCTTCTTTTCGCGCTCTTTTTTTCCGAAGGATTCTTGGGATCTTCCCATAGGCTGGTGTTTGGTGGTTATTTCTTTTTAGGAAAGCCTGGTTTCCTTGATTTGTTCTTGTTGCGGTTGGCAAAGAATTCTTGTCGTCTTCTCTGCTTTTCTTTTTCAAACTCGGCTTTTTCCGCCTTGGTCATGGGTTTGTCCGTTTGGGGAAAGGGATGGTCCTCGTTCAGCGGAATTTTCTTGCCGATGAGTTTTTCGATATCCCGGATGTAGGCATTCTCTTCGGGTTCGCACAAAGAGAGGGCAATGCCTTTTTCACCTGCCCGGCCCACGCGGCCGATCCGATGCACATAGGTTTCGGATTCGTTGGGGATGTCGAAATTGATGACGTAGCCGAGCTTTTCAATATCGATCCCTCGTGCAGCGATGTCTGTCGCCACCAGCACGCGTATGCGCCCTTCTTTGAATTCGCCCAGTGCCCTTTGACGCTGCCCCTGAGTTTTATCGCCATGAATGGCCGCACAGAGGATCTTTCGTTTGCGCAGGTCGCGTACGATGCGATCGGCTCCGTGCTTGGTGCGCGAAAAAAGCAGGACCTGATCGAGCCTGGGGTCTTTCAGCAGATGCAGCAGAAGGTCCTTTTTGCTCTTTTTGTTCGTAGTGTAGAGCATTTGCCGGATCGTGTCAGCCGTTGAGGACACTGGAGCCACAGCGATCTTCACAGGCTCGGTCAGGATCTGTTTGGATAGGGCCAAAATGTTGTCGGGCATGGTGGCTGAGAAGAACAAAGACTGTCGCTTTTTGGGAAGCACAGCGATGATCTTCCGGATGTCGTGAATGAACCCCATGTCCAGCATGCGGTCCGCTTCATCGAGAACAAAGAATTCAATATCTCTCAATGTGAACACGCCCTGGTCCATCAGATCGAGCAGCCGCCCCGGAGTGGCGATCAAAACATCCACTCCTCTTTCAATGGCTTGCACCTGAGCGGTCTGCGGTACGCCACCAAAGATGACCGTGTTACGGAGAGACGTGTACTGGGCGTATCCGGTGAAACTCTCTCCTATCTGCAAGGCCAGCTCCCTTGTCGGGGTGACCACCAGCGCTCGGATCCGTCGTTCGCCATGGCCGGATCCACGGTCCAATAGATTCTGGATGATCGGCAATGCGAAGGCTGCCGTTTTTCCTGTTCCTGTCTGGGCACTGCCCAAGATGTCACGGCCGCTCAATCCGACGGGAATGGCTTTGGCCTGTATTTCTGTTGGCTGCTCGTAGTTCTGCTCGGACAGCGAGCGGAGGATGTTCTTGGAGAGCTGGAGTTGCTGAAAGGTCATAGAGGTGGGGTGCATCTGAAGGCTTCTTCAGCCGCCCCCTTTGATTTTGAATGCCTTTCATCCACTTGATCGGACTTCTTTGGCGTCACAAATATGAGCGAACACCAGCACTCTGTGCCACATGACCCCTCTGAGATATCAACGCGTTTCTCAAGTGAGCAAAGGAGGTGTCCGGTGATGCGCCTTGCTGCGCCTCTGGATTCAGGGAAGTTCCACAATGATCTCATTGCGACGGTTGACGAGTTCAAACGGAGGATTGTACCCCAGAAGGGAGAACCTGGACGTGTGTTCAATGCCTTCTTTTTCGAGGGATCGGACCAAAAGTTCTCTGTACTTCTTGATCTTTCTGTCGTTCGCCCAGCCGCCAAAGGAAATGGCCGCCACTTTTCTGGGAGGCGCTTCCACGAATTCGATGGCCCGCTCACTCGGTCTGGGAAGCGAATCCTTCTTCAGCTCCTTGGGTACCATGAACATCATGGTGATCGAATCTTCCAGCGACATGGCCACCGGAGAGGTCATGGAGATCTTTTGGTCCCGCTCGTTGTCTCCGAAGATGTATCCCGCCAGTATGGAAAACCCTTTGCCCGAAGCCTCTTTGTAGGTGCTGTCATTAAGGGTCACGGAGGTGAAGAGGGCCGATTCATACATCCGGATCTCAAAGTTCTCATGGCTCTCGATGACCGAATAGGGATAGGACTCGATGTTCTTTTGGCTCTTTAAGGCCATGAGTTGCATCGCACCAAGGCCCATGCCGAGGACGCCAAGAGTGATGATCAGGATCTTCATGTTATCAGCTGTTTGCTGAAGAGGTAAACCGCTGAAGGGCTGAATTGATCAGCCAAAGGATGAGATCGATAACGCTGATAGGACCGAAGGGCTCCCTTAGGTCTTGTCAGGACCTACAGCTCCTCTACGGATTTGATCTGGAGAAAGAAGTTCTTATCCGCTGTATAGTCCGTTTTGTTGGCCGTCTTGGGTGCCCCGTTGTTTCCAGCATCGCAAGTGGCATCAATGGATGGTTGATCGAGTTCAGGACCGTATTCCATCCACGCGATGGTCTCTGAAGCACTGTCGTAGGTGGTGTTCTTTGCAGCATTGAAGTGAAGATGGGCACTCGAACTGTGCGCATCGGCTTGAGCTGTCCGGCTCCAGGATTGACAGCCTTCCTGTGTGTCAAAGACCAGATCTTTGTTCTGGTCTGTATAGTTGCCGCCATCGAGTATGTATACGCCCACAGTGATGCGGTAAGTAGGTGTGGGTTCTACCGGTGGGTTTGTCGAATCGTCTTCCTTTTCGCAGGCCAGAACAAACAGTGCGAGTGAAGGATAGATCAGGAGGTTTCGGGCTATTCTTTTCATAAGAGATTTTGGATCAGGGGTTTATACTGCCAACAAGTTATGGCCATTTAATCGAACTCAAAACTTCATGGAATAGCCAACAAAGGGAATGATAAAGCCAATGTCTCCGAGAATGTTGAACATCCCAATATCAAACGAATGTTTGGGCCCCATGAACCGGAGCCCCTGTATGCCAAAATGTCCACCACCACCGATCAGGTAATTCTCGGTCAGAAGAGCAACGCCGTCTGAAAAACGAATGGTTCCTGACAGATTTATGGTGGGACTGGAAGACAAACGACCCTCCACGTAGCCATATCCTACGCCAAATGAAAAATTCAGATCGGGGCCTCCAATGGTGGTCACGCCATAGATCAGGGAAGAGGTTCCGTCTCCACTCCCATTGAAATCGCCAGTCCCGATCATCAGAAGGCCACCTGCTACATGAAGTTTTTCACTCAAAGAATGTCCGATCTTAGGGGTCAAAAACCAGATCGGTTGGCCAGCAGAAAGAGTGATGAATTCAACACCTCCTCCAACCGATAGATTCCTGTGCACTCCGTAATTGACAAAATTTCCAGTCAAAAGAACATTTTGATAATAGCCCTCGCCCTTTTTCAATGGTATCCCACTTGGGGCAAAAAAGTAGCGGGTGTCTTGTGAGTTGGGGAATTTGAATTTTCCGGCATAATCGTAAGATTCCAGCTTCTTGATCTTCTTCTTGGAAAGGCTGAATATCCCGTTGTTGGTTTCC
This sequence comes from Flavobacteriia bacterium, assembly GCA_038150465.1. Classification (GTDB taxonomy): domain Bacteria; phylum Bacteroidota; class Bacteroidia; order Flavobacteriales; family Schleiferiaceae; genus RFXV01. The sequence goes on along the minus strand of JAYOTP010000001.1, from coordinate 2,738 downwards.
AGGTTGATCGATGTGGAATCATGCGAAAGGATCCGGCCCGTAAACTCATCGCCATCGAGGGTTTCGATCAGGACCTTTTTTTCCGACTCGATGGCCTGGTCGATATGCTGTTGGGCAAGCAGAGAAGAAAGGCTGCTCAGAAAGAAAATCAAGCAAAAGAGGAAACGGGATAAATGAATGTTCATGATCGGATAAGCTTTAAAAATAGATCACTGTAAGATAGGCGAATGCTTGCCTACTCATCTTTTACTTGATGGAGCAAGACTCCGCCGAGGGTTTTACTTATACGAAACCACCTTGGCCCGACGAATGGAATCCCGCTGGGCGTCTGTCCAATCCCGCCCGCTCTCGTAGATGCCTTTGGATTCCCAGTCGCCATACATTGCATTGGGGAAGACGATGAAACGGTCTCCAAAAGCATCCGACAATTCGTCGACCAAAAGATTGCGCTGGACGGTTCCCTGTCCGTCAAAGACCGAGGAGAGATCGGAAAGATTGTCGCCCAGATACATCAGTACATGATGATCTTCCAGCACGCGGTCTCTTCTGGATTGCTTTTCGCTGGAGTTCGTCTTCAGAAATACATGTTCTGCATCGGCATTGGGCAGCCCAAGTGCCACCATATTTTCCAGTGTCTCCGCCAACTGCTCTTCGTAGCGATTGGAGATGTAGAACACTTCCACTCCCATTGAATCCGCGTAGCGGAAGAAGGCGACCGCCCCGGGAAGCGCCTTGGCAGACTTTTGAAGCCCCCATTCGATCCAGTCTTCCCGATCGAAGGCGCGGTCGTAGAGGATCTGCATGCCGCTGTAGGGGCTGTTGTCGAGCACGGTTTCATCGATATCGGTGATCAGGGCGAGTGGCTGATCGGAAAGGTCGCTCCGCTCGATCTTCCTCTTGGCGCTGTTGAAGGCCTGATAACAAAGGGCGCGGTATTCTGCGGCGTTCTGCTGCCAAAGCACAGCGAGTACGGTGTGTTCCTTCGCAGCTGGGTTCACTTCCTCTGTTTGATCCGATGTGCCGGAGCAAGCGGTCAACAGAAAATTCATTGGCAGCAGGAGCAGAGCAATGATGTGGGTCGGCTTCATGAGTGATTCTTGGTGGAGCAAATTATCAAAGTGTAGACGAATGCAAGCAAGGAAAACAACAAGATGAGCAAGGACGATCTGTGGTATGGATGCTTAGAAAAGGGTCGATCTGTTCAGGCCAAGGGAACTTTCTCATCGAAAACCCATCAATCGGATCCGGTTCCCGCGAATGAAGGCGAACTGTCCCATACGCCCAAATCCATTCAAAACAGCTTCGTGGAATGTGGCCATCTGTTCCTTGGGCACTTCGATCTCCACGCGCCCAAAGTAGAGGAACACGCTGTCGTTCACCATTTGAAAGCTTTTGTTCTCGGAGGGCTCCACAGTGGCGTCTCCATCATAGTATATGGAAGGGGCCAGGAACAATTGGAAGCGGCAGGAGTCGGGCATCTTCGTCTTGGAGACCGTAGACTTGTACTTATAGGTGTAGCGGGTTCCATCGGATAAGGGATAGGCCAGCTGAGTTTCCAAGACCGAAACCGTATATGCGTAGCCCCAGTCAAATTCAAATCCCTCAAGATATTCCACCTCAGAATCCGGTGAAGACAGGACAAGCCGCTTGAAGTGCTCATAATTTTGATGTTCGAGCTGCGCATCTATGTGCACGATGCGTTCAGTGATGGTTTGGCCTTGCACGAAAAAAGAGCAGAGGGCGAGCACCAGGCAGCCCGGCAGATCGAAGGACAACTGATTCATCCGCTGCTTATTTGTACATGGGGTCATGGGCGTTTACCAATTCTTCAGCAATCGCTGGAAGATCTGTTTGGAAACCCGTGGAGAAGCTGTATTCGCTCAAGTCTATACCGTATAAACTCTGGAGCCACATCAGGCTGCCCGTTTCGGTGATTATATCCCCCTGATGCCCCTTTGTATCTGTGAACAGGGAGGATGCAGCTGGCCCTGTCAGATCTATGGAGTCCAGCAGCAGCCCATCGGTGTGCATTTGGACCAACTTGAGCGTAGCGCTTCCTGTTGGAATGGTGAAGATCCGTGTCGATGGAAATTCAGCCCGCAGCGAATCCACGACCGATTGATGCACCAGATCGTTGAGCAGGTATGCATAAAGCTCCTCGATATTCTGGAAGCCGTTGTCCAGGGCGCGTTGCTCCCATTGCGCAGGAAAATCGATGGGAGGGACGGACAAAAAGATGTGGATATCCGGGTTGTTTTGAAGCGCATATGCGATCCATTCCCGAAAACCCGATGTAGGTTCCTCGGCGAGCGATCCAGCAGTCATTCCAAAATATTCCAGACCTCCCTGATCGAGTACGCCTTTTATCTGCAGATGTTCTGCGCTGCTTGAATCGTTCCAGAAGTTGATAGCACGGCCATTTTCTCCGCCCCGTGTGATAACAACACCATGGTGATCCGTCAGTCCGGCACCGGTGGCCTGATCGTCTAGTTTATTGGCGTACGGCTTAAAAAAACTGTTGCCTATGAGCAGCATATCCACCCCGGTGACGGGTGGAGTGATGACGGCAGCAGTATCCTCTTCTTTGCATGAACTCCCCGTTATTAAAAGAAGGAGAAAAAAGAAGGGCAGGAAACTCTTTATTTGAATTCCCAATTTGGCGTTTAGTGGGCTCAAGGTCGAGCCGAAGCTTGTTTTCATTCCATGAAGTTAAGTCCATTCACCTTGCACCCCCCAAT